>PLYU01000294.1 GCA_003153495.1 Myxococcales bacterium
CGCGGGGAGTGGGGTATCGGGTCGAGCGAGCGGTGGGCGGCGGGGCCGTAGTGACTCCGGAGCCCTACCCTCCCTCGCCGCGAGCATAGGCCCGCGTCCACGATCTCGCCCGCCCCCCTTCGCAATCCTTCGCAAGGTTCTCCGGCGGACCGGGGTCGGGGTCGCTTGCGTTTCCGGTATGTCGTGACCATACTCGTGACCATGAGTGCTCGAGTGAGGTCGGTCCCCGGAGAGATGAAGGCAGGAGAGTTCAAGGCGAAGTGCCTCGAGCTGATGGACACTGTCGCGGAGACCGGCGCCACCATCGTGATCACCAAGCGGGGTACGCCTGTCGCACGGCTCGTCCCCGTCGTCGACGCCGCGAGCTCGATCTTCGGCTTCGCCAGGGGTGCCTTCGAAGAGGTCGGCGATATCGTGGCCCCCGTGGCCTCCGAGTGGCGACCGAACGAGGTCGAGCTGACGTTGCTCGACCGCGCCGCCCCGGCCGGCCTGCCTGCCCCGGCCAGGCGCAAGAAGCGCTCGATCCGATGATCCTCCTGGATACCCATGTCTTCGTCTGGCTCGCCGAGGATTCGCCGAAGCTCGGAGCCACGGCCAGACAGCGCATCGGCCGCGCGATGGCCCGGGCTCAGGTCCACGTTTCGGCCATCTCGTACTGGGAGCTCGGGATGCTGGTCGCTGCCGGGCGCCTGCGCCTGACACGCGACCTCGCCGAAGTGCGCGCTGCTGCGGAGCGTAGCGGTCCCAGGGAGCTCGCCGTCGATGGGGAGATCGGCATCGTCGCGTCGCGCCTCTCGGCGCTACACGGAGACCCCGCCGACCGGATCATCGTGGCGACAGCGCTCTGCGCGCGCGCGACGCTTCTGACTGCTGACGAGAGCCTGCTCGCTCTGAACGGCGGCCCCGCGTGCGCGGACGCGTCGCGGTGACGGCCGCGAGTCCCGACCAGCGCGGTCCGATCGTGCCAACGCCCGGCGCGCGAATCGAGGGCGTCAGCGAGGATCCTCGGTAGCCCTCTTCCGAGCCCGTGGGGATCGAATCAAGTGCGCAACCGAGCGGCGGCGAGTGGCGCCACACACGTGGTCTGGGACGACCTGGCGCGCGGCAACATGGTGGGCAAGGGCTACAAGTGCCCGTAGGGCTACGATGCCCACGTGGACACGGGGCTGTTGCTCGAGGGCGCCTACGCATCAGGGGCGGACGACGTTCGCCGCGTGGACCGGTTCACTCTCGCGGGTAGGCGGCTCACGTCTCGCTCACCTCGAAGCACGTGCGGCACCGCGCCTCGTACTCCGCCGCGCCTCCGACGAAGAGCTGCCCCTCCGCCGCGATGAGCCGCTGCGAGCGCGAAGCGGGCGCACCGCACCGGGCGCAGACGGCGTGGAGCTTCGTGACGTACTCCGCGACTGCCATCAGGTCCGGCACGGGTCCGAAGGGGCGGCCGCGCCAGTCCTGATCGAGCCCCGCCGCGATGACGCGGATGCCGCGCGCGGCCAGGTCCTCCGCAGCGCCGACGATCGCGTCGTCGAAGAACTGCACCTCGTCGATCCCCACCACCGCCGTGTCGGCCAGCACGCGCGCCAGCAGCTCGCCGGCGCTGGCGACGGGCAGCGCGTCCGCGTTGAGGCCCTCGTGGGACACGACCTTCACCTCGTCGTACCGGTCGTCCACGCGCGGCTTGAAGAGCAGCACCGGCTGTCGCGCGAGGCGCGCGCGCTTCACTCGCCTCAGCAGCTCCTCGGTCTTCCCGCTGAACATCGAGCCGCACACGATTTCGATCCAGCCGCGGCGATGCGGCGTCCAGGGCGGGTCGAAACGGTGGGAATCCGGCGAGTGCATGAGGCCTTTCCGGGCTGGTTCCGCGCTCTTGCGTGGCCTGGCCCGCGCCGCGCAGAGTGACCATAGACGCCCGCGCGGGCGATGCTAGATTTAGATTCGTGGACGTAGTCTTGCGCAAGCTCGGGAAGGGGGCGCGTGCCGTGGGCGGTCGCCTCGTCCGGGCGCCTCGCAAGGGGTCGGTCGTCGTCATCGAGTTCCCCGACGGCATGCACGAATACGTCACGACTCCCGTCAAGCGCGTCCTCCGCCTCGCCGGCCGCGAAGTTTTTTACATCGAGACGATTAACAGCCGCTACCGCCTGGAAGTGCGAGGGCGAGTGCCTGCCGCGGCCGAAGGTACGGGCTGACGGCGGCGCCTAAAGTCGTCGCTGGACCTTGACGTACCGCCGCCGGCGACGGATGCTCCCGCGCCGTGGGAAAGCACGACAACCGTAATTCGATGAAGATGAAGCGCCGCAAGGCGCAGGTGAAGAAGAAGGCGCGTCTGAAGCGCCATTCGAAGGAGCGCAAAGCGGCCGCGGGGCGCGGCGTGAAGAAGGCCGCCGGCGCGAAGAAGACCGCCAAGGCAGCGCCGCCGCCGGCTCCGCCTCCCTCCGCGCCTGCCGCCGACTGATCAGTCGGCGCCGCGGAGGCGTATCGTGGGGAACTGCGCGGGCGCCCGCCCCTCGGGCGGCGCCACGAACACCACAGGCTCGCCCAGCAGCCCGACGTCTCCGTCGAGCCGCTCCTCTGCGACGAGCTCCCAGCCGTCCTTGTCGCGCCAGTTTTGCTTGAGCGTCGTCACGCGGAGATCTTGCTCCGTCTGTCGGTACCACCCGACGCGCACCATCACGTCCAGGTCCCGCTCTCCGTGCGACTTCATCCCCGACAGCTCGACGTCCGCGATCCGGATGTCGGTGCCCCACGACCGGTGGTGCTGCGCGAAGTCATCGCGGGCCTCCTTCGCCACCCGGTCCATCGCCAGCGAGGTGCGCCCGAAGCGGGTGTCCTGGTTGAACTCCTGGGCGGTCTGCTGGCCCCGCTGCACCGCGTTCAGCGGGGCGGGACACGCGGCGAGCAGGACCGCGAGCAAGGGGGCGAGGGCGAAGGCGGACGTCGGGCGCATACAAGATGGGACAGCACGCCGCGCGCGGTGGGGCCAAGTTTGTCCCGAGCGGAGCGAGGGATCCCCCGGATGCCTCCCGCGCGAGCCGGGCTCGCGTGGCGCTCGACGCGGACTCCAGCCACGCGCGATCTGCGCACGCGGGAAGCGGCCGGGGGGTCCCTCGCTTCGCTCGGGATGACAAGCGGGCCTCACGGCACCAGCTTGCGCAGCGCGTCCTCGTCGCCCCGCTCCATGGCCGCCTCGGCCTCGAGGCTCGCGTGGTCGCGCCCTATCGTGGCGACGGCGAGCGTGGCGTCGCCCCGCCGGAACGCGACGGCGCAGTCGCGCGCGTCGAGGCTCCCCGCGACGTCGACGCGGTCCCACTTCTCCGCGTGACCGACGTACGAGAGCGCCACGTCGTAGTGGGCGCTCCAGAAGAACGGCACGGCGTCGAAGGCCACGCCCCGCCCCAGCATGTTCAGCGCCGCGACCTGTCCCTGTCGCTCGGCGACGACCCAGTGCTCGACGCGGATCCTCCCGCCGCTGCGCACGTCCGGCCACCGCGCGATGTCCCCGGCCGCCAGCACGCCGGGCGCGCTCGTGGCGAGATACTCGTCGACCAGCACTCCGCGGTCGGTCGCGAGCCCCGCGGCCTCCGCCAGCGCGGTCGCCGGGCGGACGCCGACGCCGAGCACGACCAGGTCCGCGGGGAGCTTCGCGCCGCTGTCGAGCGTGACCGCGCTCGCGTCGATTCCCGCGGGCTTCGCGCCGAGGTGGAACACGACCCCGTGCTCCTCGTGCAGCTTCTTGATCGCCGCGCCGACGACCTCGCCCAGGACCCTCACGAGCAGGAGGGTCTCGGGCGCGACCACCGCCACGGCGACTCCGCGCGCGCGCAGCGCGGCCGCGACCTCGAGCCCGATGAAGCTCGCGCCGACCACCACGGCGCGCTTCGCGGTCGCGCACGCCGCGACGAGCGCGCGGCCGTCGGCCACGGTACGCAGGTAGCGGACGTGCGGGAGGTCGGCGCCCGGCAGGGGCAGGTGGATCGGGTCGGCGCCGGTCGCCAGCAGGAGCGCGCCGTAGGGGAGCGTGGCCCCCCCGGCGAGCCGGACGCGCCAGTCCTTCGTGTCGATCGCCTCGACGCGCGTGCCGAGGTGGAGCGAGATGCCCTGCTCCTCGTAGAACCCCGCCGGGCGCAGCGCGAGCCACTCCTCGGACGCGGTGCCCGCCAGGTAGTCCTTGGACAGGGTCGGCCGGTCGCTCGGGAGCGAAGGGTCGGCACCGACCAGCGTCACCGGGCCCGCGTAGCCCTCGCGCCTGAGCATCTCGGCGGCCGCGTTGCCCGCGGCTCCCGCGCCGACGATCACGATCGAGTCGGGGGTCGTCAGCGCGCGCCTCGTCTGGAGGTCGCGCCTACCGAGCACGTAGATCTTCCCGGCGCGCTGCTCCACGCCGTAGCAGGGGACCGCGCTCAGCGCCGGCGCGCGCACGGCTTCCCCGGTGCGCAGGGAGAAGCACGCGTGGTGCCAGGGGCAGCGCACCGTGTCGCCCACGAGCAGCCCCTCGCCCAGCGGGCCGGAGTAGTGCGTGCACGTGGCGCCGATCGCGAAGACCTCCGCGCCGCTCCGCGCGACGAGCACCGCCTCGCCGCGCGCGTGCCCCACCAGCATCGCGCCGTCCGCCACCGCGTTCGCGTCGACGCCCGCAGCGAGATCGGGCCCCGTGAGCTTCTGGTCACCGCCGGACATGCTTGCCTCCCCGTGCGACGCCATGTTGCCGCTTGCGGCGGAGAAACGAAACCGAGCTCAGGCGCTATTGATTCAGGTTCATGATCCCGCGCTGCTGCCTCGCGTTCATCACGGCCGTCATGAGCCGGTCGTAGACGTCACGCGAGCCGGGCAGGCCGCGGATCTCCAGCGCCGGCGTCGCGTTGTCCTGGGCGGTCACGAGGACCGACGAGACGTCGAACATGCGGTCGACGAGCGTCTGCCGGAGCTCGACGTCGCGGACCTTCCAGAGCTCCAGCGTCTCGACGCGCTTGGAGAGTAGGCCCTGCTCGATCTCGATGCGGCGCGACGTGATCTTCCAGCGCGTCGAGCGCGTCGCGGCCCACACGGACGCGAGGAGGAAGAGGCCGACGACGACGGGGGCGAGCACCCAGCCGAGGATCCACTTGAGGCCCCACGCTTTCCACGTGGCGCCGCCTTCCCAGATGAGGGATTCGTTGTCGGCGAGCATCGGGGGAGAGGGTAGGGGAATCCTCAAGCACGTACCGAAAAACGGCGCCTTCGCGAGCCTCGTCCGCAAAACCGGTCTCGTGCCAGCCATTTATGACGAACGAGAGGCGGCTGCCTCACTGCGACGCCCCCGCATCGTCCCCGACGCCAAGGACGCGGACCGAAGGAAAGTGCGCCGCCCGGATGGCCTCCAGATCGTCCACGTCACCCGTGTAGACGACACCGCCATGCTTCGCAGCGAACGACACGACGATGGCGTCAACAGCCGACGCCCTCGCAAGCGACTTGCTCTTCACCTTCGCAAGGGCCTCTCCCGCGGCGCGTGCAACGTCGAGCGACAGCGGCTCGATGCTCACGGCGTCGAGAATGCGTTCACGCGCGTCAGTCCTGCCGCGCCACCATTCGACGACCACGGGCACGGGGACCAGCAGTCGTGCCAGCCGATGCTTCGCAAGATCGAGGAGGAGAACCCCCCGATGCTTGCGGCGCTCGATGGCGATGAGAGCTCCGGTGTCCAGCGTGACGAGACGGCTCGTCATGCGGCCCGGCGACGCTTCCTGGTCTTGCCCTTTCCGTCGACCTCGTCGAGAAAGGCGGCGCGCTCCTCGGGGGTCACCTTCGTTCCCTCCAGGAGCCAGTCGAGAGCGGCCTGAAGTCTGGCCTCCTTGGCGATTGCCGCCACGAGCGCGCTGACGTTCCCTCCGTACGAGCGGGCGGCTTCCTTCTTGAGGATGCGCTGCGTCTCTACGTCGACGGAGATCGAGAACGTTGCCGTCGTGCCAGGGCGCTTCTTCATGACTGTGACAACGAGAGTAACACAATGGACTCCGGGCGGCGGGTGGATTCTGATCGATCCGCGAGCTCGGCGCTCTTCCGTGCAGCCTCGGCCTGTCGCCCGAGGTAGCGCTCCTCGGAGTGGCCTCGCTCTACGAGCTCCTGCCCAGGCGCCGTCCCGCGCGCATGCCTCGGGGTTCTTGGTGGCCACGTTGCACCGCGTCGTCCCCGGAACACATGAGCCGGTGCACCGGTCCATGTAGCAAGCCTGGTTGGGGCACGTCGTCGGGACCCCCCACACGCCGTCGCTGCCGCACTTCGCGATCTGCACGCCATCGGCACACCGCACGCTCCCGGGGGCGCATACCGTGCCGCACGCTCCGTCCGTGCAGGCTGAGTCTGCGTCGTCGCTCGCGGCAACGTCCACGCCTGCGTCCTCCGCCATCGCGTCATTGCCCGTGTCAATCGCGGCGTCGAGGCGCGAGGCCGCGACCGAGATGTTGCCCCCGCAAGCGGCTGCGCTCCGATCCAGAGCCAGGGTGGCGGCGATGCCGAGACAGGATCGCTGTTCACGGGCGTTGGTCATTGGAGCTGGGGCTGCGTCGTACTTGGCGGCGTGATGGAAGCAGGGGGCGCCGGAGCTTGGCCGGGCGAGAGCCTTCCAGGCCAGGTGATCGATGAGCGTGGTCGAATCGAACAGATGGTCGCCAGCATCCCAGATCGCAAATCGAAGCGTGATCGTCTCGGCACGAACGACATTCGCCATGGTCGTAAGCCAGCCCGTCGCCCGCCCTGAGTGTACTGGATTCCCAGCGGCACATCCCGTCACCGGACGGCGGCATGTGGCAGGCGCAGTCGGTCAGGATGATCCTGAAGAACCCGACCTATCGGGGAGAGATCAAGCGCGGGCGCGTCACCATGCTCGACAAGGGCGGGGCCATCACCCGGATCTCGGCGAGGCCGGAGGACGTCCGGCGTTACCCGCGCCCCGAGCTGAAGGTCTGGGACGAGGAAACGATCGCGAGGATCGACGCCCAGATGCAAGCGAGGGCACGGCGGACGACCTGGAGCACGAACAACACGATCCGGAGGCACCTTTCGTCGAGCTTCGTGAAGTGCGGCGTATGCGGCTTCGGCGTGAGCATCACGACCTCCGGCCGCTCGAAGTACGCGGCGTACGCCTGTACGAGAGCCCGTTCGAAGGCGTGCGAGGGCATCGGCTACCGGGCCGAGCACATCGCGGACACCGCCGTCATCCGCGCTTGCAAGTCCCGCGTCGAACCTGACGTCCTCGAAGAGACCCTGGCCATCGCGCGAGAGACCCTCGACGTGCGCCGCCAGGTCGACGCTCGAGCGTTGGAACACGACCGGCTGAAGCGGGATATTGCCCGCACGCCCGATGGTTGGGAGCTAAACGCCCACGTTTCGCGGGTTTTCGTGTTCGGCAAAGCTGACGGGAGCCATCAAGGGGACCGCCCCGACGCCAGCACGACCGGGAATCCCGGTACGGCCGGTGCCCCCGGTACGACCGGGGTCACTGGCACGACCGGCCACACCGGCACGGCTGACGTCTCGACGACGACCCCCGCGACGCCGACCAAGCCCATTGCACCCTAGCCCTACTTTCGCAAAGAGGCCGAGTGTTTGAGTGCGCCGTGACGTTGGGCAGCGAGTGGAAAGAA
>PLYU01000062.1 GCA_003153495.1 Myxococcales bacterium
CTGCCCAACGTCACGGCGCACTCTATTTTTACGGCCTTTCGTGCTCAAAGCGCGGCGTGTGTCAGGCGTCGGAATCCGAGGTAAGATTGGCAACATGCGCATGGGCGCGCGGCTCTTCGAGCACGTGTTTCGAGGTACGTGCACGGGCGCGAGGACGAGGGCGCAAGGAGCGGTGGCCGGCATCCGATGGGGGGGCATGGAGCGATCGCCCCTCGACTTCGAGCGTCTCGACGTCTACCGCCGCGCCATCGAATGGCTCGCTCTTGCGGTTCGAGTGACCGAACGGATGCCTCGCGGGCAAGCCGACCTGCGCGACCCGCTGCGGCGTGCCAGCACCTCGATGTGCCGCTGACGCTGCGTCGTGCCCGTCCCCGTTCTCGTGCTCCTGCTCGACAGGGCGTGCTCGTCCTCGTCCTCGCGCCCGTGCACGTACCTCGAACGGCGTGCTCCTGCTCGGAGGCCAGCAGGCCGACCTGCTTCCACTAGACCCGCTTTTGCTGGGCGGTCTCCTCATAGTACGGTCCCGTCCATGACCTCCCGCCTACGTTTCCCGTCCGTCGAGTGGTGCGCCGCCTACAGGGACGCGATCAACGCCAACCCCGGCTACAAGGCCGCCGGCAAGGAGTGGACGCACGGCCCCGTAGCGATGCTGGTCACCGCGGAGCCGTCCCTCGGCATCCCGGAGGACCTGGCGATGTGGCTCGACGTCGACCGGGGCGAGTGCAGGGACTGCCGCCTCGTGTCCCGCGAAGAGGCGGAAGAAGCGGCCTTCGTGCTGGTCGGCACCTACGCCCGGTGGAAGGAAGTCATCAAGGGCGAGCTCGATCCGACCAAGGGCATGATGCAGAACAAGCTGAAGCTCACGAAGGGGCACATGCCGACGATGGTGAAGTACGTGACGGCGTCGAAGCAGCTCGTCGAGTCGACCTCTCGTGTCCCGACCGAGTTCGCGGGCGAGTGACGCGGGCGACGTCGCAGGCGTCCGTCGCCCCCCCCCAAAGACAGAACTTGACCAACGTGGCCTAGTTCTTCGATCATCACGATCGTGAAATCAAATGCGGCGCCGCCGGTGGTGCTGGTCGCCGATGACGAGCCGACGATGTTGGAGCTCGTCACGCGCCACCTGCGGTCGATCGAGCAGCCGAAGTTAGAGGTCATCGAAGCCTCCGATGGGGACGAGGCCTGGCGTCTCGCGCGCGAACGCCTGCCCGATCTCGTCGTGCTCGACGTGATGATGCCGGGCATGAGCGGCTGGGAAGTGTGCCGCAAGATCCGTCAAGACTCGGCGCTGGCCCACACGGGCGTGCTGATGCTGACGGGCATGGGCGAGAGTCTCAACGAGGCCACGAGCCCTCTGTTCGGCGCCGACGAGTACATCGACAAGCCGTTCGACTTCGAGCGGCTCGACGAGAAGATCGTGAGCGTGCTCGATAGGCGAGCCGCTCAACGTGAAGCAGTCCCCCGGCTCGGGTCCGGTGCGCGAACGGCTATGCCGTCGCACAGCGGAAACGGGGTGGGCGGGCCGGCGAAGGCGGCAGCACGCGCGAGCGCCCTTGGTGGGCGCAAGAGCAAGCCCAAGCCGGTGGGGAAGCAGCAGACGAAACTGAAGCAGAGAAAATCCGCGAAGGCGGAGAAGAAAGGAAAGAGAACCATGGCCGCGAAAAAAGCGAAGAAGGCGAAGAAGGCTAAGAAGGGCGCGAAGAAGGGGAAGAAGAAGTAGTTCTTCTTCCGTTTTCCGCGCGCTCCTCGTGATCGTGCGGTGCACGCTCTGATGAGCGGCCTCGATGGAAGGCCGAGCACTCGCTTGGCCTTCACCTCGAGAACGGCGGAGTCATTTCCGCCGGCTCGATGGCGCTCTCTCTTGCGCGAGCAGATGTTTCGTGTACGAATCATCTGCACGGAGAGGGAGAGAGCGTCATGCTGAGCCCGTTCACCGAAGAGCACCAGCAGTTCAGGCGGACGGTTCGCCAGTTCTGCGAGAAGGAGCTCGCACCCCACGTAGCCGAGTGGGAAAATGACGAGCTTTTCCCCAACTGGGTCTTCAGGCGCGCGGGCGAGCTGGGGATTCTCGGGGCACATTACCCGGCCGCCGTGGGCGGTGCGGGCGGCGACTATTGGTTCAGCGTGGCGAAGAGCGAAGAGCTCCCCCGTTGCCTGATGGCTGGCGTCACCATGGGGTTGCTCGTGCAGTCGGACATGGCCACGCCGGTCATCAACGACCTGGGCACGAAGGAACAGAAAGACGAGTTTCTGGCCCCCGCGATCCGTGGCGAGAAAATCGCCGCCCTCGGGGTGAGCGAGCCGAACGCGGGCAGTGACGTCGCGGGGATCCAGACGGTCGCGCGGAGGGACGGCGACGACTACGTCATCAACGGATCGAAGACGTTCATCACCAACGGGACGCGGGCGGACTTCGTCACCCTGCTCGTGAAGACCAACCCCGCCGCGGGGGCCCACGGGTGCAGCTTCTTCCTCGTGCCGACGAGCACGAAGGGCTTTCACGTCGCAAAGAAGCTCAAGAAGATCGGCAACCACTCGAGCGACACCGCGGAGCTTTCGTTCGACGAGATGCGCGTGCCGAAGCGCTACCTGCTCGGCGAGGAGAACATGGGGTTCATGTACCTCATGCAGAACTTCCAGAGCGAGCGGGCCATCGCGTGCACGAGCGCCGCCGCCGGGTGCGGCCTGATGATCGACGAGGCCATCCAGTACGGGCGCGACCGCAAGGCCTTCGGGAAGCCGATCATCAAGCGCGAGTACTGGCAGCACAAGTTCGTCGACCTCACCGCGAAGCTCGAGGCCGCGCGCGCGCTCGCGTACCGAGGAGCGGACGCCTACAACGAGGACAAGTACGTGAAGGGGGGCGACCTTTCAATCGACACGGTGAAGCTGATCAGCCTCGCCAAGATCTTCGTCGGAGACGTGGCGAACGAGATCGCCGACCAGTGCCTCCAGTTTCACGGCGGCTGGGGCTACATCGAGGAGTTTCACGTCGCCCGGGCCTGGCGCGACCAGAGGCTCTTCCGGATCGGCGGCGGCACGACCGAGACGCTGCGCTACTACGTGGCCAAGCTGATGGGGCTCTAGGCCGTCGTGCAGGTAGCACGACG
>PLYU01000321.1 GCA_003153495.1 Myxococcales bacterium
AACGGCGTCCGTGCAGGGGGTACGCGTCCTCGGTCCGCATCATGTAGAGCAGCACGCCGGGGTCGAGATCGCCCGTGCGCATGCTCATCGGAATGCCGCCCGTCGCCGTGAAGCCCATCGTGGTGTCGACCGACTTGCCGTCCCGGGCCGCGCAAAGGCTCGCGCCGGCTCCAAGGTGAGCCATGACGACGCGACCCCTTGCGTCGTTGCCGAGGTGTTCGACCAGATACTGGTACGACAGGCCATGGAACCCGTAGCGGCGCACGCCAGCCGCCTCGTAGCGGCGTGGGATGGGCAGGAGGCGCGCGACGCGCGGCATGCTCGCATGGAAGGCGGTGTCGAAGCAGGCGACCTGCGGGATGGCCGGCGAGCGCGCGCGCATCGCCGCGATGAGAGCGAGCTCGGCGGGTAGGTGATCCGGGTCGAGCGGCGCGAGACGGTGAAGCTCGGTCAGGACCTCGTCATCAATGCGCACGGGGGCGACGAACCGCTCTCCACCATGCACGACACGATGACCGACCGCGTCGATTCCGCCGTGGACCCCGAGCGAGGCGAATGCCTTCTCCAGCGCGGTCGCGTGGTCTCTGGTCTCCGTCCCGATACGCCCGATGACGACAGACGCGACTCGCTCGACGTCGGCCCATAGCGAGCACTTCAAGCTCGAGGAGCCGGCGTTGACGGTGAGAATATTTGTAGGACCCATGCTCAGCAGAGGAGGGAGTCTATCGCCTTCCATGCTTCCGGTCGGCATCCGCTCTGAGCGCCGAACCCAGACCGCGACGGGCAGCCTGCTCACCCGCCTCCGGACTTGCTTTCATGGCGCTTTCCTCGTGTCGAAAGGCTTCGCCCAGCCACCGGAGCGGCCCATCAGTCGGTCGGCCTCCACCGGTCCCCACGTTCCGACACCGTACTCGTGCGGCGGACTGCTGCTCGCCAAGATCGGCGCGACGATGCGCCACTCCGCCTCGATGGCGTCCTCGCGTGCGAACAGGGTAGGGTCGCCTTTCATGGCGTCGCCAAGGAGGCGCTCGTACGCGACCATCTCATCGCCGGTGCCTCGGGTGGCGAGAAGCTCGACTTCCTGGCCGACCATGGCTTCTCCCGGCGCCTTGGAGCGCACGCCGAGGGCGATCGCTACGTCGGGCCCGAGCCGGAAGCGCACATAGTTTGGCCGCTCCATCTTTTCTCCGAAGGCCGATGTGGGCGGCGCCTTGAACTCCACGAGCACTTCCGTGCAGTTGACGGGCAGGCGCTTGCCCGCCCGGATGAAGAACGGCACGCCCGCCCAGCGCCAGTTGTCGATCTCGAGCCGCACCGCGGCGAAGGTCTCGACTCGCGAGTCGGCCGCGACGCCGGGCTCATCGCGGTAGCCGCGGAATTGTCCGCGCACGACGGTCTCGGGGTCGAGGGGCGCTATCGCCTCCAGGACGCGCGCCTTCTCGTCACGCATTGTTTCGGGATGCCCGCTCGACGGTGCCTCCATCGCCAGACAGGCGGTCACTTGCAAGAGGTGGTTCTCGATGACGTCCCGGACGGCGCCCATCTGCTCGTACAAGCGTCCCCGCCCCTCGACCCCGAAGGTCTCGGCCAGCGTGATCTGCACGCTGTCGACGTAGTTGCGGTTCCAGATCGGCTCGAAGATCGAGTTGCTGAAACGGAAGTAGAGCAGGTTCTGCACTGGCTCCTTGCCGAGGTAGTGGTCGATGCGGAATACAGCCGGCTCCGGGAACACGGCCAGCAGCGATCGGTTGAGCGCCTGCGCCGATGCGAGATCCCGACCGAACGGCTTCTCCGCCACGACGCGCCCGCCGCTCGCGCAGCCGGAGCGACCGAGCTGCCCGACCACAATCGAGAACAGGCTCGTCGGAATGGCGAGGTAGTGTAGCGGTCGCTTCGCTGAACCAAGCGTGCGACGCAGAAGATCAAAAGTCGCGGGATCCTCGTAGTCCCCGTCCACGTAGCCGAGCAAGGCGGAGAGCTTGTCGAAGGCGGGACCGTCGACGCCGCCGTGGGTCTCCAGGCTTTCCCTGGCGCGGGCTCGCAGCCGATCGAGGGTCCAGCCCGCCTTGGCGACGCCGATGACCGGCACGTGGAGCTGCCCGCGCTTCACCATCGCCTGAAGCGCGGGAAAAATCTTCTTGTATGCAAGGTCTCCGGTCGCGCCGAAGAAGACGAGGGCGTCGGATGGGGCTTGAGGCATTTGTGCTCCTCCTCAAGTCAGCGCCGCCACCAGAAGGACGACATGGCCCAGATCGCTCCGATGAAAAGCACAACCCACACGAAGTCGCCGCCCCGGCCCCAGGCCTCATGGTTGAAGGTGGCGGAACCGCCGGTGGCCGCTGCCTGCTGACCGCGGCGCCGCTGAACGTACCGGGGATACGGTGGCCCCCAGCCGCGGTAGCCCCAACCGTACCCGAGCGGAGGCACGATGAGCACGATCATGAGTATCCACCAGAAGAACCACCATGAGCCAATCATTGGTGCCTCACTTTGCCATTGGTGCTAGGTAAATGGGTGCTTTGTTGACCCCGCCCCGCTTCCCACTCCTTCATCGTGTTTGCCACGCGTGTCAGTTGGTCAGCGATCTGAGTGACGAAGACGCATCTTGTTTGCTCCCCGTGGGCGGCGTCGAGCACGGTTTCGAGCTCATCCAGCAAGGCCCGCGCACAGGCGATTTCCGTCCACACTTCGCGTGGTAGTATACTTGCTTTTCTTTCGAGTCCTTCGATGCGCACTGGCTCAGGTCCTTTCGTCTGAACTCCAGGTTGTGAGAGAGGGCCGCAGGCGTGTGCTTCGCAGAGGTGCAGGGCCGATCGGACAGGGTCCCGCTCAGCGGGCGATCGGCGCTGCAATCTGGGGTGACTCTCCGCCGTTGGTGGATACGCGGTTGCCCGCCGCCACGGCCTTCATCGGCACAGGTGCCGCCAGGAGCGGTCGTATCAACTCGATGGGGATAGGGAAGACGATGGTCGAGTTCTGGTTCGATCCCATGTCGAGCAGGGTCTGCATGTAGCGCAGAGCGAGAGCGGCGGGCTGGGTGGAGATGATCTCCGCCGCGTTGGCGAGGACCTGCGCGGCCTGAAACTCCCCCTCGGTAGCGATGATCTTCGCCCGCTTTTCGCGCTCGGCTTCCGCTTGTCTCGCCAGAGCGCGCACCATGGATTCCGCAAGCTGAGCATCCTTGAGCTCGACGGTGCCCACCTTGATGCCCCAAGGTTCAGTTTGCCGATCAATGATGCCCTGCAACTTCCCGTTGATCTTCTCACGGCTGCCCAGGAGCTCGTCGAGGCTGGATTGTCCGAGCACGGCTCGTAGGGTGGTCTGCGCGATCTGAGACGTGGCCTCGATGAAGTTGTAGACCTTCACGATGGCCGCCTGGGCGTCCATGACTTGAAAAAAGATGACGGCGTTGACTTTGACCGTGACGTTGTCGGAGGTGATCACCTCCTGTTGAGGTACTTCGAGCGTGATGACGCGCAGGTCGACCTTTCGCACGCGATCGATCCCGAAAGGCCAGATGAAGAAGAGACCGGGGCCTTTGAGGGGGATCAGGCGACCGAGCCGAAAGACGACCCCTCTCTCGTACTCCTTGGCGATCTTGATGGTCGACGTCGCCACCATGAGGGTGACCAGGACGAGGCAGAAGGCGATTCCGACAGATAAGTAGCCTGTGGGCATTGGAGGCGGCTCCTTCGCCGGGCGACGTACGGGACGGTCGCCGAGCCTTGCCTTGGAAAGCACCCGCTATGCCAACGGACTGGTGAAGGCGGGGTGCGCCGCAAGGGGCTGATCGTGCGCTCGCGACGCGGGACGTCGCCGGGCAGGATGGAGAAGCGCTTTGCAAATGGCCACCACTCTCGGAAAGCAGGGAGCCGGCTGGGAGTCCTCACGCACGTGCTCCCGGCCTGACAACGAGAACCGAGCAAGGCGCCGTGCGCGCGACCTTTTCCGCGACGCTACCGAGGGAGAGCAGGTCGAGTCCCGTTCTTCCTCGTGCGCCGACGACGACGAGCTCGGCGCCAAGGGCTTCCGCCTCGCCGACGATGGCTACTGCCTCGGGACGATCGATCACCTTGCATGTGGCCCGGATGTGCAGGCGGGCGACGCAATCGGCGAGCTCGCGAGTCGCAGCGTCGAAGGCCATCGGCGTCGGCGTGACCGAAGGGGTCCCGAGCGCGAGCAGATACTTCGCCTCCACGTCGAGAAACCCTTGCGCATGGGTGACCTCGAGTTGCGCGCCGCGTCGCCGCGCCTCTGCGGCGGCGGTGACAATCGCGGGTAACGACGGGTCAGACAGGTCGGTCGCCGCGAGCACCCATCCGCGAGGCACCGAGGGGCGCGTCACGAGGACGCTGCAGTGCGCGTGGCGGAGAACCCGTTCCACGACGCCGCCGAAGACGCGAGCCAGACCGGACAGACCATGGCTGCCGATGACGATGACATCCGCTTTCCACTCCTCCGCCCGCCTGATGATCGCGGCGTAATCGATCGCGTCGTCAATGAAGACCTCCGCCCGGTCGCCGACAACGCCGCGCATCCACTCGCGTACGGCCCGGGCCGCCCGCTCTGAAAGCTTCGCGGGATCGTCCGCAAGTTGGGGCAGCCACATCTTGACGAACGACAGGGGAGGTAGTGCGTGGATAACAGCAAGCGCATCCGTGGCGCCGGCCGCGAGCGCCGCACCTTCTCGCAGGGCAACGTCCGCCGCGTCGCTTAGGTCCGTGGCCACGAGCACTCGCATGCTCTGCGGCGAACGCACGCCTCGTGCCAGGGCTCCCAGCGGGCGAGCCTTCGCACCGATCCCGCCGTGATCAGGCGGTGCCGGCGCGATGCTCGTCGACCGAAAGGGCACCGGTCCTCTCGAGAATGCGTCTAGCGGCGCTCACGTCCGCAACGGTGCCATGCGCGACGACGACGAACTGATCGGCCTTGAGCGCGGTCTCGTATCTGAGGATGCTGTCTTTGGGGATGCCGATGCTGTAGAGGCCGGCGCCAAGCGCCGTCAGACCCCCGATCACGACGCCTTCGCCCAGTGCGCCCACGATCCACCCGACCATCGGGCCCAGCACCATGAGATGTCCCACCCCGGGGATGAGAAAGAGTGCGGAGCCGAACAACATGCCAAAGAAGGTGCCCCAGAAGGCCCCTCGTTTGCCCCAGGCCTTCATGCGGTCGCCCATGTTGTAGAAGCCGATGACGTGATCCTCACTGTGGAAATCCTTCCCGACGATCGACAGCTTTTTCATGTCGAAGCCCGTGTTTTGGAAGGCGCGCAGGGCTTCTTCGGCCTGGGGATGCGTGGCGTAGACCGCCACCGTCGTATTGAGCTTGTCCATGTCGTGCACCTCGGTGCACTCGAACGCATGATTCGCGCCGCTCTCCGTCTGCACCGGGCGCTCGCTAGCTCGCTAGAGAGACGTGAATCGTGTTCGCGCTTCCCAAGAAGGCTCGGCGCTGTCGAGTACGCTTGAAACGAGGCGCGGCCGGAAGGCCGGAAGGAAGTGCGCGTAGGTGATCCTGGGCACGTCCTTTGCTTAGTTTCCAACCCGGAGGCGCCCATGACCCAAACCTTCTCGATCCTCGTGGCCTCTGATCTCTCCGAGGCGAGCGGCTATGCCTTCACGCAGGCGGCACGGCTGGCGCAGCGCATTCCGGGTGCCGCGATCCATTTCGTCCATGTGGCAAACGGCAATCCTTCCGAGCCGCGCATCCGGGAGCTCGGCGGACAGCTCCGGACCTACGTTTCGGAGAAGGCCGCGTCTCTGGGTGGGTTGAAGGGTCTTGCCGTGGGAGTACACGTCCGCCATGGCGATCCGGTGCGCGAGATCGTGCAGCTCGCGGCAGAGCTCGAGGCCGCGCTCATCGTGCTGGGAAGTCGGAGGCATCCTCACCTCAAGTCACTCGTCGTGGGCACGATCGCCGAGAAACTTCTCCCCCACGCACCGTGCCCCGTCATCCTGGCGGGTCCGAAGCCGGTCGAGCCACTGCTTCACAACCCGACGATCGAGCCCACCTGCACTGACTGCGTGAAGGCTCGCGAGCGGTCGGGAGGACGCGAGTGGTGGTGCGCGAGACATACGTCACACGGCGCCAGCGCAGGGGGGCACGTCTATTCGTATCAGCGCGAGCTACCTTTCGCCGAACACGACTCGGAGGTCGTGCCGACCGGCATTCGATTCTGACGGCGTCCCACCACGTCACGCGTGATCCGGACGTTACGCCAACCCCTGCGCTCTACGACGGGCTCGCAACGTTCTGAGGGCAGTACCCAGCTGCGCGTTGAGCCGGACCGGAACCGGGCGGGAGGACTCTGTGAGCGGCCGCTCGACGCCGCGTTGCTCCGCATCATGAAGCGGCCACGGGCCGATGATCGTCTTCAGCGTCGTTCGGCCACGACTGCTCGGTGCGCGAGGCGCCCAGGCGGGCGGCGAGGTCTTCGAGCTCGACCTGGCGGTGCCTCAAGACCTCGGCGCGGTGGCGCGGAGAAACGCCTGCGCGATGGCCGCTTCGTCGAGCAGGCCCACCACGCGCGCTTCCGCATCGAGGACCGGCAACTCGGGAAGACCTTCGGCCCGCATCAGCTCGAATGCAGTGAGCAGAGCGTCGTCCGGGCCGACGGTGATCGGAGGGCGCATCAGGTCCGACGCGTTGACACAGAGCTCGAGCTCGGGCGTGGACCTGAGGCTGGAGACGTCGTCGGCATGCACGAGCCCGAGCAGGTGGCCAGCAGCGTCGAGCACGGGGAAGACGATCTGTCGGGTGCCTGCGCTGATGGCGTGCAGCATGTGGGCCGCGCTCGCCGCAGGCTCGAAGCTGACGAACGAGTGATCCCTTCGACCGGCGCTCGGGTCCAGCTTCAGCGATTCCAGAGCGTCGAGGACCGCGTGATCGTGCAGGTGGACGCCGTCCTGAGCGAGGAGCGCCTCGTAGATGGGCAACGGCCGCCAGCTTCGCGCCAGAACGTAGGCCGTCATGTTGGCGATCATGAGCGGCAGGACCAGGCCGTAGCCCGACGTCATCTCCACGATGATGAGCACGCTCGTCATCGGCGCGCGGATGGCGGCGCTGAAGACGGCCCCCATGCCGACGAGCGCGAACGCGCCGAGGGTGCTGTCGGGGTGGCCGAAGAGGGTGCGATCCAGCGACCCGAACGCGCCCCCGAGCATGGCTCCGATGAAGAGCGAGGGAGCGAAGATGCCGCCCGCACCTCCACTCGAGTAGGAGAACACGGTAGCGACGAGCTTCATGGCGCACAGAGCGAGCATCACCTTCACGGTGAGATCACCCGACAGGGAACGCTTCAGGACGTCGTACCCGCCCCCGTTGATGCCGCCCATCCGCAACCAGACCATCGCCACCACGATCAGCCCACCCGTGACCGCGCCGCCGATGCCCGGACGCGCCCACGCCGGGATCGCGGGTAGACGGCGGAACGCCTTCCGCAAGATCAGCAGGCCTTCCGTGAAGACACACCCGACGCCGGCCGCGGCGACCCCGAGGCCCGCGAACAGCACGAGCGACCGTGCGTCGGTCATCCCGAACTGGCGTGGCACGTCGAACACCGGATGGGTCCCGAGAACGCTCCGCTCGATGACGGCGGCGAGCGCCGCGGCGACGATGACGCCCGAGAGGATCGTGCGGTCGAGCGTGCCGACGACCTCTTCGAGCGTGAACGTCACCGCCGCCATCGGCGCGTTGAAGGCCGCAGCGATGCCGGCCGCCGCGCCGACAGGCAGGAGACGACGGCGGCTCTGAGGTGACAGGGGAACGAACCGACCGAACAGGTTTACGAGCCCCGCGCAGATGTGCACGGTGGGCCCCTCCCGGCCCAGCGAGGCGCCCGACCCGATCTGCAGGCTGCCGATGACGAACTTCCCGACGGCGTCGCGCAGCGGCACCGCCCCGTCCCGCGATGCGTAGGCGACCTTCACCTCCGGGATGCCGCTTCCGCGTGCTCCCGGGACGATGTACTGGAGTAGCGCTCCGCTCGCGAGTCCGCCCACCGTCGGCGAGACGATGGACCACACCATCCATGACGAGCCCGGTGCAGACATCGCTCGCGAGATGAACTGTGCCTGCGCGAACGCGATGGCAAAGTGAAACCCGACGGCGGCGAGGCCGCACGCCGCGCCGAGGACGATGGTCAGCGCGAGAAGGCGCTGCGCCTCGGTCGGCGCGAAACGCAGCTCGGCTCGCAACACGAACAGACGCCAGAGACGAAGGCGTCCACGCAACCGAGCGAAGGCGGTCATGGACTGGGCTGCATAGCAGCGGCGGGCTTTGGTCGCGAGACTAGAACGAGGCGAGGATGTGATGAGAGCCCGCGAGCCAGCGCTCCGCGGCGTGTGAGACCAGGAGCCCAAGGCCAGGTGCCGCGAGCGCAGCATCCACCAGCAGGGGACCGCTCACGGGTCTTTGCACCGCGTCTGGACGCGCGGCCGCCAGCACCATCCCGACGTTGCAGCACAGGATGGCTGGCGCATGACTCCAGAGCGCTGCGCCCACACCGACGGCTGCAATGGCCGCGGCCCAGGCGCACGCGCCACGCGCGCCATACAGCACCGTCAACGTGCGAACGCCGCTGGCCGCGTCCCCATCGCGGTCCTTGAGATCGCAGAGTATCGTGCCAGCGGCGATCGCGCATGCGACACTCAGTGCGGCGGGCCCGCAGGCGAGCGCCCAAGGGGGCAGCCTTGCCCCGCCCGTCCAGAAGGGCAGGCGCAGGCACGCGAGCGTCCACGCGCCTGCTACGGACGCAAGCCTGGGGAGCGGCCAGCGCTTGATGAGCGGATAGCCGAGCGACACCAGCGCCAGGTCGAGCAGTACCGGGAGCGTGTCGCGACGCCGAAGCGCGACTGCACCCAGCAACCCGCACGCCAAGATCGCGGAACTTGCCAGCGGCAGGAGCGCTCGTCCGAGCCCCCAGGAGCGCTCGAGAACCCGATCGCCGGTGTAAACGATGAATACGCCGAGCATGAGCATGGCCAGACCGCTGGGCGCCACGAGCAATTGCGGTAACGCCTGGTGAAGGGAGGCAACGAGCCCGGCTGCCATGAGCACCGGCATCCATAGATGCAGCACGTACAGGGCTGGCGGCCCCATGGGTCGCCCGATCGAGATGGGCGCGCGCACGTCAGGAACCCCCGTCCACGTCGCGCGCCGTTGGGCTCTGGTTCTGCATGTACGTGTCGATGACGCGACGCACGTTGGCGTCCTTCACCACGACGGAGATCTCGATCCGTCGGTTCTGCTCGTACGCCGCCTCGGTCTTCGCCGGGTTGACCGGTCGGAACTGCGAGTACCCGGTCGCCGCGAAGTAGCGCCCGTAGTCGTACTCGAGAACGGGGTCATTCTCGAAGACGTAGTTCAGGACGGCACTCGCGCGCTTTGCGGAGAGGTCTCTGTTGAACGACGTCGTACCGCGCTCGTCGGTGTGACCTTGCACCTCGATCGAGTCGATGTTCTCTCGGACGGCGGGGTCCATGAGAAGGCCCGCGAAGGCCTTGGCGAGCGTCCGCAGGAGCGGCTTGGCACTCTCCTTGATCGCGCTCGAGTTGACGTCGAACAGGACCGACTCGGCGAGGACGATGTTGCCGTTGTCGGAGACACGGACCAGCGGGGTGCTCGCGTCAGGAGCGGCGCCGAGCTCGGTTTGCAGAGCGCGCTTCACCTTGTCGAGGACCTCGACGCGCAGGACGGCGATGCTTTCGAACTGGGCGCGAACGTCGCCCAGCTGACGATTGCTGTCGGCGATGACTCTCTCTTGCTGCGACAGCTTCTCCTGGGTGACCTTCGCGTCATCCTCCAGCATCCGCAGCTTGCCCTCGGAGGTCGCGATCTGTCTCTTCGAGGCGTCGAGCCGCTGCAGCACGCCTGCGAGCTGGATCTGCGCGCCCTCGAGACTTCGTGCGCTGAGGAGATTCCGGATGTAGGCGAGGAGAAAGAGCACGAACAAGATGAGCGCGAGAGCGGCCATGAGGTCGGTGAACGACGGCCAGTAGTTGTCGAGCTCCTCGCTGCGCTCGAACGAGCGCCTCCGCGATCGCATGGGATGGCTCCTTTCACCGGCTCCGATCGCGCTCGGCCAGGAGCGCGACGTGAGCCTTCACCACTTCGCTCATGTCCCCGAAGCTGAGGCTCATGCGCTGGACGTTGTCCTTGAGGTGCACGTTGAACTGGTGAAAATCCCCGGTCGTCGTCGCGAACGAGCGGAGGGCCGCGTCGAAGGTGGCGACGGCGCCCTCGAGACGAACGACGGACTGGTCGAATGTCTTGACCGTGTGCTCGAGACGGGCGGTCTCGGTCGAACCCGCGCCGGAGCCCGGCATGCGCAGCATCACGTTGTCGAGGAAGTTTTCGAGCTGGACCATGATCCGCTGTCGTCGATCGGCGAGGTTGGAAAGCACGCCCACCAGGGTCAGGACGATGGCCGCAACGATCCCGAAGAGGGACGTGGAGAAGGCCACCGCCATGCCGGCAAGGGCATGGGTGAGCCCCCGCGTGAGCGCCTGCGTGAGGTCGGTCGCGACGGCCCCTTCCCCCGAGACGAGTCCCACGAGCCGGCCGATCGCAAGCGTGTTGCCGTAGAAGGCGCCTGCCAGGCCCAGAATGATCACGAGCCCGTTGGCCACCTTGACGAAGCGCTCGGCCAGGAGCGCGCCTCTGAGCTCTTCCTGGAAGGTCTGCTCGATGATCACCTGCGTGTTGACGTCTCCACCCCCGCGCTCCAGAGCGCGCCGCGCGTCGTGCACGACGCGCGAGAGCACCGGGTGGGCGAACTCCTCGCCGCGACCTCCGCGCAGGCGCACCTCGCGCTCGATGGCGGCGTAGCGCCGGCCCGCGATGAGAACAGCGCCCACGCCCAGCACGAGGACGAGCGCGATGCTCGCCAGGATCACCCATCCGCTCGTGTTGACGAGCTCCAGCCCATCGAAGATGGTGCTTGTCATCCGCCGCCTCTCATTTCTGGTCGGTGCCGCTCGCCGTGGACCCGCTCCCAAAGGAATAGGGCGACGAAGACCTGCTTGTTCCCACCGCTTGCGGGTTCCGTGCCGTCGTTCACTTCGCGACAGGCCCGCTCAGGGGAGCGAGCCGGTCACGACCACCTCACCACCTCCGACGTGTCGCACGCGGACGAGGGATCCCCCGGAATCGAGGGGGTGCTCCGTGAATCCCTCGGCATCGAGGTCGATGCGCCTGGGAATCACGCGGCCGGCCGCCGTAACCCTCGTCGGTGTGAACGTCAGGCGCAGGGTTTCGGTCGCTCCGGAGTCGAAGGTAGTCCAGGCGACGCGCGCAGGACCGTAATCGACGCGGGTCACCAGGGACGTCGAGCGCAGGAGGTGGTCTTCATTTCGTGGAGCCCAATCGGGAACGGCCGCCATGGCGACCAGGAAGTGGCGGATGTAGTCCCCGTACCCATCACTGAACCACCAGCCCTCCGTCGGGTCCTGCGACACGGCGACGATCCCGTCGTCCCGGCATGCGTACGTCGCCCAGTTGAGCGAGCGAGCGGCCTGGTCCCGCGCCGCGCGGTCCCCCGTGGCCTCGTACCACAGCGCCATGGTGGCGCCGTAGCGCGCCGTGTGGCTCGCCATCTTCGCCGTGTCGTCGTGTTGCTCGCTCATGACGGTGGCACCCCATTGAACGCCGCGCTCTCGGGCCGTGTCGCGACCGAACTTCTCGACGGTCCACGACAGCAAGTGGGCGACGTGCGCGCGCCACCGAGGGTCGGCGTCGCGGTGGGACATCAACCAGCGAGCGACGCTCAGTGCAGAGTACTGATTGGGGTTCTCCATCGGGTCGGCGTGGATGTCGACGTCCTCGAAGTAGCCGCTCCAGGCGTCGTGGGTCATGGGCACGCGCACGAGCCATTGCAGAGCGAGATCGCGGGCGCGCGCGTAGGCCGAGAGATCGCCGAGCCCCTGTCGCTGCAGCTCGTCGAAGAGCGTGAGCGAGTGGATCACGTTGGAGGAGTACTCCTCGCGCACCACGTTCGTCTCGGCGTAGACACGGAAGGGCCAGGGCGACCTCGTCTCGTCCCCGGCGCGGACGTGCTTCGCGAGCGCGTCGGCGCACGCCAGCGCCGCGTCTCGAAACTGGACCTCGTTCGTCATTTCGAACATCCGCAGATACGCAAGCCCGAGCTCGCCGACTTTGTCTGGCTCTACGACGCCGATGCCGTCGCCACGCCCGCAAGAGTCGCACCAGGTGTCGTCGGCACCTCCGTAGTCCACGTCACCCGCCGCAGCGCTGGCGAAGGGGACTCGAGCCCAGGACCAATCGCTCGGGGTCGTCCCGTGAGCAATCTGATGAGCGAGCGCCTTGTGGGCCACCTCGACCGCGGCGGCGTCGCCGCTGAACGCGTACCAGAGGACGGCGGAGTCGGTCAGCATGGCGTAGAAGCCGGCCGGATTGTGGGGCCAGGCGATCCCCTCGAAGGTGTCGGGGTCGAAACGCGAGTAGCTCAGCCACGTCGGGAGACCGTTCTCTTGAGGCGGAAACTTCGTCTCCAGCGCTGTCCAGGCCTGGCGGGCGATGTAGGCGTAGGGGGAGTCCTTGGCGGGCCAGGCCGCGATCTTTCGAGCTCCATCCAGGCGGACGGGACGTCCGAAGAGCAGCGGTGTCGTCGCAAGCCCGGCGCCTGGCTCCAGGAGGGTGCACGCCCCGATCGCACCGAGGGCAAGAAGGGTCCGGCGGGGGACGCCACGCACAAGCACGCGTGAATCCTAGCGCGCGGCGCGGGGGACGGCCTCCGCCGCGATCTATGGGGCGAACCTGACGTACGCGTCGACCATCTGTTCGTAGACGGCAGCCAGGAAGAGAAGCGGATCGGCGATCGATTCCGGAGGGTCACCGGGAGCTGCGGCCTCGAAGCTACGCTGCTCGGGATGGAACTGGACCCCGATGACCGGCCACGCGCGATCGCGGGAGCGAAACGTCTGCGGCACGGCGTCGCACGGATTGCAGGAATCGGCCCCGGGCACGTGGGCGGGCTCGCAGAAGGTGCTCCCGGCCAGTACTTCGAAGCGCTGGAGAGGACCGCCAGCAGCGAACGCCTCGGAGCGGACCGCGTCGGCGTGCGACTCCGGCATCTCCTGGGTGACGGATCGGCCCGACGCACCGGAGACGTCCGCGAAGAGCGGGTCGCCCGGCAAGAACTCGATCTTCGGTCGTGAGGTGCGCAGATCGCCCGGCCACGCCCGCTCGACGTCCGTGGGAGCTGCGAAGCCTCGGATCGGGCGACCGCTGTTTCGTCGCAATACGCGGTCGATCGTGCGCCGGTCTGCTTCCGGCGACGGCGTCTCCGACGCTCTGGCTTCCAGCAGAGCGAGGATCTGCGCACCGCCACAGAAGCCGAGGAACGGAGCGACACGATCGTGCACCGCGGGGGCGAGCTGACCCATTCCGCCCAGGCTCGGTTCGCGGAGCGGATCCCAGTGCCAGCGCTTGGCATACGTCGGGTCGGGACCCGTCTCGGTGTCGTAGTCCCAGTCGTTCGATCCGCTCAGCACCGCAATGGGGGGGGGACTCTGGGCCAGAAACTGGGCGTCAAGCTGAGGATCATCCCCTTCGATCGATTCAAGGGCCTTGCCGGATCGGTCGCCAGAGGGCACGCCGAGAAGCCCCGCGTAGTGATCGTCCTGATTCAGCGTGGGAAACGCGTGCGCAAGACGCGCTCGAAGGAACCGCGCGTGGTAACCGTCATTCACGAGCTCGCCCCAGCGATCTGCATGGGACTGCGCGGAGGGGTTCGCGTTGATGCTCAGAATCCAGGGCGCCGCCAAGATCGGTCGCTTGTCGCCCGCGCGGTACGCAGCAATCTCGCGCACGACCGGCACCGCACCCGGTTCCGGCAAGCCGCTCGGACCCGTCGCGCCCATCATCACGAGCCGCAGCGCGCGTAGCTCCGTCGGTTGCGCGAGAGTCACCAGCCTTCGCCGGATGGGGAGGATCGTGCCGTCAGCGCGGCGTGGTTCCATCGCGATTACGGCGAAGCGGACGCCGTCGGCGCTCGCCTCGAGCGAGTAGTGCACGGGCGTCCAGGCAACCGCATAGCTGCGCCCGGCCCGGCTGCGCGGCGTGCTCGTGGCATCGAAGCCGAGCACCAGGCGCACCCGATCGATCGGCTGTCGCTCGTGCAGGTCGATGCGCAACGTCCACCGGTGCTCCCCGGGACCGCCTGCCCAGCGCCCCGCGTAGGTTCCGTCGACCGCGCCGGCCGGCTCGGAGCCGGGATAGGTGCTGTCCGCGCTCGTCTCCCCGTCTCTCAGCACGTCTCGCGCGCTCTCGATCGCCCGCACCTCGCGGAGCACGGGCGGTCCGGCGTTCGTGCGTTCGACCACGAGTCGAAGCGCGCAGGCGTCGGCATCGACGAACCAGGAGCGGCGACTCGGCTGGGCCGCGGTGAACTCCTCGGTGAGCGGTCGCGGTTGGTCGGTGCCGGCAAGAGGGGTCCACCCGTCGTCCCGCGTCGCCGGCGGGCGACAGTCGCGGCTACGCCCGAGGGGCAACACCTCCCATCGAAACGTCGTCGGGATGCCGCTCGTCGGCGAGTCGCCGAAATGGGCGCGAAGGAGCCCGAGATGCCTCGGACGCGCGAACACGGCAGCCCATCGCCACGGCCCCTCTCCAGGCCGCCCCCTCCACGCCGTGGTCTCGTTGCCGTCAACGGCGAGGCGGGCGTCCCCTGTCGCAGACCCGTCTCCGCTGGCGACCACGAGATCACGCATCGCATCTGCGACGTCATCCCGTGGCCCGGGTGGGGCGGGCACCCCTGCCGCGGACAGGTGCCCGACGGACAACGAGAAGACCGTCTCGAGCGCCAGTAGCCAGAGACGCCGAACCCCCGCTCTAGGCATGCCCTTCCGACCACATCGCACGACGCTCGTCCAACATGCGCTCTCGGTTCAGAATTCCCGGGTCGAGTGCCCTCATCGCGCCGGGGTGGTCCGAGCCCGTACCTGGTTCTCCACTGGCTTGCCGACAACTGGCGCGGTCCCCCGGATCGACGCGACGCACCGGGCAGGCGGCAACGAAAACGTGACACGTAGCTTGCCGACGGGGCCCCGGATCGGCTCCGCTACGGGGACTGGGGTCCAGAGCTCGTCGGCCGCTCGCATGTCCATGAGCTTCATTTAGCCTCCACCATCTGCTCGTAACCTCTCGGTTGGAGGAGAGCAACCGTCATGCCTCCAAGAGCGCCGCGATCACGGGCCTCGGCTCGTCGCTACCCCTCCAGTCTCTCTTGCAGAACGTGGGTCCCGTCCATCGACCACCCCCGGAGGAGCAGGTAGTCGACGCCCAGGAGCCAGGTCAGTTTGGCGTAGACGTTGAAGAGGTGCCCCTTCGAGCCGGCGATCTCTGCGGTCGCCACCGCGTGACACGCGCCCGTCGCCTCGCGGCGCGTTTCGACCACAATGGCTCGGCTGGGCACCGCGCGCAACACGAGCCGCACCTCGCCCCCGTCGTCGCCGCGCGCGGAGAGCCCCTGACTCTTGAGCCCGTACGCATCGACCTCGCGTGGCAGGAGCGGCGCCACGCGGTCAGGTCCCTCCTCGAGCATGCGCCAATAAGCGAAGACAGGGGCGCCCGGCACTGGCGCGCAGTGGTCGTCCACGCGGACGGCGTACTGGACCTGGTTCTTGTTCAGACTCCTCGCGATCGTGAACAGGGGAATCTCGCGTAATCTGGCGGCTGGCGAGTCGCCGCGGGCCGCCACGGCATGAAGGAGGACGAGCGGGACGACCACGAGGCAACGAGAGGAGAGCCCGGTGCGCCCCGTGCGCCGTGACGTGTTTCGCGCTCTCGACGACCCACGGCCCACGTTTCTCTCACTTGAGCAGCAATACGTCGACTCTCCGGTCGTGGGACCAGCCCGCCTCGTCCGTGCCCGTGGCATCCATGGCTCCACGCGAGGTGGACTCGACCTTCGCCTTGTCCAAACCCTTTCCCTCGAGGTAGCTCCCGACGCCGTCAGCCCGCGCCTGGCCCAGCGTCAGGTTGTATTCGCTCGCACCGCGGGAATCTGCACGCCCGACGAGGTTGGCGGAATGCCCTTTGAGCGGTCCAGTGGAAAAGCAGGCCGCCACTGCGTTGAGCGGGGCGATGTCCTTCTTCTCCAGCCGCGACGAATCGAACGGGAAGTAGGCGTCCGCGTCCTTCATGCCGCACGCCTTCAGAATGTCGGGAGAAATCTGCACCGTCCCGGTCTGCCTGGCTTGTGCGACAGTCTCCGGCTTCGCGGTCGTGGTGGGAGTGGGCAGCGCCATCGCGGATCGCGCTTGAGGGGGGCTCGAGCTCCCGCAGGCGCCCTGCATGGCCGTCAACACCAGCGCAGCCACGTACACGTGGGACATTCTCATGAGACAGTCTCCTCGGTGAATCGGTGCCATGCATCGACGATGCCACGCTGTGACATGTTCGATGACGGTTCTACTCCACTGCACGCGAGCTCAAACCCACCGCTTCGGCTGGCAAGAGGCCGCAGGCTCACTGATCCGCTCCCCTCGGAGCGACCGGGGAGTCGAGGCGTATGGTAGATCGTTCTGGTACGAGTAGTGATGCGCTCGGCGCATCTGCTCGGCGTGACGAGCGCACCACCACTGCGTTCCTCGGCTTCGTGCACGCAATGCCACGCAATTGGGGCAAGGCGGGCCCACGGCGGGCTCTCTGGGATCGGTGGCCTCGGGAACCGGCTCGGCGACTACGACGGGGCATGGCGCGCTCCGCACGAGTCGAATGGCCAGCGCCCCTTCGAGGAACTCTCGCAGATGGACGTGCGTCCTCCTGCCCACCATGATCAGGTCCGCGGCCACGTCCGCGGCAAGCTGCACCACTTCGCGCGCGGGATCGCCTCGACGCACGTGGATTCCGACAGACTGGCCCGAGCACGCCTCCGCTGTGCACCGCGCCTCGATGTACAGTCGAAGCATGCCAGCCAGCCGGTGCGTCTCGGCTTCGGTGGTGTCCTCAGGTGCGACGTGGACGACGTGCAAGTGGCTCCGCGGAATGCGTAGCGCCATCCGAACGCCTTGGTCGAACGCGTACTCGTTGGCCGGATCGAGATCGCCACCCACGACCATCGTGAATGGCCGGATCCCGCTCGCCGAGCCCCCCTGTTCTCCAACTGCGTCTCCCATGCGGTCGCCCTGATCGTCCCGCATCATCAGCAAGACCGAGGCCAGGCGCGGGCGGCTGTCACGCCGCCTCGATGGCATCATGGCGCCCGGGCCGATTGTTGCGCGATGAAACATGTTGCAGAACGCAACGCTATCGCGACGGCTTGGCACCTCGAGACCATCGTTCGAGCTTGCGGTACAGCGTCACCCGGTCGAGTCCCAGGATCTGGGCGGCCTGCCGCTTGTTCCCGCCGACGGCCTGCACGACGCGCTCGACGTAGCGTCGCTCGACCTCGGCCAGGGACACGAGCTCCGAAGGGTCGTTGGCCGCCACGAGCACGTGCGACGCCCGGTAGTCGCGTATCTGATCGGGCAGATCCTCGACCACCAGATCCTCGAAGCGCGCCAGGGCCACGGCGCGCTCCATTCCGTTGCGAAGCTCCCGTACGTTGCCCGGCCACGAGTAGGCCAGCAAGCGCTCGGCCACCGGCGGCGAGAGGCCCTTAACCTTCTTGGCGTGCTGGCGGGCAAACTGCTCGAGGAAGCTCTGGGCCAGCAAGAGCACGTCGGCGCCTCGGGCGCGTAGCGGCGGCATGGCAAGCTCGACGACGTTGATCCGGTAGTAGAGATCCTCGCGAAACGTGCCCTCGTCGACGCCCGCAAGCAGATCCCGGTGCGTGGCCGCGATGAGCCGCACGTCGAAAGGAAGCTCCTGCTGGCCGCCGACGGGACGCACGGCACGCACCTCGAGCGCCCGCAGCAGCTTGGCCTGCATTTCGCGAGGCATGTCGCCCAGCTCGTCGAGGAACAGAGTGCCGTGGTGAGCCGCCAGGAAGAGGCCCTTGCGGTCCGTTCGCGCGTCGGTGAACGCGCCGCGCACATGGCCGAAAAGCTCGCTCTCGAGGAGGTTCTGCGGGACGGCCGCGCAGTTGATGGTGACCATCGGCGCCTCGCGGCGCGGGCTCCTGCGGTGGATGGCCCGCGCAGCGAGCTCCTTGCCGGTTCCCGTCTCACCGGTCACCAGGACAGTCGCGTCGGTCTCTGCGATGCGGTCGATGAGACGGCAGACGGCCTTCATCGAGGAGCTCACCCCTACGAGCTCGTCGTACTTGATGGGCTCCTCGGCCTCTCTGCGTAGCCGCTTGACCTCCTCGCGCAGTCGCCTGTGCTGCGCAGCACGCTCCACGGCAATCGCGAGCTGATCCATGTCGAACGGCTTGGTCAGAAAGTCGAAGGCCCCCGCGCGCAGTGTAGCCACCGCGGTATCCAGCGAGCCGAACGCCGTCACGACGATCACCGGCACGTCCGGGCGGTTCCGTACGACGCGTTCGCACAGGTCGACGCCGTTCATGCCGCGCATGTTCAGATCTGTGACGAGGACATCGAATGCCTCGCCCTCCGCCAGCATCGCGAACGCTTCGTCGGCGGTGAACACCGTAGCCGTTTCGAGCCGTCGCGCGGCGAGACCTTCGCCCATTGCGTCGGCCATTGCACGCTCGTCGTCCACGATGAGGACTCGCGTCATGCTCGACCTCGGTCTGGAAGCCACACGGTGAACGTGCTCCCCTCGCCGGGATGGCTGGCCACTTCCATCCAGCCGCCGTGGTCCTTGACGATGCCGTATGCCACCGAGAGGCCAAGCCCGGTCCCCTCTCCAACGCCCTTTGTGGTGAAGAAGGGCTCGAAAATGCGCGGGAGGGCCTCGGGAGCGATCCCGCTTCCGTGGTCGCGAACCTCGATCCGAGTGCAAGCGAGCTCCGAGCGTCCGTCCTCGGACGGAGGCACGGCCCGGCCGCGACCCAGGGTGACGGCGACCACCTCGCCTGAGGGGCTCGCCTGAACGGCGTTCATCACGAGGTTGAGCACGACCTGCGTCATCTGCTCCGGGTCCACGCAGCAGCGTAGCGGAGTGGCATCCGGGCTCACCTGCAGCGAGACGGATTGCTTTCGCGCGATGGGGTCGACCAAGCTCACGGCCCGGGTGATCAAGGGGCGCAGGTCGACGTCGGTGGATTGCAGGTCCCGCTTGCGGGCAAAATCGAGAAGCTGGCGGATGAGCCTCGTCATGCGCTCGACCTGCTCGACAATGATCCGCGCCTTGTCGCGCGTTTCGTCGGGCGGTAGCGTTCCTGCCACGACCTGTTTGGCGCGGGCCAAGACCACGTTGAGCGGTGTCCCCAGCTCGTGCGCGAGCCCTGCGGCGAGTCGCCCGACCGTCGCCAGCCGATCCGCGTGCCGCAGCTGCGCGAGGGCCTGCATCTTCGCCTCGGTCTGCGAGCGTTCGTTCTCCCTGGAGTCGCGGAGGCGATCGCACATGCGGTTCATCTCGGAGGCGACAACCGAGATTTCGTCACGACGACGGCTGGCAACACGGTAGGAGAGGTCCCCTTCTCCCACGAGGCGAGCTTGCGTCACGAGATCGGACAGCGGACGCTCGATCAGTGCCAGGCCGAGCAGCGTCGTCACGAGCGCGGAGAGCGTGGCCACGGCGATCGCCGTGAGGGCCGCGCTTCGGACGACCGCGCTGCGAACGCCGCTGTGGCCGGCGAGCGATTTAGAGACCTCGATGGCCACGGAAGCGGGAGTGCCGACACGGACGGGAACGTACGTGAAGATGCGTCCGGACCCTTGGTACGCGCGATCGATGACGACCACATCCTGGCCTGTCTCGATCGGCCCCAGACGGGAGCTGTCGACGCGCGGCCGCTTCGCCGCCGGAGCGCCTGGGTCCAGAGAGACGCACCGGATGTCCACGTTGCCCAGCCGCTGCTGCGCTTCCTGGATGACCTCGAGCGCACGGGGCTCTCCGTCGTGCAGCCACACGTCGCGAATGGCCGGACGAAGGGCGTGGGCAGTAGACGCCTCGTACTCCAAGATGTCGGACTCCTTGCGCCGGAGCTCTGCCCGCACAGCAACCACGGCATACAGGGTCACTGCGACGACGGCGCAGCTCAGCAGTGCGAGCGTGAATTTGCGTGCGATCGTCATGGTACCTCCGGCTGCCAGAACAGTCGGCACGCCTTCTGCAATACCACTGCCCGTGGAACGAGACGCGTTGCCTGGGGGGCAGCTGCTTCCCGTCGGCGCGCAGGGTGCCGACGCGCGGCAGGATACGGCTCGGGCGCCGAGCCGACCTCACGCGGCAGATCTCGTCGAACCGCGCACGGGTCCGTTTCGCGTGCTGGTGGCCGACGACGACGAAGAAATGCGAAGCCTTGTCGTAGAGGCGCTCCGTGAAGATGGGTACCAGGTCGTCCAGGCGGTCGACGGCGGACGCCTGCTCGTAGAGATAGCGGAGTGCCTCAAGCTGGGTGGCGGCACCGGGTCGGTGGACCTCATCGTGTCGGACATTCGCATGCCTGTGTGCAGCGGGCTGCAGATTCTGTCGGCGCTGCGCGACGCGCACTGGCGAACGCCGGTCATCTTGATGACGGCCTTCGGGGATGCGGCCACTCGCAGACACGCCGAGAGCTTGGCCGCCGTACTCTTCGACAAGCCCTTCGACATGGACGACTTGCGAACGGCGGTCGCGAACATGCTGCCTCGCGATGGACAACCGCGTTGAGATCGCCGACGGATGGTTTCCAACTTAGCAGGGGTGACTTCCGATGGGTGCGCAGGGGTAGCTACACGCGAAGGCGGAACTGCCGTTGCCGGTCGCGCGTTGACGGAGAGACGACGACGGTTCCCGTAGGCCTTCGCCAGATGCCGACCAGGTGCTGGACGGCGACCTGTGGCCGCTGCATGCGTACGAGCGACCCCGTTCGCGCTGCGAGCCGCGAGGTTGCCTGGAGGCGCCTCGAGAACCTCGGCTGGAGGGCGTATCAGCACAGCTCGGGCGCGCGGCGCTACTGCGTCTGCCCGAACTGCTCGAAGGAGCCCGCGCGGGCAGCCACGTAGCTGACGGCGCGTCGCTGTCCCGGAATAGGAGAAGCCGTCAGCGCGTTTCCTGGTGGATCACGCGCGTCGTGTGCAGAGGAACGGCCATGAGACCACGGCGATTCGACGCGAGCCACGGGATGGGTGCGCCGCCTTCACGCCCGCTCTTTCGCGGGGACGCATCGGGTCGCGTGCTCATGGGCGCCTTCGCGCTGGTCGTACTGGCGTTCGCTGCATCGGCGACGCTTGTCGGCCGTCGCCTTGGGAGCGTGTCGAACCGATCACGCGACATCTCGGTCAGAGCCATGCCGCACATCCTCGAACTCGCAACTTTGCGCCAGGATCTTCACCAGGTCGAGTCTGACCTGGACCTGATGGTCGACGGGCAGACCGCGCACTTACGCGACATAAAGGACCGCATCGACGCCCTCGACGCCCAGGCCATCGCCTACGCGGCAGAGAGCGGCGAATCACCCGGAGCAGACACGTGGCGTCAGGCTTCGACCTCGATCGCATCGACCGTCCGAGGCGCCAGGCGGGTGCTTACCCTTTGGTCGCGTGATGATGAAACCGACGCGCGCGAGACGCTCGATCATATCGTGCGGCCGGCTGCCTCGATCGCCGATACCGCCCTCGGGCGCCTGGTACAAGCGAGCGCTAGCGAAGGTATCGACGCGGCGCGAGGCATCGAGGCGATCCGCGCTGGTGCGACGTACCTGTCGATTGCGCTCGACGCGTCGTGCGCGGTCTTGTCCGCCTTCCTCGCCGTGTTCGCGCTGGGGGCGATCAGGCGCCACACGCGATTCATCGAGACACGAGCCGACGAGCTCGAGCAGTTCGCCACCCGTGTGGCCCACGACCTCCAAGGGCCGCTGCAGCCGGTGGCGCTGGTGCTCCAGTCGGCGAGGAAGCGGCTCTCCGAGGGCGATCCGAGCCGCGGAGTATTCGACTGCGCGATCAGAAGCGTCTCTCGGCTGACCTTCCTGATCCAAGATCTCTTGGCGTTCGCGCGGGCAGGCGGCAGCCCGGAACCAGGAATGAGCGCGAGCGTGCGTGCCGGCGTCGACGCGGCCCTGGAGGAGGCGTCCGGCCCGGCAACTACCGCCGGCATCGAGGTGAAGGGCGAGGCTCCCGCCGATCTCGTCGTCGCTTGCTCGAGGGGCGTGCTCGCGAGCCTCCTCTCGAATCTGGTTCGAAACGCTGTGAAGTACATGGGGGACGCGCCGGTCCGCGACGTCATCGTTGCCGCGAGGCGTTGCGGAGGGCGCGTGCGGATCGAAGTCCGAGACACCGGACCTGGCTTGTCGCCCGGGGCCGAGGCACAGGTGTTCGACCCGTACGTCCGGGCGGATCGCACAGGGCAGCCGGGGCTGGGGCTTGGGCTCGCCACGGTCAAGCGTCTTACCGAAGCACACGGCGGGGCCGTCGGGGTCCAGTCGAGCGCGGCCGGCTGCGCATTCTGGTTCGAGCTTCCGGAGGGGTCCATCGGATCACGCAGAGCGCCGCAGGCGGCTCGTCCCCAAAGATGCTCGACGACGCCGCTGTAGACGCGGGCGCTACCGGGGCCGGTGTCAATTCGAGCCATGTCGCATGCGACGTCCGCCAACGACAACACGGGGGGCACACCAGTTGCATCGACGGGGCGCACGGACGCAAAGCGGAGGGGAACTGTCGTGTTCGGTAAGGCGCGCGCTCGGCTTCGAAACATTTGAAGAGAACGTCGACGGAGGAGAATCGTCATGCTCGAGAGGATCACCGGACTTCCCACGGGAATCGACGGGGTGAAAGCAATCGGAAAGGTTTCGAAGGCGGACTACGAGACCGTCCTCGAGCCCCTTCTCGATGGGGCTCGGCGATCGGGTCACCGCCTTCGCCTTCTCTACGACCTCGGTCCCGACTTCAAAGGCTTTAGCCGAAGCGCGGCCTGGGAAGACGTGAAGGTCGCGCTTCGATTCATGCGACTGTTCGATGGGTGCGCCGTCGTGAGTGACGTCGGTTGGATCCGCGAATCCGTCCGCCTCGTGGGGTTCACCACGCCGTGCCCCTTGAAAGTATTTGCCAATCACGAAGGTGACCAGGCTATCGCATGGCTGCGCTCGCTAAATTTTGCCGGACCCGCCGCCGTTTCTCACCACCTTCTCGAGAAGACTGGCGTAATCGTTATCGAGGCCAAGACGGCCTTGCGCACGCAGGACTTCGACGCGCTGACCATCACGGCAGATGCCTGGATCCGGGCGCATGGCCAGCTTCAAGGCCTGGTAATTCACGCTCGCGAGTTTCCCGGCTGGGAGAACCTCGGGAGCCTCCTGCGCCACGTACGGTTTGCCCGTAGCCACCTACGGAAGGTGAAGCGGATCGGGTTGGTCACGGACAGCAAGCTGGCCACTTGGGCGCCTATCGCTGCGGAGCACTTCATGAAGGCAGACGTGAGGGCCTTCGAATACGGCGACCTCGAAGCTGCAATCGCGTGGGCCGGCGGGTCGAGTGGGCAGGCCTCGAAGCCTGCGGCCGTTGGGCGTTGCGCGCCGAGCGCTCGGGCTACTCCATCGGCCGTGCGGTGAGCACGCAGGGCAT
>PLYU01000100.1 GCA_003153495.1 Myxococcales bacterium
TCGGGCGAGGGCGTGCAGCAGGCCCTGCTCAAGATCATCGAGGGGACGATCGCGAACGTTCCCCCGAAGGGCGGCCGCAAGCACCCCCAGCAGGACTTCCTGCAGGTCGACACGACGAACATCCTCTTCATCTGCGGAGGGGCGTTCGTGGGCCTGGACCAGATCGTCCAGCGGCGCACCGGCCAGTCGACGCTGGGCTTCGGCGCGGACATCAAGAGCAAGAAGGACTTCAAGCTGGGCGAGCTGCTCGAGCAGGTGCAGCCGGAGGACTTGCTGAAGTTCGGGCTCATCCCGGAGTTCATCGGCCGCTTGCCGGTGCTGGCCACGCTGCACGAGCTCAACGAAGAGGCGCTGATCGACATCCTCACGAAGCCGAAGAACGCGCTCGTGAAGCAGTACCAGAAGCTCTTCGAGATGGACGGGGTGAAGCTCAAGTTCACCAAGGGCGCGCTGCAGGCCGTCTCGAAGGAGGCACTGTTGCGGCAGTCGGGTGCCCGCGGCCTGCGCGCCATCCTCGAGCACGCGATGCTCGACATCATGTACGACATCCCCTCGCGCAGCGGCGTGAAGGAGACCGTGGTGAACGAGGACGTCATCACGAAGCGCGAGCCGCCGCTCATCGTCTACCAGAAGGAAGCGGAGCTCGCGTAGAGTCCTCGGGTGCCGCGAATCGGAAGATTTTGAACAGGAAGATCAGAAGATCAGGAAAGGGCAGACGGAAATCCTTCCTGATCTTCTGATCTTTCTGTGACTTCTCCGCAGAAGACCGACCACCCAGGGCCTGCTATTTAATGGATCCGATGTTCTTCAACAAAGACGACGGCAAGGGGCCGCCGGGTAGCAAGCGGCGTAGCGTCCCGCTTCTGCCCTTGCGGGACATCATCGTGTTCCCGCACATGGTGTCGCAGCTCTTCGTGGGGCGCGAGCGATCGATCAACGCTCTGGACGCCGCGATGGCGCGCGACAAGGACATCTTCCTCGCCGCCCAGAAGAACGCCAAGACCAACGAGCCGACGCCGGACGACGTGTTTGCCGTCGGCACGCTCGGCACGGTGATGCAGCTGCTCCGGCTCCCCGACGGCACCGTGAAGGTGCTCGTCGAGGGCAAGCGCCGGGCGCGCGTGAAGCGCTTCGCGCAGACCGACGAGTTCTTCGTCGTCGAGGTCGAGGAGATCGCCGAGGCGTGGCCGCGCGGGGTCGAGGTCGAGGCCCTGATGCGCAGCGCGCAGGCCGCCTTCGAGCTGTACGTGAAGCTGAACAAGAAGGTTCAGCCCGAAGTGCTCATGAGCGTGCAGACGATCGACGATCCTGCGCGCCTCTCCGACACGATCGTCGCCAACCTGCCCACCATCAAGCTCGCCGACCGTCAGCAGCTGCTCGAGACGGAAGACGCGTGCAAGCGCCTCGAGCGCCTGCACGAGCTGATGCAGTCGGAGATCGAGATTCTCCAGGTGGAGAAGAAGATCCGCTCGCGCGTCAAGAAGCAGATGGAGAAGACGCAGAAGGAATATTACCTCAACGAGCAGATGCAGGCGATCCAGAAGGAGCTGGGTGGCGGCGAGAGGGACGAGTTCAAGAACGAGATCCAGGAGATCGAGGAGACCCTCAAGACCAAGCGGTTAGCCGCGGAAGCCTCCGCGAAGGTCAAGAAGGAGCTCAAGAAGCTGAAGATGATGCACCCGACGAGCGCGGAAGCGACCGTGGTGCGAAACTACATCGACTGGATCATCGCGCTGCCCTGGTACGAGAAGACCGAGGAGCGCTACGACCTCGCGGCCGCCGAGGAGATCCTCGAGGAGGATCACTACGGCCTGAAGAAGATCAAGGAGCGCATCCTCGAGTATCTCGCGGTGCAGGCGCTGACCAAGAAGCTCAAGGGGCCGGTGCTCTGCTTCGTCGGCCCCCCGGGCGTCGGCAAGACGAGCCTGGCGAAGAGCATCGCCCGCGCGACGGGGCGCAAGTTCGTGCGCCTCAGCCTGGGGGGCGTGCGCGACGAGGCGGAGATCCGCGGCCACCGCCGGACGTACATCGGCGCGATGCCGGGCAAGCTCGTGCAGAGCCTGCGCAAGGTGGGCACGAACAACCCGGTGTTCTTGCTCGACGAGGTCGACAAGATGTCGACCGACTTCCGGGGCGACCCGGCCGCGGCGCTGCTCGAGGTGCTCGACCCGGAGCAGAATCATAGCTTCAACGACCACTACCTCGATCTCGACTACGACCTGTCCGACGTGATGTTCATCACGACCGCGAACACGCTGAGCGGCATCCCGATCCCGCTGCAGGACCGGATGGAGATCATCCAGCTGTCGGGTTACACCGAGTTCGAGAAGCTGAACATCGCCGTGAAGTACCTGGTCCCTCGCCAGCGCAAGGAGTGCGGGCTCGACGAGGTCCCGCTGACGATCACCGAGACGGCGCTTCGGACGATCATCCACCACTACACGCGCGAGGCGGGCGTGCGCTCGCTCGAGCGCGAGATCGCCAGCATCTCGCGCAAGGTGGCGCGGCAGGTCGTGGCGGAGGGCAAGGAGAAGCCGATCGAGGTCACCGGGAAGGACGTGCCGAAGTTCCTCGGGGTGCCCAAGTTCCGCGTGGGCAAGAAGGAAGAGCACGACGAGATCGGCCTGACCAACGGGCTGTCGGTCACGTCCAACGGCGGCGGCGAGCTGCTGGCCTGCGAGGTGGCCGTCGTCGCCGGCAAGGGCAAGCTCGTGATCACGGGCCTGCTCGAGAAGGGGATGGAGGAGAGCGCGCAGGCGGCGATGAGCTACGTGCGCTCGCGGGCCGAGACCCTCGGGCTCGAGGCGGATTTCTACCAGAAGGTGGACGTGCACGTTCACTTCCCGGAGTTCGTCCGCAAGGACGGCCCGAGCGCCGGCGTGACGATGGCGACGAGCCTGGCGAGCGCGCTCATCAAAGTGCCGGTCAAGCGCGACCTCGCGATGACGGGCGAGATCACCCTCCGCGGTCGCGTGATGCCCATCGGCGGAGTGAAGGAGAAGCTGCTCGCCGCTCACAGGAGCGGGATCACTCTGGTGATCCTCCCGAAGGACAACCGCAAGGATCTGCGCGAGGTCCCGCGCCGCGTGCTCAAGGCGACGCGCATCGTCCTAGTCGAGCACATGGACGACGTGCTGCGAGAGGCGCTGTGCCTGCCCGTTCCGGAGGCGCTGTTCGGCCCCGCGCGAGAGCGCTGGGAGTATCGCGACGGCGAGCTCGTGGTGATCCCCGCCGAGGCCCGTCCGCGGGGTGACGCGCCGTTGCCGCCCCAGGCGCCTCCGGCGCCCGAGCCCGCGCCCTTGCCCCAGTGAGGGCGTTCGTGCTTGACCGAGCGCGCTCCGTGCGTAAAGTGGCCCGCCCGGGCAGTCAGGGCGGGTAGCTCAGCGGTAGAGCGCTGGCCTTACAAGCCGGACGTCGCAGGTTCAAACCCTGTCCCGCCCACGGAGCGAGCGCGACGGATGATAGCGAGAGTGTGAAGCGAGTGCGAAGGGCGTCCCGAGAAGCAAAGCAGAAGAGTCGAACACCACTGGGGTGGTAGTTAAGTTGGTTATAACGCCGGCCTGTCACGCCGGAGGCCGCGGGTTCGAGTCCCGTCCACCCCGCAAAGTGACCCGTCTACCGATCCCGTCCACCAGGCGGACGGGATCGGCGCGTCGGCCGACGTAGATTCCGCGCTCGCGTTCGCGTTGCGCCAGGCCGCGTCGGCCGGCCAGTGGGCGATCGTGGCGCAGCTCGCACGCGAGCTTGAAGCGCGACGGGGGCGACCGTGATCGCGGCGGCTCCTCGGTCGGCGCACGGCGCCGCGGTGAAGGCAGGGCAAGAGCGCGCGCGCGTAGTGGAAAGCGGCGTAGTACGCGCGGCTGACCGCGTCGTTGCAGAGACTCAGCGCGAGCAGCGCCACCGCGGCCTCGAGGGCGTCGTCCCCGAGCGCGGCCTCGGCGGCGCAGACCGCGAGGCGATTCTCGCGGGTCAAGGGGCGAGCCCCTCGCGGTCGATGTCGAGCGCGATCCGGCGCTCGCCTCGGCGCCTCGCGTCGCGCTCGGCTTCCGCTCCACACGAGCGGCGACACGAGCGAGCGAGCGGGCGCCAACCGGACCAGCCGGGTCGCCAGTTTCGCGCGGGTCCGGGGTGGTGCGGTCGGCGGCGAACGGAACCTGCTCGGGACCAAGGGGAACGCAGCCCCCCCGAGGGGGAGTGCGCCCGGGGTGTCCGGCGGCGGGCCCCCCGCGAGGAGGGCCGCGGTTCGCGTCCGGGGGAGCGCAGGCCTGACGAGGAGGAGCGCGATCCCCGAGAAGGCGAGTGGGCTCGGGGCGCCCGGCGGCTGGCTCCCGGCGAGGAGGAGTGCAGTTCTCCGCGCGGGGGGCCGGGTCGGGGCGAAGAGGGGTGCGGTCCTCTCGAGGGGGAAAGCGCTCGGGTGAGGGGGTGTACGGTCCTCGCGAAGGGGGGACGCGGTTCCGTCGAGGGGGAACGCACCCGGGCTACGGGGGGACGCGGTGCTCCTGACGGGGCGGGGTCGCGGATTGCGGGCTTGTACAGATGCATCCGTGCCGCGGTCCATGCGGGCCGCGCCCGGCTGTGGTCAGGTCGCGGTCGAGGTCGATACCTCCTCTCCCAGCGCCGCCACCTCCGTGAGCACCAGCGCAATCCACACGAGGTCGGCGAGCAGCAAATGCACCAGCTGCAGCGCGACCGGTGCGCAGGTGGTCGCACGCGAGCCCTGCGGCGATCTCACGCGCTGTCTCGTCGGAACCTGCGGGTCCGGTGCATCGTCGTCGACGACTGCCGGCCTCTGTCCCACGGTGATCGCCGACGGGCAGCCCTGCAGCCTCAATGATCCATCATCCCGCTGTGACGCGCTCTCAGAGTGCCTCGACGGCGCCTGCAGGCTCGCCGACACCGCCGTCTGCCGCTCACCGGCTGCGACCCGTCGCCTGTGGCAGTGGCAGTAGCAGCAATCCGGACCCGTACCTGGCCGGCGGCAACGCAACCTCGTACTTGGCCCATCTCGACACCGGCAGCGGCGACGTGTGGACCGCTCGGTGCGACGACGACGCCGGCACCTGGTGCTCTGGGCAGCACGATCTTCGGCTTCTTCGGGTGCCGCTTGTAGAGCAGGAACGTGCGCCCGAGCACCTGGGCGAGCGCGCTGTCCGTACGCGCGGCGAGCTCGGTGGCCGCCTCTCTACGGTCGAGGGGAGCCTCCGGGTGCACCTTCACCTTGATGAGCTCGTGGGTGAGCAGCGCGGCCTTCGCCGCGTCGACGATGCCGTCGGTCAGGCCGTCCTTGCCGATGGCCACCACCGGGGCCAGGTCGTGTCCGAGGGCGCGCAGGTGGCGGGCCGCGCTTCCCTCGAGGGGCGGGGTCGTCATGGCGCCCTTGTAGCACTCCGTCGGGATCCGGTGCGGGGTCCAAGCAGCGGTGGGGCACCCGGCATCGAGGCGGAGGCCCCTATGAGCATGTCGGGAAGACCCGGCACACCTCTGCTCGCGCCAGCAGTGATATCGTCCCTCCGATGCGTGCATCGGGCATCCTGGCGCTCTGCCTGGCGCTGCCCGCCTGCAGCGGCAGCGGCGTCCCCCGCACACCCCCGGCCTGTACCAGCCCGTGCGCGCCGGCTCACCCGACGACCCTCGATGTCCTCGCCGGCATCCCCGGAGGCCACGGCTGGGTCGACGGGGCCCTCGCCGCGGCCCACTTCCTCGACCCCTGGGCGATCACCGGGGACCGTGGCGGCCACCTCTTCGTCGCCGACGGGGAGATCATCCGCGAGATCGACACGGCCGGGGGCACCGTGACGACGCTCGCCGGCGTCTTCGCGCAGATCGGCGGCTCCGACGGCGTGGGGGCCGGCGCGACGTTCAACACGCCGAGCGGCCTCGCGTTCGCCGGCGGTCAGCTCTACGTGGTGGACACGGAGAACGGCACCATTCGCAAGATCGACGTCCGGAGCGCGGCGGTGACCACGATCGCCGGAGCCATGGGGCAGACAGGCGCCGTCGACGGCGCCGGCGCCGACGCCCGCTTCAGGGCGCCCGAAGGGTGCGCGCTGGACGCCAGCGGGAACCTCTACGTAGGCGACACCGAGAACGACACGATCCGCGTCCTCGCGATCGGCACCGGCGCGGTCACCACCCTCGTGGGGACCGCCGGGGTGAGCGGGACGGCCGACGGCGTCGGGCCTGCGGCTCTCTTCAACAGGCCCAAGGCGCTCACGCTCGACGCCTCCGGCAACCTCTACGTCATCGACGCGCGCAGCCAGAGCATCCGCAAGGTCGAGCTCGCGACGCGCAGCGTCTCCACCGTGACGACGTTCCACACCCTGCCGCAGGGCCTCGCGGTCGACGGCAGCGACCTGATCGTCGCGCTCGGAGACGACACGGTCGCCCGCGTGGCTCCGGACGGCACCGTGACGCAGGCGGCCGGGCGCAGCGGGGCCGCGGGGTTCTTGGACGGGCCGGGCAGCGCCGCGCGCTTCAAGTCCCCCGCAGGCCTCTTCGACGACGGGGCCGGCAACGTGTACCTGGCCGACAACGGGAACGCCGTGATCCGCGCCATCGCGCTCGCCGGCCCGACGGTGAGCACTTACGCGGGGGCTGCCTCGGCGGGGAGCGCGGACGGCCCGGGCGCGCAGGCGCGCTTCTCCGCGCCGCAGGGGCTCGCGGCCGACACCGACGGCGTGTACGTCGCCGACACCGGCAGCTCGACCCTCCGGAGGATCGTGACCGCGACCGGCGCTGTGACGACGCTCGCCGGAGCGGCAGGTCAGATCGGGACGGCCGACGGCGTAGCGGCCGGCGCGCGGTTCGACCAGCCCGAGGGCCTCGCGCTCGACGCGGCCGCGCGGCGGCTCTACGTCGCCGACGCGCAGAACCGCAACATCCGGCGCGTCGATCTCACCAGCGGGCAGGTGAGCACACTGGCGTACACCATCGCGCGTGGAGATCCGTTCGGCGGCTTCGACACGCCGAGCGGCCTCGCGCTCGACCAGGGCCGGCTGTTCGTCACCGACTACGGCGCGAACGTGCTCATCGCGATCGATCTGCAGAAGGGCGAGCTCTCGACCCTCGCCGGCGGCTCCAGTCCGGGCAGCGCCGACGGCGCGGGCGCCGGCGCCGCCTTCTACGGTCCGCTCGGGATCGCCGCGGACGGCCGCGGGGACCTCTACGTCGCCGACAACCTCAACCACACCCTTCGCAAGGTCACCATCGCCGGCGCGAGCGTCTCGACGCTGGCCGGAGAGCCGGCCGTCCAGGGCAGCAGCGACGGCGTCGGCTCTGCGGCGCACTTCGGCTATCCGACCGCAGTCGCCGCCGACGGCGCGGGCAATGTCTTCGTGAGCGACTCCAACGACACCGTGCGCCACGTCGACGCCGCGACCGGCGAGGTCACGACGCCCATCGGGAGCCAGCCGGGTCGGGGCGTGAGGCTCGGGCCTCTGCCGGCGCAGATCGCCCAGCCCGGGGCCCTCGCCCTCACGCCTTCGGGCGGTCTGCTGCTCGCCAGCGAGAACGCCGTGCTCCTGGCGCACTGACCTCCCGGTAGGAAACCGGCCCACAAATCGCTTCCCGCCGGCCCCGCGCCACGCCTGACGCGCGCCTTTCCCCGATACGATCGAAGACAGCCTGGGCAGATCCGCCCGCGCGCCCCGCGAGGACATGGCGCAAGAGAGCACGCATCCGGAAAGCGTCGCCGCCCCCGACCCAGTGGAAGGGCGCGGAGCGCTATTTCGACCATCGCCGTCGTTCTGACTGTCGGGTGCGGGGGCAAGATCTTCCAGGAGTCGCCGGAAGGCGGACCGGTCTTCGCTACGACGTGGGACGGCGGAGCATGCGGCGGCTCCTGCTCGTCCGACGACGATTGCCGTTAGGTCTGTCCCGCGCTGGAGGGCACTGGCGCGGGCTGCTGCGACCTCGGCTCGAACGTCTGCTACCTGACGCAGACCGCACAGTGTGTCCGGGCACGACCGCCTCGACGCCCGAGTGAGCGCGCCACCATCCACGTCGCGCCAGCCGCCGTGGCTGTCCTCCTGTCAGTGGTTGGGGTCGCCGGCGGTCATCCGTCATGAAATCCGCGCGGTTCACCCACCGCCGTCGCCAAGCCGGACGCGCTCGAGGTCGCCCTCGATGACCTCACCGCCGACGGTGACGTAGAGCCGTCCATCCGTGCGCACGAGCTCGAGCTTCGTGAGGCGGTCGACCGTCTTCTCGAGGGCGTCGAGGAACGACGGCGCGAAGCGGTACACCGCGATCTCGTCGACCTTGTGGATGGCCCGGCTCGACGCCTCGCGCCGCAGCAGCGCCGGATCGACGTGCGTGTAGAGGACCACACGGCGGGCCGCCTTGGCCGCCTTGTGCAGGCGCTCGGCGGAGGGGGCGCCCACGTCGATCCACGCCAGGAGGATGCCCGTCGGGTCGCGCACCGTGATGGGAGGCTCCTCGGCGGACGAGAGGCCTCCCTTGCTGAACGCGATCCCGTCCTCGTACGACAGGCAGTACGCCAGCGTCCGCGTGAGCAGGTAGCGCGCGCTCTCCGAGGGATGCCGCGCAACGCGCAGGTCGAGGGCCTCGTACACGCCGCGATCGACGTCCGAGAGCGTGACCTGGAAATGGTGGATGGTGGCTGTCAGGGCCATGAGAGCGAAAGGTTACGCTCTGGCTCGCAGTTGCGCCTCGAGGTCGATTTCGGGGATACCTTCGAGAAGGGATGGCGGACGATTCTTCCAGAGGGGACCCTCCCGGGAGCGGCGTTCGTGCGCCGCGTCCGCCGTCCGCCGTACCGCGGCCGCGCGCGAAGGTGCCCGCGGCGCCGAGCTCGACGCCGCCCCCCGTGCCGAGCGAGGGGTCAGCGGCGGGCGAGGACTCGCTCGTCGGGACGGTATTGCTCGACCGGGTGCGCATCGTGCGGGCGATCGCGCGCGGCGGGATGGGGCGCGTGTACCTGGGCGAGCAGACGCGGCTGCAGCGCCAGTGCGCGGTCAAGGTCCTCGACGCCCGGCTCGCGGCGTCGGGGGGCGCCGGCGAGTTCGCGCGGCGTTTTCTGCTGGAAGCGAGCGTGGCCGCGAAGCTGACGCACCCGAACGTGGTCACGATCTTCGACTACGGCGAGACGCCGGACGGCAGCTGCTTCATAGCGATGGAGTACCTGGATGGGCGCTCGGTATCCGAGGAGCTCGAGACCCTGGGGCGCCTGCCTCCGGCACGCGCCGTCCACATCGCGACTCAAGTGGGCCGCGCGCTGCGCGAGGCGCACGTGCTGGGTGCGGTGCACCGCGACATCAAGCCGGGCAACGTCTTCCTGGTGACCCGCGACGACGACGAGAGTTTCGTCAAGGTGCTCGACTTCGGGCTCGTCAAGGAGACCAAGGCCGCCGACACGCGCGAGAGCACCAAGGCCGGTCAGATCATGGGCTCGCCGCGCTACATGGCGCCCGAGCAGATCGAGGGCAAACCGGTCGATCTGCGCGCGGATGTCTACTCGCTGGGTGCGATGCTCTACGCGCTCCTGGCCGGGCGTCCGCCGTTCGACAAGCTGTCGGACCTCGCCACGATGATGGCTCACGTCGCGGAGGCGCCGCCGCCGATCGGCGCCGTCGCGCCGGACGTGGTGCTGCCGCCGGGGCTCGAGGCGGTGGTGATGAAGTGCCTGGCGAAGCGCCCGGACGACCGTTACGCGTCGATGGACGAGGTCCTCGCGGCGCTCAGGCTGGCCCCCGCGGCGGTCATGCCCGCGAGCGAGCCGGGGCCGCCCGCTGAGGCGAGGGCCGTCGCGTCCGCGATCTCGGTTCCTGTGCCCTCCGAAACCCCTCCGGGCAAGCGAGGCCGCGCGCCGGTCGTGATCGCGGCGGCGCTCGTGGTGGTCGGCGCCGCGGGGGCCGCCGCGTTCGTGTGGGCGCGCTCCGGGTCGCCTCCTCCCGCGTCCATCCAGCCGCTGGCGCCGCCCCCCGCGCCGACGAGGGCCGCGCCGGCTCCCGCTTCGCTCGCGCCGACGGCGAAGCTTCACGTCGAGACTGACCCGCCCGGGGCGAAGGTGAAAGAAGAGGGGGATACGGTGTGCGAGTCGACGCCGTGCGACATCTTCTACGTCGGCGACGTGGCCGACGGGGGCGTCGAGCACCTCCTGGTGTTCCTGAAGTCGGGCTACAAGCTCGAGCGCAAGCTGGCCACCTCGGCCGCGTCGCCGCTCAAGGTCAAGCTTACCCAATCGCGGTAGCCTGCGGGGGATCCTTCGCTTCGCTCAGGATGACACGGGGCTACCAGCGACCTTCATCGACCGAAAGGACGGTCTCTTCGAGACTCACGGCGGGCGCGAAGCCGAGCACCTCGCGCGCGCGACGGTCGTCGACCATGCACACGTAGCGGATGTGATCGAGCTCGGGGACGGGGAAAGTCGTCAGCCGCAGCGTCCACATCCGCTTCATGATGACGCGGGCGAGCGAGTACGGCAGGCTGAGGCGCTGCCGGCCGAGGATCTTGATGTAGCGCGAGAGCGGCACCGGCTCGGGGCCGGCGATGTTGAAGATGCCGCGCATGCCGGGCAAGAGCGCGCGCTCGATCGCGCGCACGATGTCCGACTGGTGGACGACCTGGGCCATCGGATCGAAGCCCATGACGGTAAGCACCGGGTTGAGACGCAGGAAGTTCGACGGCGCGTTGTGGACGCTGCCGAGGATGTGCACCGGACGCAGGATGACGGTCTCGGTCTCCGGGAGCTTCCAGAAGAAGCTCTGCGCCAGGATGTCGACCTCGACCAGATCGCGGATGTCGCTGAAGTTCTGGCCGCCGAGCAGCGGCGCGTCCTCGGTCATGAACTGCGGATTGCTCGGCTGCGGACCGTACACGTTCGAGCTCGACAGGACGACCAGCTTGGGCACGCGGAACTGGGAGACGTACTCGAGCAGCTTGGTGAAGCCGGCCACGTTCCAGGAGTGGTGATCGGCGGCCGAGGCGCGCGGGTCGTGCATCACACCCAGGTGGACGACGGCGCCGATGTCGCCGGCGCGGAAGACGTCCTTCAGCTTCTTCCGGCGGATGTCCACCTGCGCGTGAGAGATGTCCTTGGGCTTGTCGGGGAACGAGCGGCGGTCGACTCCCACGACGCGGCGGTCGCGGTGCAGCACCCGGGCGAGCTGCTTGCCGAGGCGGCCGCAGATGCCCGTGATGAGCACGGCGCCTCCGCCGGGGACGGGGACCGACGCCGCGCGGACGCGCGGAACCGAGGCGGGCCTGGTGGAACCTTGGGCCATCGTTCACCAGAAGATGTGCTTCCGCTCCTTGAGGCCGCGGTTGAGCATGGATTGGATCGTCTGTTTCACCAGCCACACCTTGTCCTCGATGACCGAGTCGTCGTCGTCCGGATCGCCCGAGAAGCGCATCGGCTCGCCGAACCAGAGCCGGTACTTGGTCGGAAGGGGGAGCTGGCCGCCGGGGACGAAGAGCTGGGGAATGATGGGGAAGACCGGCATGCGAAGCAGCCTGGCGAGGCCCTCGACGTTGGCGACCGAGATGTACTGCTCCTCGCCGCCGACGACGGCGACGGGGACGATCGGTGTGTCCGTCTCCATGGCGAGCCGCATGAAACCGAGACCGAACTCCGCCAGCTTGTAGCGGTTGTCGAACGTCTTCGCGATGCCCCGCGCGCCTTCGGGGAAGACGAGCAGCGCCTCGCCCTGCTCGAGCAGGCGGGTGGCGTTCTCGGGCACGCCCACGACCTGCCCCACGCGCGTGAAGAACAGCGAGACGAACGGCAGGCTGACGGCCCACTTCTCGAGCATCGCGCGCACGAATCTCGGCGGCTCGGCGTCCATCAACATGGCGGCGGCGATCATCGCGCCGTCGATCGGCACCTGGCCCGAATGGTTCGCGACGAGAAGGATGCGCCCGGGCGGGACCTTCTCGATACCGTGGACCTGCGTGCGAAAGTACTTCCTGTGGAGCGTCGCGGCCATCAGGACGACGTACTTCGTCCACTGGGGGTCGAGGCCGAACGGGTCGACCCCCGAGCGGCCGAGGGCGAGGGGGACCCGGGAGAGGCGCTTTTCGAACGTCTCTCCGAGCAGCTTCTCGAGGGCGTCGTCGACGGCCTTTTCGGCGGAGCCGAAGAGCCAGCCGAGCAGGGCGGGTGCTCCGCGCGCTGCAGAGTCGAGTCGCGCGAGGGCGCGCAGGGCATAAGGCGGGACGGAGGCCACGGGATACCCATTGTGGACGCCGCGCAGCCGGCATTCAACGGCGTTATGCTCGCGCGGTGAAGCTAGCGGTACCGCCGCCGCTCTCGCCAGGGGACGCCATCTTCGTGGTGGCGCCGTCGAGCCCGTTCCCTCTCGAGCATTTCTGGCCCGGGCTGGCCTGGCTGCGGGCCCGCTACCGCGTCCGAATGTCGGCAGGCGCCCTGGAGCGCGAAGGGTACCTCGCGGGCACCGACTCGCGCCGGCGGGCCGAGCTCGCGCGCGCGCTGGCGGACGGGGAGGTGAGGGCCGTGGTCGCGGCGCGTGGGGGCTACGGCGCGATGCGCATCCTCGACGAGATCGCCTGGGACGATCTCGCCCGCCGCCCCAGGTGGCTGGTCGGCTTCAGCGACGTCACCGCCCTTCACGCGATGGCGTGGAGGGCGGGGGTAGCCTCGGTGCACGGGCCGAACGTGACGGGGCTGGGGCGCGACGCGTCTCCTGCGGTCCGCGCGGCGTGGCTCGCGGCCGTCGAGAGGCCCTCGGTGGCGCACGCGTGGCGCGGGCTGCGGATGCTCCGGCCCGGGAGCGCCGCCGGGTGCATCGTCGGCGGCAACCTGACGGTGCTCCACGCGATGGCGGCGGGGGGGAGGCTGTCGATCCCGCGAGGCGCCGTCCTCGCCTTGGAGGACGTGACCGAGGCGCCGTATCGCGTCGACCGCATGCTCACCTCTCTGCTGCTAGGCGGGCACCTCGCGGAGGTCTCGGCGATCGTGTTCGGCGCGTTCGACCGCTGCGAGGCCGTGGCGGGCGGGCCGACCATCGACGAGGTCCTCGAGGAGCGCGCGCGCGCCTTCCACATCCCGGTGCTCGCGGGAGCGCCCTTCGGGCACGCGGCGCATAACGAGGCGTTCGTGCTCGGGTCCCGGGTGCAGGTGACGGGCGACGCGGTGCAGTTCGTCGCCGGATGACGGGGATCACGCGCGGGGCAGGGGAGGCGGAACGCTTCGCTTCGGCGGGGGCTTCGGCTTCTCGTCGGAGGCCGCAGGTGCCTCCGCGATCTCCATGATCTCGATCTCCTCCGAGATCTCCTCCACGTCCTCCGCGAGGACGACCTCGACCGAGAGGCTCTCTTCGACGACGAAGACATCCTCTGCGGCAGCGGCGGCGTCGAGCGCCTCGGCGGTCGGGTGGCTCGACGGGGGAGGGGCGGTCTGGATGGTTGGCTCGGCGGCCCCAGGGTCCCCGACCGCTGTCTCGTCGGCGAACTCGGCCGAGACGCCTTCCGTCGGCTGCGCCGGCTCGTCCTCGTCTGCGGTCGAAGCGCCGGCCGGGGAGGGCTCGCTGTCGCCGGCCGGCGCCGCCTCTTCGGCGGTCGGAGGCTCGGTGTCCGCGGCCGTTTCGGCGGCTTCCACGGCCTCGACCTCGGCCGGTGAAGGGGTAGAGGGGGCCTGCTCTTCGTCGTGGAAGGCGTCTTCCTCTGCCGCCGCCTTCGCCTTGACCTTGGCCTCTACCCGAGGAGCGGGCGGTGACTCTTCCTCTGCCTCGAGGTCGTGCTTCGCCGACGTCAGGTTCGACGCCATCAGCGACTCGCTGGGGCGGTCCGCCTTCCTCAGCATGTTCGACTTTGCACGCTCGAGCCCGGCCGTCGCCGCCGGGTCCCCCTGCTTCATCCGGAGCACCCGGCGCCAAGCGTCCGCGGCCTCGCGCGGGTCGACCAGCTCCTCCTCCCAGATGCGAGCGATCTGCCGGGCCAGGTCGACGCGCGCGTTCATGTCCTTGCCGCGCAGGATCTGGTCCTCGTAAAGCTGCACGATCGCGCGGTGGTCGCCCAGCTCGCCGAGCAGCGCGGAGAGCTCGACGAGCAGAGACTGGTCGTGCGGAGACAGGTCGTAGAGCTTCTTGAGGTCCGTCGCCGCGCCCGGTTTGTCGTCCAGATCCTCGCGTCGTAGCTTGGCCCGGCGCGCCAGCAGCTGCCGGACGAGCGGCCCGTCGAACACCTCTCCGAGCGCGCGCGACAGCGTAGCCTCCTCACGCCGCATGTCCTTCACCTCGCGCGCGAGGCTCTTCAGCGCGTCGAGGGTCGGCGCCTCGACGTGAGCGACGAGGGCGTCGCCGAGCCACGTGAACGCCTGCTCGATGTCCTTCAGGTCGTCGTTCGCGATCGCCGCGGCACGCCGCAGGAGCGAGCCGCGCGTGCGGCCCCCGTCGCGAGCGCCTTGGCCCCCCGCCGCCATCGACGCGCACAGAGTCCGCCTCAGCGTGTCGCCGCCCACCTCCGAGTCGGCCGCCCGTGCCGACTGCTCGAGGTCCGTCACGATCTCGTCGGTCGGCGAGGCGCTCAGCACGAGGTCGAAGAATACGCGCGCCCGCTCGACCCGCCCCCTGGAGGCCGCCACCTGGGCAGCCTTCGCCAGCGCGCTCGCGCGGTCGGCGGGGGCCTTGCAGCGGGACACCTGGCGCTCGTACAGGTCGACGACCTGGTCGGGCGTCTCGGCGATGGCCGCCAGCCTGACCATCAGATCTTCGACCTCGCCCGGCGGGACCGCCGCCAGCCCTCCCTCGCCGTGCTGGAGCGCGTCGGGGCGCGGCCCGCCCGCCGCCACGCGCGCCTCGGCCTGCCGCACCAGCTCTCTCGCGCGCTCGGTCCCGGAGAGCTCTCGCGCGATGAAATCGTGCGCCATCGACAGCGCGTCGAGGTCCTTCGTCTTGCTCGCCACCGCCTCCAGCTCGGCGGCGAGCTGGCGGTCCGCCCCCTTGCTGCGCACGACCTCGCAGCCGACACGCACAGCGTCCTCGTCCCGCCCGACTTCGGCGAAGCGCTCGAACGCGCCGCGCAAGTGAGCCGTCCTCTCGGGCCCGGGCTTGGCGTCGGACCACCACTCCACGAGCTTCGTGGCGACGATGCCGCGCCAGCCGAGCTTGTCGCCGAGCTTCTCGTAGGCCTCGCGAACGCTCTCGTCGCCCTGATCAGCCAGCTCCGAGAGCGTGGCGAGGGCCTCGTCGCCCCGGTCCAGCTTGTCCGCGAGGACGCTCGAGAGCCTCCTCGTCAGGGCGCTCATCTCGGAGTCGTCCGCCTCGATCTCGACGCGCTGAGCGAGCAGCTCGGCCACCTTCGCCCAGCTCTCGGTCTTCTCGCAGAGGTCGCAAAGGCGGGTGAGAGCGTCGAAGTCGTCCGGGTCCGCGAGGCGCACGACCTCGAGCGCACGGATGGCGCTCGCCGGGTTGTCGAGCTGGCCGTAGAGCCGCGCGAGCCGGCTGGCGATCGACGCCCGGTCGCCGGGGTCGACGGCCAGCTCGAGCTCGCGCTCGAGCGCGTCCGCCGCGGCGCGCGGGTTGTCGGCAGCCTCCTCGAGGTCGGCGATGGCCTGCAGGGCAGGGCGACAGGCGGGGTCCAGGTCCGTCAGGACCTTCTCGTACGCGGCGACGGCGGCCTTGACGTCGTCCAGACCCTCCGCGAGCAAGGCCGCCTCGCGCAGCGAGATACGGGTCTTCTCGGCGGGCTCGGACGCAGCGTCCCGGCGGCGCCGGAGCAGGACCGTGGCCTCGGCGTAGTCTTCGCGCTCGACCGCGTCGTCGACCAACCGGTCGAGCGCCTCTGCGTCCTCGCCGTCCTCGAGGACCTTCCGCCACGCCTCGCGCGCGGCGTCCTTGTTTCCGAGCAGCGTCGCGAACAGGCTCGCGATCTGCCGGCGGATCTCGACCCGCTTCGTCTTGTCCGACGCGTGCTCGGCCCGCTTCACGAGCAGCGCGGCGAGGTCCTCGAAGCGCCCGGCCTCGGTGTAGCGCTCGGTGAGGGCCCGGAGATAGTCGTCGTTTGCGGGATCGAGGCTCGCGGCGCGCTCGAGGTTGGTGAGTGCCCCGGTCTCGTCGCCGGCGTTGCCGAAGTGCTCGCCGGCGCGCGCGAAGTGCGTCGCCTGCTTCTGGGGGCCCTCCTCCGTCGCCTCCGCCAGCTGAACCGCGATCTCGCCCGCCCGGTCCCAGCGCAGCGCGGCGACGAAGCAGCGCTCCGCCGCGCCCTGGAGCTTCGCGCTCTTCGACTCGCTCGACGCTCCGGCGTAAGCCTCGCCGGCGCCTTCGAGGTCGCCCAGCTTCTCGCGGAGCGCGCCGAGGCGGTCGAGCAGCGCGCTGCGGGCGGTCGCGTCGGAGACCCCGGACGCGCCCCCCGCGATGACCTGCGCAGCGCGATCGACGGCGCCGGCCTTCTCGAACAGCTTGGAAGCCGTACTCAGCGCGTGATCGTCGTCGGGTGCGAGGTTTGCGATGCGCTCCCACGCCTCCGCCGCTGCGCCGAAGTCGCGCCGCTTCAGCTCGTGATGGGCGGCCACCTTCTTCTCGAGGGCGATCTTCTTCTCCAGATCGTCCTCTGCCGTCGCTTCCTGCTCGAGCAGGTTGGCGAGGTCGTCCCAGCGCTGAGCCTTCTCGAGGATGCGCGTCAGGGCTTGATGGGCGCTCTCGTCGGCCCGGTCCAGACTGAGCAGCTGCTTGTAGGCGCCGATTGCCCCGTCCACGTCGCGCAGGTTGCCCTCGCACAGGTTCGCGACCTCGCGGAGGCGCCCCTTGCGGCTGTCGTTCGACTCGCCCGGCGCGCGCACTGCGGCGAGCAGCACGTCGCGTAGGGCGGCGAAGTCGCGCTTCGTCCGGAGGTAGTCCTCGACCCAGGAGAGGGCCTCGGGGTTGGCAGGATCGCCCTTCAAGACCTCGCGGTACTTCTCGCAGGCCTCCGGCCGCTTGCCCGCGTCGGCTAGCCCCTTGGCAGCGTCGAGCAGCGCGGCGAGCTTGTCGGGAGAAGGTCCCGGGCGGACCGAACCGCCAGCGCCGGGCTGCGCCGAGGGGGGCGGCGGCACCGACGGCATCCGCTTCCCCGCGCGCCCGTAGAGGTCGGCCAGCTTCTCGGCGGCCCCGTCGTGCCCGAGGGCTCGCAGCGGCTCCAGGATGGAGATCGCGTTCTCGAGCTGGGCGGCCGCCTCGTAGCTCGCCGCGACGAGCCAGCGGGCATCCGCTGCCAGCGCGCCGTCCGGGCTCGCCTGGATGTACGCGAGGTAGCGCGCCCCGATATCCTCCTCGCGCTCGAGCTCGTGCGCGTAGTGGGCGTAGAGCTGCAATGCGCGGTCGTTTCCCGGCTCGATGTCCAGCGCCCCGGCCGAGTACGCGAGCCCGTGCTGGCCGCCGTACTCTTCTGCCAGACCGGAGAGCAGCTCGGCTGCCGAAGCGCGCTCCTCGGGCGGGACGCTCTCGCCCGCGACCATTCGCTCGAGGATCGACGACGCGAACTCCTGCTTCAGCCCGGCGTCGTCGGCGTCGTGCTGCCGCGCGCGCACGAGCGCCCCGGAGGCGCCCGCGAGGTCGCCTGCGCCCTTCCGCGTCGCGGCTTCGTCCCGGAGCAGAGCGATGACGCGCTCGGGATCGCGCTCGATCGCCAGCTCCGCCTCGTACATCTTGTTCGCTTCGGCCCACTGGCCGAGAGACTTGTAGATCTCTCGGGCGTTGTAGATCGCGTACGCGCCGGACGGATCGAGCTCGATCGACCGGCGGAAGTTCTCGAGCGCCTTCTTCGGCTGCTTCAGGTTCTCTTGCCAGAGGCGGCCGAGCTCCTCGTGCATGCCGGCCAGCTCCTCGCGAATCTCGTCGCTGTCGGCCGCCATCGGAGCCAGCGCCTTCGCGCGGCGCTCCAGCAGGGCCACGAGCGCCTTGAAGTCGCTCTTGTCGCGGTACAGCTGCGCCAGCCGCCCGGCCGCTGTGCTCTGCGTGGGGTCGCGGTCGATCGCCTGCATGAGCGCGCGCGCGGCGCGGTGCACGTCGCCGAGGGTGCTCGACCAGACGTGCGCGGCCTCGCTGAACCAGTGCGCGGCGTACGCAGGGTCCTTCGTCTCCGTCGCCACGCGCTCGAGCAGCTGAGCGTAGGCCTTCGGATCCGAGGCACCGGCCTGATGCGCGGAAGCCAGCACGTCCTCGTCGTGCGGGTCCGCCACGAGCCGCTGAACGAGGGCATCGACCTGGCTCGGATCCATGGGCGGGGGCAGGCTACCACCTCCTCCATTTTCCCGGCAATTGCTCGTAAAATTCCAGGAGATGCCTTGCCCCGGGGGGCGCTGCCGTCAGGCGCTTCATTCCAGGTAGCCGTATCCAACGGACGATCCGGCTGGCGGCGCCGCGGGAGCCCTGGCGGCCGGAGTGGGGCGCGGGCGGGCCGCGGGAGGCCGGGGGCCGGTGCGGGGCAGGGCGCTCGCGGCGACCAAAGGGGGC
>PLYU01000111.1 GCA_003153495.1 Myxococcales bacterium
CCGCCGGCCGCGAGCGCGCCGCCCGCGAGGAGCGCAGGGTCGAGGGGGTCGTCGGGTAGGGCGTGCACGGGTCGACACGACGCAGGGCGCGTGCCCGGCGCGGGCCCCCCATTTCCCGGCTGTCAGAGGCAGCCCGGGGCCTGTCCCGGACGCTCCGGACGCCGTCTCCGGCCGAAGAGGCGCGCGCAGCCGCCACGATCGGCCACCCCAAGCGCGGGGGGAGCTCCAGCGCGACCTGCAGGCGCTGCGCGATCCTCGCGGCGCACGTTTTGCGCCTGCGGACCCGCTCGGAATCGTCGACCCGACCGAGGTGGAAAGGAGACCCTGGGCGGCCGAGCCGGACGAGCCGCAATGTGGCCGTGCTAGTTTTCTCGGGCGAAAGATTTATATTCGTCCGGATGCAAGGAGACCCGACACCGGAGGACACGCCCCGCGACGAGGCCGCAGGCGACGAGNNCGGACTTCGAGAACTTCCGCAAGCGCACGCGACGCGAGCTGGAGGAGGCCCGCCGCACCGGGCGGGAAGACCTGCTGCGGTCCCTGCTCCCGGTGTTCGACAACCTCGAACGCGCGATCCAGAGCGCCCTGCGGACCTCGGACGTGAAATCCATGTCCGACGGGCTGGCGATGATCCGTCGTCAGTTCGTGGAGGCGCTCGGGCGCGAGGGCATCTCGAGCGTGCCCACCGTGGGCAAGGCCTTCGACCCCAACGTCCACGAGGCGATCCAGCAGGTCGAGACCGACCAGCACCCGCCCGGCACGGTCATCGCCGAGGTGCAGCCCGGCTACGTCCAGGGCGAGCGGCTCATTCGCGCGGCGATGGTGGTCGTGGCCCGGCCCAGGTCCGACGGAGATGCCGCCACCCCCGGCGAGACGGCGAACTGACGGGGACGCATGGGCAAGATCATCGGGATCGATCTCGGAACCACGAACTCCTGCGTCGCGGTGGCCGACGTGGGCGCGAGCGGCAAGCTCGAGTTTCACATCATCCCGAACGCAGAGGGCGCGCGGACCACGCCGTCCATCGTCGGCTTCAACACGGGAGGCGAGCGCCTCGTCGGGCAGCCGGCGAAGCGGCAGTCGGTCACGAACGCGGCGAACACGGTCTACGCGGTGAAACGCCTGATGGGTCAGAAGATCGACCAGGCCGACGTGAAGCGGCAGGCGCAGACGGTACCGTACAAGATCCTCGCCGCGCCCAACGGCGACGCCTGGGTCCAGGTGGCTGGCCGGGACATGTCCCCCCCGGAGGTGAGCGCGTTCATCCTGACGAAGATGCGCGAGATCGCCGAGGCCTTCCTCGGCGAGAAGATCACCGACGCCGTCGTGACCGTGCCGGCTTACTTCGACGACGCCCAGCGCCAGGCCACGAAGGACGCCGGTCGGATCGCCGGGCTGGACGTCAAGCGGATCATCAACGAGCCCACGGCGGCGGCGCTGGCCTACGGCCTCGACAAGAAGGAGACCGAGCGGATCGCGGTCTACGATCTCGGCGGAGGCACGTTCGATATCTCGATCCTCGAGATCCGCGACGGCGTCTTCAGCGTGAAGTCGACCAACGGCGACACCCACCTCGGCGGCGAGGATTTCGATCGACGCATCATCGACGCCCTCGCGGACACGTTCCACAAGGAGCACAAGGTCGATCTTCGCAGAGACAAGATGGCCCTCCAGCGGCTGAAGGACGCCGCCGAGAAGGCCAAGCACGAGCTGTCCTCGTCGCTCGAGACCGAGATCAACCTCCCGTTCATCGCGACGAGCACGGGGGGCGAGCCTCTGCACATCGTCAAGACGCTGACGCGCAGCGAGCTCGAGCTGCTGACGATGGATCTGATCGACCGCACGGTCGGCCCCTGCGAGAAGGCGCTCGCGGACGCCGGCATGAAGGCGGCGGACATCCACACGGTCATCCTGGTCGGCGGGATGACGCGGATGCCCGCGGTGCAGAAGGCGGTCAAGAACATCTTCGGCAAGGAGCCTCACAAGGGCGTCAACCCCGACGAGGTCGTCGCGGCCGGCGCCGCGCTGCAAGGGGCGGCGCTGACCGACGAGAACGTGTCGGTGCTCCTCGTCGACGTCACCCCGCTGTCGCTCGGCGTGGAGACGGGCGGCGGCGTGTTCACGGTCCTCATCCCGCGCAACACGACCATTCCGACCGAGAAGAGCGAGATCTTCACGACGAGCGTCGACAACCAGACGTTCGTCCCGGTGCACGTCCTGCAAGGCGAGCGCGCGATGGCCGCCGACAACCGGAGCCTGACGCGCTTCGAGCTGACGGGGCTTCCGGCGGCCCCGCGCGGTATTCCGAAGATCCAGGTCGCGTTCCGGATCGACGCGGACGGGCTCGTGCACGTCGAGGCGAAGGACCTGGGCACCGGCAAGTCGCAGTCGATGCGCGTTCAGCCGACGAGCGGCCTGTCGCAAGGAGAGGTCGACAAGCTGGTCGGCGACGCCGCCAAGTTCAAGTTCGCCGACGAGCTGCGGCGCGAGCTCGCCGAGCTGAGAAACCAGGCGGAGACGCTGCTCTACACGACCGAGGCTGCCATCGAGGGGTACGCGAACCTGATCGACGCGAGCACGCTCGAGGACACGCGCACCGTCGCGCGGGAGCTGCGTCACCTCCTCGAGGGGCAGGCCGATCTCGCGCAGATCCGCGACGCGTACCAGAAGCTCGAGACCCTGACGTTCGCGATCGCCAAGAGGATGTACGGCGGCGACGCTTCGCCCGCGGAGACGTGAGGCGCGGGACGGCCCTCCGGGAGCCCTGAAGAAGAGCCTTGAAGAAGAAAGGGAGCCTTCCGGGCTCCCCTCTCCAGATCCGGAACGTCTCGCCAGACGCTTACTGGATCAGATCCTTGAGCGCCTTGAGGGCGGTCGCGCGAACCTTCTTCTGCGCGGGCTTTCCCTTGATGGTGATGGCCTGCTTGGTGAACGGATTGACACCCGGACGATCCTTGGTCGCGGGCTTCTTGATTGCGCGCAGCTTGAGCAGGCCCGGAATCACGAACTCGCCGTTCGGCTTGCGCAGCTCCTTCTTGATGAGCTCCGTCAGGCTGTCGAACACGCGGCTAACGCTCTTCTTGTCGAGCTCGGCGGCTTCCGCGATCTCGGTGATGACTTGCGCCTTCGTCAAACGCTTTGCAGACATTCTCGTCTTCCTCCTGTCCCAATCCGATACGACGCGCTCCGGGCTCTCCCGGCGCGCGCTCGACGCGAAAACTAGCCCTCCCAAGTAGCATCGTGATTTCGCGCTCCGCAAGCGAAAAGCACGGGAAAAGAGGCGGCTGCCGCATCGATTGGGGGGGACCTTCGCCGACGGGCATCGGTCGGGGGGAAGCTTCCGCTCCCTCCAACCCCCCCAGCATTCACGAGCGGCGCACGCGACGCGATACGGCGCTGGCGGCGGAGCAGAGGCGGGCGGTTTCGCGGCGCATTTGGCGGTCTTTGGACGGGGTGTCGTGGTCCCAGCCCAACAGGTGAAGGATGCCGTGGGCGAGCAGCATCGTCACCTCGGAGAGAAGAGAGTGACCCGCGGCGGTGGCTTGACGGGCGGCGGTGGGGACGCTGACGATGACGTCACCGAGGAGGAGGCTTCCGGGCGCCAGTGCCCCGTCGCGTTGCGCGAAGGCGAGGACGTCGGTCGGCCGATCCTTCTTGCGGTAGACTCGGTTCAGCTCCTGGATTCTCTGGTCGTTCGTGAGAACCACCGACAGCTCGGACCCCCGCTCTCCGGCGGCGGTCAGCATGGCGCCCGCTCGCCGGGCGATGTCGGCGCGGGACAGTCCGGCGTAGGGGCCGGCCTCGACGACGAGGGATACCTTCATGGGGGCCGAGCGCGACGGCTTACGCCCGCCCACCAGCCGTGTAAAGGAGAAGGCATGCTCCGTGCGTGCGCAATCGTGCCCGCCCTCGACGCCGAGACGACCGTCGGCGCCGTTGTCGACGCGCTGCGCGCGGCGCTGGGGGTCCCTGTCATCGTCGTGGACGACGGCTCCACCGACGCCACCGCCGACGTGGCGCGCCGTCACGGAGCGGCGCGCGTGGTCTCGCACCCGCACAACCTCGGCAAGGGCGCGGCCATCCGGACGGGGCTGCGTGAGGCGGCGACCGCGGGGATGCAGGTGGCGGTCACCGCCGACGCCGACGGCCAGCACCCGGCCCGGTCGGCCCTCGCGGTCTTGTACGCGAGCGACGACCCCAGCGCGCTCGTCCTCGGCGTTCGCGACCTCGTGCAGGCCGGAGCGCCGCGCAGCAACCGGTTCGGCAACGCCGTCTCCAACTTTTTCCTCTCGCGCTTCGCGCGCAGGCGCCTCCTGGACACCCAGTGCGGGCTGCGCCGCTACCCCGTCGAGGCGACCCTCGCTCTCGCGTGCCGGGCCGACGGATTCGCGTTCGAGGCCGAGGTCGCTCTCCGGGCCCTGGCCGCCGGGCTGCCCCTCGTCGAGGTCCCCGTCGAGGTCGTCTATCCGCGCGAGGCACACCGGCGGACGCACTTCCGGAACGTGCGTGACCCGGTGCGGATCATCGCGACCACCGTCTCGACCGTGCTCGAGACACGCCTGGCTCGACGATGACCCGCGCGGCGTCACGCTCCTGGCGCCGCCGGCTCGGGCGCGCGTCCCTCGGGGCGCTGGCGCTCTCGGCGGCGCTCACGGGGGCTCACGCGTTCATCGGCGCGGCGACTCGCCTGGATCCTCCGGCGATCCAGCTGCCCGCGCCGGCTGCGACGAACGCGTGGACGCGCGTGCGATCGGGCCTGCGGCTGGTGTACCTGCGAGGGTCGCCGGAGGCGATCGGGGCCGCGCACGCGCGCCTGCTCCACGACCGGATGCTCGCCGACGAGGTCGAGCTCTGGGGGGACTACGAGCATTTCGTCCCGTGGTGGATCGCGCGCGCAGGCATCGAGGACTACAGCCGCGTGCGCTACAGACACCTCGACCGCGGCTTCGCCAGCGCGCGACGCCGCGAGCTCGCGGCCGAGGCAATCGCATTTCAGCCCGACCCGTTCGCGTCGCACATGGCGACCTACCAGCGGATGGCGTTCCTCTACGCACTCTACGACCTCGCGCTGCCGCTCGAGCACTCCCCTTTCATCGGGTGCACGACATTCGCGCTCGACGGCGACTCGACGGCGGACGGGCACGTACTCGTGGCCCGGGCGTTCGACTTGGAGGCGAGTGACATGCTCGACCGCGACAAGGCCGTGTTCCTGGTCGCGGAGGATGGCGCGGTGCCGTTCGCCAGCGTCGCGTGGCCGGGGTTCGTCGGCGTGGTCACGGGGATGAACGCCGAGGGCGTCGTGGTGGTGGTGCACGGCGCCCGGGCGGGGGAGCCGTCCGCGGACGGCGTCCCCGTCGCGTTTTCGCTGCGGGAGGTGCTCCAGCGCGCGCACGACACAGCCGAGGCCGTGGAGGTGATGCGCCGGCAGCACGTCATGGTCTCTCACCTGGTCTTCGTGGCAGACGCCCTGGGCCGCTTCGCCGTGGTGGAGCGCGTGCCGGGCGCGGAGCCCTACGTCCGCGAGACCGGCGGCCGGACGGCGGTGACCAACCACTTCGAGGGCCCTTTCGCGGCCGACCCGAAGAACGTGCGCGTACGCGCGACCACGACCACCCTCGCCCGCCGCGCGCGCATCGACGAGCTGCTGGCCTCCGTGGCGCCCCGCACGGCGACGCCCCGGCGCGCGCTCGACATGCTGCGGGACCACCGCTGCTCCGGCGACGCGACGTGCCCACCGGGCGACCGCCGCGCGATCGACGCGCTCATCGCGACTCACGGCGTCGTCGCGGACACGACCGCTCGCTTGCTCTGGGTCAGCGCGGGGCCGCACCTGTCCGGCAGGTTCGTCCGGCTCGACCTTCGCGCCCTGCTCGCGCCCGACGCGCTCCCGCCGGGCGACGCCGAGCTCGAGACGATGCCCGAGGACCCGGGGCTGCCCGAGGGCGCCCGATGACTCTCTCGCGGCGCACGCTCCTGGCGGCAGCGGCGTCGCTCCTCACCGCGCGCGTCGCCCGGGCGGACGGAGCAGTGGACGATCTCTTCGTGCGCATCGCCCGCGCGAGGGCGCCCCTGCGCACCTTGCAGGGGCCGTTCACGCAGACCAGGACGATCGCGCTCTTCGCGACGGACGTGCGCTCGCACGGGACGCTCAGGCTCGCCCGCCCCGACCGCATGCGGTGGGAGCTCGCGCCGCCGGACGACGTCACCTTCTGGGTGGGCCCCGAAGGCCTGGCCTACCGCAGCGCCCACGGCCACGGGCGGCTCCCCGCCGCGACCGCGCGGGTGGGCGACGCCCTCGACGATCTGCGGACTCTCCTCGGGGGAGACCTCGCGCTCCTCGCTCGAAGGTGGTCCCTTCGCGTCCTGCGGGACGACGCGGGGGGCGCCCAGATCGAGGCGACGGCACGTACTGCCGGGGCGCCGGGGGTCCAGAGCATGACCTTCGAGCTCGGCTCCGATCTGGTGCGGCCCAGGCGCGCGACCCTCGTGGGGGGAACCAAGGACAGGACGGTCGTCGACTTCGGGGAGCTCGTCGTCGACTCTCCGATCGACGAATCGACGATGCGGCCGCCGCCCTGAGCGGGCTGCTGCGGCGGTCTCCCCCAAACCAGGAGCAGCCTGGCGAACGGAGAGCGAGCTATGATACGCGCCATGCCTGCCCAGCGCCCAAGAGAGCGATTGCTTCGCCTGCTTCGCCGCACCGCGAAAGGAGCGCGCTCGGCGGGCGAACGCTCCACCGCGGACGACAGCGCGCTCTGGAGCGCCCACGAGCGCGCGCTGGTGCGCGTGCGGGACGCCGGCTCCGCGGCGCAGCGCATCGCGTCGACGGCGGGACGCCAGCGCGCCGCGATGGATGCCGTGGCGGATCGCACCCGCGCGCTCGCCTCGCGCGCGGCCGAGCTCCAGGCTGGCTTCGCGCAGGTCGTCGACGCGTTCGAGCGGCTCACGCTCATCGCGCTCAACGCGGGACTCGAGGGCGCGCGCCTCGGCGAGGCAGAGGGCCGGCAGCTGGGGCTGGTGGGCGACGAGGTGCGCGCGCAGGCGGCGCGGGGCGGCGACGCAGCGCGCGAGCTGGCGGCCAGCGTGGGGCACCTCGCTGCGGAGCTGTCCCAGCTCGAGCCGCACGTCGGTCAGGCGCAGTCCGTCGTGGCCGAGGTCGCGCAGGACTCGGCGCGGACCGCCGGCGCGGCGAGCGACGCCGAGGCAGCTCTGCTCGACGTGAGCGAGCGCGTCAAGAAGGCCACCGGGAGCGACCCGGAGGCGGTGAGGGCCATGGCGGAGGCCAGCGAGCGAGCGCGCGCGATGGCCGCGTCGCTCACCGCGCTGAGCGGCAAGGTGCCGCGCGCAGAGCTGGTGGCCGCGCTGAGGCCCGCGCTGGAGCCGCTGGCTCGCCTGCTCGCCGAGGAGGACCCGGACGCCCCGCCGGAGCACGACTGAGGGCCGATGACGGACGCCGATCCCGAGCTCATTCGGCTGCTGATCCAGGAGCTGCAGCGGCACGCACCTGCGCTCGAGAGCGAGCCTCGCGACACGGCGGCTGCCCTCCGGGCGGTGCACGCGCTCAAGGGAAGCTCCGGCCTCGCGGGGGAACGCGAGCTCGCCGCCGCGCTCGAGCGACTGTACCGGCGCGTCCGGGAGGGTGACGAGTCTGCGCTCGACGAGGCGGCCGCGATGGTCCGCACCGCCGTGCGACGCCTCTCGGCGGGCGAGAGCGCGGTGGCGGCGAGGTGGCCGGTACCCCCTGACGATCTGCTGCCGCGCCCGTTCGACCCGCTCGTGCGCGCCCAGTATGCGTCCGAGGTGGGCGACCGGCTCGCGCGCATCGACGACGCGCTCGCGACCAACGACACCGACCCGATCGAGGCGGTGCGCGCCATCTACAGGCACGTGCACACGATGAAGGGCGCGGCCAGCGCCGTGGGGGACGAGCCGATGAGCTGGTTCTGCCACGGGCTCGAGGAGAAGCTGAAGGTAGCCGAGTCGGCGGACGCGGCGAGACGCGCCATGGGAGAGGTAGCGCAGTGGCGCGTCGTGCTCGGTGCGCTGCTCGACGAGCCGGAGACTGCGCTGGCCACCTTGCGCGGTCCCGGGCACGCGCCAGCTTCGGCGCGGCTGTCGAGCATCCCCGCGCGCGTCCCCGAGTCGGACCCCCCGCGACCTTCGATGTTCGACGAGGCGACTGCCACGATCCGTATCCCCGCGGTCGACGTGGACCGGCTGCTGGAACGCTTCGATCTGCTCGATCGGATCCGCGAGGGACTGGCCGCGCGCGCTCACCGCGGGAGCGAGGTCGCCGTCTCGGTGCGCGAGCTCCGCGCCGCGCTCGTCGACGCGCTGAGGCTCATCGGCCCCGCGCGCCCGTGGGGGGCGCCGGTCGCTGCCCTGCAACGGATCGAGCGCGTCGTCGCCTCGCTCGGCGAGCTGCGGGACGAGCTGGGCACCAGCTCCGCACGCCTGCACACGAGCGAGCAAGTCATGCGAGACGGCGTGTCCGACGCCAAGAAGCAGCTCTCGGCGATGCGTCAGACGACGGTGGGACGGCTCTTCGGGCGGCTGACCACGGCGATCGAGTCGGAGGCGCGCCGGAGCGGGCGGGCGGTCATCGTCCGGATGCGCGGGGCCGACGAGACCATCGACCGCCGCTTCGCCGAGCAGCTCGTCGAGCCGTGCCTGCAGCTCGTGCGCAACGCGGTCGCGCACGGCATCGAGCCCCCCGAGCTCCGGGCGGCGCTGGGCAAGCCGCCGAGCGGGACGATCGCGCTCGGGGCCCGCAAGATCGGCAACCGGCTGAGCGTGACCATCGAGGACGACGGCGCCGGAGTGGACGGAGCGGACGTCCAGGCCCGGGCCGTCCAGGCGGGGCTGGTGACGCCGGAGCTCGCCGACGCCGCCGACGACGACACGCTCCTGTCGCTGCTGTTCGTGCCGGGCTTCTCGACTCGCGAGTCGAGCGACCTGCTGGCGGGGCGGGGCATCGGTCTCGAGATCGCGCGCGGCGGCATCCAGCGCATGCGCGGCGCGATCCGCCTGTCGAGCCGGGCGGGCGCGGGCTTCAGCGCGCGCATCGACGTGCCCATCGAGACCGGGCTCGTTCGCGTGCTGTGGGTGGTCGCCGGGGGAGAGGAGCTGGCGATCGCCGCGGCGAACGCGCGGCGAGTGCGCAGAAATGAGGGCGCCGAGGCGGCGCGCGTGCCGCACCTGCTGGCGTGCCTCGATGGCACCGGGCGCGCGCCGCCCCGGTACGCGGTCGACCTCGACCTGCACGGGGACGACGCGCCCGACCTGCCCACCTCGATCGGCGTCGACGCGATCGGTCGCACGGAGGAGGTCCTCGTCAGGCCGCTCGGGCCGCTCGTGTCGGCGCTCGGGCCGTTCTCGGGGGCGGTCGTGCGCGGCTACGGGTCGCTGCGGCTCGCGATCGACGCGTGGGCCATCGCGCCGCGCGCGCGCGCCTTCTCCGCGGCCCGCACGCCGTCGAGCGCCCCTGCCCCCTCGCACCGCTAGTCGACCTTCGGGATATGATCGAGGCGGCTCCGCATGGGCGCTCCGGTCCGCATCGACGCCATGAACGAGGGCGATTTCGCGGCCGTCGCCTCGATCGATCCGGACGCGAAGCTGGGCCTCGATCAGCTTCGCGACGAGCGCGCGCGGCCGTGGTCGCGGCTGTGGGTCGGCCGGGAGGACGGTGAAGGGGTCGTGGCGTTCGCGATCGTGTGGCACGTCGCAGACGAGGTGCACGTGCTCAACGTCGCCACGCGAGCGGACCGGCGGCGTCGCGGCGCCGGCCGCGCGCTCGTGGACGCGGTCGTGTGCTACGGGCGGGAGCAGCGGGTGTCGCGCGTGCTGCTCGAGGTCCGCCGCTCGAACCGCGCCGCGATCGCGCTCTACCGGGGGGCGGGGTTCCGCGCGACCGGCATACGCTCGCGCTACTACCCGGACGACGAGGACGCGGTGGAGATGGCGCTCGAGCTCGACCCGGACACCGGACAGTCGTTGCCACGCACGGACGACGTGCAGCTGGAGAGCTGACGCGCGGGTGGTACACCTTGTTGGTCGCCGATGAGACGCGCTGGCCTGGTCCTCTGCTCGGTGGTCGCCGTCTCGGTCGCCTTCGACGCGCGCGCCCGGGGCAGCGCGGCCCCGGTCGACCCGCTCGTCGCGGTCGCGCGGCGCGCCGAGACGCTCGCGTCGACGGGGAAGGTCGACGAGGGCATCAAGCTGCTCGCCCCCCACAAGGACGCCGCCGGCGTGGGGGGGCGCCGCGTGCGGCTCGAGCTGGGCGAGCTGCTCATCCGCGCGGGACATCGCGCCGACGCCGAGCCGGTCTTGCTCGAGTTCGCCGACGAGTACAACGCTGACGCGATCGGCTCGAGCGACGCGGAGGGCCTGGCCATGGTGGGCCGCGCGATGGACCTCTTGCGCCACGCCAAGGAAGCCACGAGCGCCTACAACGAGAGCGAGCGGGCGGAGCGCGGGCGGCTCGAGACGCTGCTCTGGCGCGCCCGGATGTGGATCGATCACGACGATCCGGGTCACGCCGGGGAGGTGCTGACCGAGGCGCTCAAGATCGCGCCCCGCTCCGCGGAGGCAATGGTCCTGCTCGCGCGGGTGAAGCTCGACAGCGAGCTCGATTTCGACGCCGCCGAGAAGCTCGCTGGCGACGCGCTCGCCGAGGATCCGAAGCAGAACGCGGCCTACGCCGTGCGCGCGGGCATCGCGCTGCGCGACGGCAACCTCGAGAAGGCCAACCTGGCGATCGACGCCGGTCTCGCGATCGACCCCGGCGACCTGGAGCTTCTGAGCATGCGCGCGGCGGCGCGATTCCTCGCGGACGACACGCCCGGCTTCGAGGCGGCCAAGCGCGAGATCTTCGCGAGGAACAAGGAGTACAGCCAGGGCTACGGCATCATCAGCGAGTACGCGGAATGGGAGCACCGCTACGACGACGTCGTCGCGATGATGAAGCAGGCCGTCCAGCTCGATCCGAAGGACAGCAGGGCCTGGGCGCAGCTCGGGCTGGTCCAGACGCGCGCGGGCGACGAGACCCAGGGCGTCATGTCTCTCGAAGAGGCGTGGAAGGGGGACCACACCAACGTCCGCGCCTACAACACCCTCAATCAGCTTTACCGGAGCTGGATCCCGCAGCAGTACGAGAGCCGCAAGGACGGCGTGTTCGACGTCCGGTACCCGAAGGGCGAGCGGGCCGTCCTCGAGCGCTACGTGCCGCGAATGCTCGGCGAAGCGTGGGGCGCGATGAAGATCCACTACATGTTCGCGCCGGCGACGCCTATCGCGGTGGAGCTCTATCGCGACAGGCAACACTTCAGCGTGCGCACGAGCGGCCTCCCCAGCATCGGTATCGACGGGGTGTGCTTCGGCCACGTCGTCGCGGCCATGAGCCCCAAGGGGGACCCCGTGAGCTGGGGGAACGTCCTGTGGCACGAGCTCGCGCACGTGTTCGCGATCCAGCTCTCCAAGAGCCACGTGCCTCGCTGGTTCACCGAGGGGCTCTCCGAATACGAGACGATGATCCGCCGCCCCGAGTGGCAGCGCGAGCTCGACCCCAAGCTCTACGTCGCCCTGGAGGAGAACCGGCTCCCGAGCGCCCTCGACATGAACCGCGCGTTCACCCACGCCGACCGGGAGGACGACGTGGAGGTCGCGTACTACGCGGCGAGCCAGATGGTCGCGTTCACGGCCGACCAGTTCGGCTTCCCGGCGATCACGCGGGCGCTCGAGCTCTGGGGCGAGGGCAAGCGCACGGCGGAGGTGATCCGCACGGCGTTCGGCGCCACGGCGGACCAGTACGACGCGCGGTTCCGGGCATGGGCCAGAGGCAGGCTCGCTCGCTACGCCGGACAGTACATGGAACGCCCGGCGGTGCCCGTCGACGAGGCGCGGGCGGCCGTGGCCGCCGCCCCTCGGAAGGCGTCCGCGCGCGCGGCGCTGGCGCGCGCGCTCGCGTCCTCGCACCAGCCCGACGAGGCAGCCCACGAGGCAGAGGAGGCGCTCAAGCTCGACCCTGCGGACATGGAGGCGCACTTCGTTCTGGCCAAGCTCGCCGCGGCGGGCAAGGATCTCGACTCGGAGGAGCGCCACCTGCGGGCGATCAAGCTCGCCGGCGGCGACGGCTACGCGGTCGAGGTCGGGCTCGCGGCTGCTGCGGGGGCGCGCCACGACGAGGCAGCCGCGCGCGCGGCGCTCGAGGCGGCGCATCGCTTCGACCCGACCGAGGTCGACGCCCTGCGAGGCCTGTACGAGCTCGCCACCGCCGACAAGCGGGACGCCGACGCGCTCGGCGCACTGCGAGAGTGGGCGCGACTGGATCAGCACGACCACGACGGAGAGTGGCGAATGCTGCTCGAGAGGCTCGTCGACGCGAAGCAGTGGGACGAGGCGAGGCGCGTCGGACGGAGCGCGCTCTACGTCGACGTCGAGAGGGCCGCTGTGCACCTCGGGTACGCTCGCGCGCTGTCGGCGACGGGCGACCACCGGGAGGCGGCGTTCGAGCTGGAGAGCGCTCTCTTGTGCGACGATCTGACGCTGCAGCAGAAGGCGATCGTCGAGGGTCTCCTCCCGCACGAGCGCGCCGCGGCGGCCGACTGACGGGACGTCGCGGCCGGGGGGCGCACGCGCCCCGAGGACGCGCGATCTCATCGAGATCGCCCATGCCCGCCTCGGAGGCACGCGCGATCTCGTCGAGATCGCCCATGCCCGCCCTCCGGGCGCGGGCGCTTCGGCCCGGCGCGTCGCTGGCGCTAGAGCCCCAGCGCGAGCGACCCTTCGCGGCGCGGCTCCGCGGCGCCCTCCCACAGGCCGAGCGAGCGGCCGATCGCCGGCGCGTCGGCGAGGTGCTCGACCTCCTTCGTGGCGTGACCCATCGCCTCGAGCGCGTGCCTCACGTCGTCCGGGAGCGCGCGCGGCTCCAGCATGATCACGTCAGGAGAGTCCTGCTGGTGAAAGCGCGGTGCGCGCACGGCGTCCGCCGCGTCCATCCCGAAGTCGAGCGCGTTGGACAGCTCCTCGAACACCGTCGTGATGATGCGCGACCCGCCCGCGGCCCCCAGCACCAGCTCCACCCGCCCGCCCGGCCCCAGCACGATCGTGGGCGACATCGACGACAGCATCCTCTTGCCGGGCGCGATCGCGTTCGGCTCGCCCTGCACCAGCCCGAAGGCGTTCGCCGTACCCGGGACCGACGCGAAGTCGTCCATCTCGTCGTTCAGCACGAAGCCCAGGCCGGGCGCCGTGACGCCGCTGCCGTACCAGAGGTTGACCGTGGTCGTCAGCCCGACGGCGTTGCCCTCGGGGTCGACGACGGACATGTGCGTGGTGTGCGGCCCGGTGGCCTCGCCGACCGCGATGCCCGGGAAGAGCTCCTTCGTGGAGGTCGCCCGATCGCGCAGCACCGTGGCGTTCTGGGCCCGGGCCCACCCCTCCGACAGCAGCTCGTCGACGGGGTTCTTCACGAAATCCGGGTCTCCCAGCTTGGCGTTGCGCGCGGCGAACGCGCGCCGCATCGCCTCCGCCGTCAGGTGCACCTGGTCGGCGGAGTGCCATCCGGCGGCGCGCAGGTCCCAGGCGGAGAGCAGGTGGGCGATCATGGCCATCGTCAGCCCGCCGGACGACGGCGGCGGCATCCCGACGACCTTCCGCCCGCGATACTCGAACTCGATCGGCGTGCGCCACTGGGCGCGGTACCCCTTCAGGTCCTCTCGCGTGACGAGACCGCCGCCCTCCTTCATGGCGCGCGCGAGCGTGTCCGCGACGGGCCCCTCGTAGAAGCCCGCCGGACCCTGCGACGCGATGCGGCGGAGCACCTGCGCGAGATCCGGGTCCCGCCAGGTGGAGCCGACCGCGGGCGGCGCGCCGTTCGGCAGGAACAGGGCCGCGGAGGTCGGGTACTTCGCGAGGCGCGACTGGACGATCGAGATCGTCTTGGCGAACGGCGCGTCGACCGCGAAGCCCTTCTCGGCGAGGTCGATGGCGGGAGCGAGCAGCTCCGCCCACGTCTTGCTCTTCGACCCGAGCGCGTGCCACGCCTCCCACAGGCCCGCGANNTGCCGTCGGGGCCGAGGTACATGTCCCGCGTCGCCGCCACCGGGGCCGTCTCGCGGAAGTCGAGCGCGTACGACTTGCCCGCGACCCGCGCGACCAGGAAACCGCCGCCCCCCACGTTGCCCGCCGTCGGGAAGGCCACCGCCAGCGCGAAAGCCGTCGCCACGGCGGCGTCGACGGCGTTGCCCCCGCTCGCGAGCACGTCCGCGCCGACGCGGGTCGCCAGCCGGTTGTCGGTGTCGACCATGCCGCGGGCCGAGTGGGGGCAAGGCGCACCCTGCGTGAAGGGCCAGTCCGGTGGAAAGCGCGGCGCGGCAGGGGCTGCCGCCACCGGGCCTGCGTCGGCCACGGTCGCCACG
>PLYU01000293.1 GCA_003153495.1 Myxococcales bacterium
GCGCTGCTGCTGCGCGCGAATCGCCGAGCACCTTGGCAGCGTGCCCGCGCGCTCCTCTTCGCGTGCGCCTTCTCCTCCTTCCCCCCGCTCCGGCGGGGGGAAGGCCGGGTTGGGGGGCTGCGAGGCCCAGGGTGCCTTCTTTCCGCTAGGCGCGCGACGTCGTGGCGCACCCTAAATTACGGCCTCTCGTGCGTAGACTCGGCGCCTCTTTGCGAAAGTAGGGCTAGATTGGGATGGATCAGCCCTCGACTCCGTGCGGATCGCGTGCGCGAACGCCGAGTCGGACCTCGCCGCCATGCTCGCCGAGGCCATGGTCATACCCACCGAGGCGGCGAGGCCTCACCAGGGGATCGGGCACAGGATCCATGAAGTAGCCAGCACGGGGGCTCGTTGACCACGTGCCCGGGGCCGTACGCGACGCCAATGTCAGCATGGTCGGCGACGCGGTGTCCGAATCGGGCCCGAGCAGCACGTACGCGCGGCCGTCGCCCGCATATCCGGACCCCTCCAGCCTGCCCGAGCCGGTCCACTGCGACTGCCACTGGGCTCCGACCCGCGCGAGTGAGTCGTGTATTGCGGGAGACTCGTCGCGCATTCGTCGAAGATACCCGGCTCGCCCGATGGCGTCGTGCGCACCGTCGCCCAGTTCGCGAGCGAGGCCGGCCGGGCGCAGGGCAAGTCGGGGGCGTCGACATTTCCGCTACCGTTCGCATGCGCGGGCACGAGGGCTAACGCCGGAGCGAGAAAGGCGAGCAAGGGGGTGACGCGCGCAAGCGAGTCGGCCGGGCGCGAGTTGACCGTACGTCTCGTCGCGGGGTATGCGGACGCCAATCCTCGGCCGACGGGAGACTGGCGTGCCGAGCGAGCGCCCTCAGGTCACCATGATCGATTTGCCGATCTCTGGCACATTGCGGCGCGCCTGGGACCGTCCGCGAGCGGCATACGAGCGTCCTTGGAGGAACATTCCGCTCGGGCACATGGCACAGCTCGTGCGTTCGAATCGACCCTCGTGAGAAGGCCCTGGAACGCCATGCGACACCCCAATGCGATCCTGCTCTCGTTGGCGCTGAGCGCCTGCGGCTCCCAGGGGTCGCTTAACGCCAGGTCGGACGCGATGAGCGGAGGCGGGAGCGACGCCGCACCCGCGGACGAAGCGGCCACCGATGGGACCACCGCGAACCCGTCGGTACGCGATGGCTCCTTGGAGGGCTCCATGCTCGCAGACGGACACGCCGAGGGAGGCGGCGATGGCGGCGCGGGCACGTGCCATTCGACCTCCGATTGCGCGTCAGGTAGTTACTGCCGCGGCGTCCTGGATGGACCGTGCATGGGAACGTGCGCTCGCGCCGCGTCCTGCACCACCGACGCAGAGTGCGAGGCAGGCGTCTGCAGGCAGACCAGCCCCAAGCCCGCATGCAGCACGGCGGGGGGCTCTCTCTTCTGTTCGCCACCTTGCCGGGTCGACGCCGACTGTCCTCCGCAGGATGCGTGCACGTCGAATGGTCATTGCGCGGCACGCCCGTGCTCCACGTGTCCGCCGTACCTGAGCTGCGTGGGCGGGAGCTTGACCGGGCTCTGTGCGGCCAAGATCTGCCAGTCCGACGGCGACTGCACGCAGGGTTATTGCGTGCAGGGCAGCTGTCAGGGGTCGCCCGGCGTTTGCGAGGCCATGTGCGGCTGACGGCCCTGATCGCGGTGTCCATGATGATGGGCTGCGGCACGTCCGCTGCCCCGGCCCAGAATGGCTGCCCGGTGGGAGCCCTCTACTGCGTCGCCTGTGCCGGCGATGGCTTCTGCTCGCAGAAGGGCTGTGCTCAAACATCGCCTGTCCCGGCGCGGTGGATGCCGCGGGCGACGCGTCGGGGACGCTCTGCGGGGCAGGCCAGGCCGAATGCTTCGGCTGCAGCGGGGGACCGTACTGCGCGGCGGGCACCTGCCCCGAGACGACCTGCCCGGTCGACGCTGGCGGCGCGGGGGCGGAGGCCTGCGATGGCTCGCTGTGCGGGTACTGTCCCGCCACGCCGCCCGGGAGCGGATCGTCGTGCTCGGTACCTCGCTACCGCGAGCTACTCCGCGCGTGACTCCCGAGCCTCTTGGCCATCCGGAATCCCATCTCCAGCGCCTGCCGGTAGTTGAGCCGCGGGTCGCACGCGCTCGAGTAGTTGCGGTCGAGATCGTTCACCGTGATCCCGGCGGCGCCGCCGATGCATTCGCTCACGTCCTCGCCCGTCATCTCGAAGTGCACGCCGCCGAGGTTCGTCCCGCACGCCTCGTGAACGTCGAACGTCAGCTCGACCTCGCGCAGGATGTCGTCGAAATCGCGTGTCTTGAAGCCCGACGGCGCCACCTGGGTGTTGCCGTGCATCGGGTCGCACACCCACAGCACCAGGCGGCCCGAGCGCTTCACGGCCTCGACGAGGCCGGGGAGCGCGCCGGACACCTTGCCCGCGCCCATGCGCGTGACCAGGGCCAGCTTGCCCGGCTCGTTGCGCGGATTGAGAGCGTCGATCAGGCCCAGCACCTGCTCCGCCGTCGCGCTCGGCCCGACCTTGACCCCGACAGGGTTCTCGATGCCCCGGAAGAACTCGATGTGCGCCCCGTCGAGGGCTCGCGTGCGCTCGCCGATCCACGGGAAGTGCGTGGTCAGATCGTACCAGCCCTCCTTGCGGGGGACGCGCCGGGTTTGCCCCGACTCGTAGTGGAGGTTCAGCCCCTCGTGGCTCGTGTAGAAGTCGACGCGCGTCAGCTCCTCGACCGAGCGCTCGTGGAGCGCCTCCATGAAGCGAAGGGCCTCGCCCAGCTGGCCCGTCGTCCGCTCGTACTCGTGACGCAGCGAGTCGGGAACGTTGGCGCGACGGAAGAACGCGAGCTCCCAGTACTCCGGGTGGTGCACGTCCGCGAAGCCGCCCGCGGAGAGCGAGCGGATGAAGTTGAGGGTCATCGCCGCGTAGCTGTAGGCGACGATCATGTTCTCCGGGTCGGGCCGGCGGCCGCTGTCAGTGAAGTCCGCGCGGTTGATCATGTCGCCGAAGTAGCTCGGTCTCACGACCCCCTCTCGAGACTCGACCGGCTTGCTGCGCGGCTTGGCGTACTGCCCCGCGAAGCGCCCGACGCGGACGACGGGCCGCTTGCCCTCGTGGATCATCACGAGGGACATCTGGAGCAGGATCTTCAGCTTGTTCGCGATGACCGGCGAGGTGCAGTCCGCCAGCGTCTCGGCGCAATCCCCGCCCTGCACGAGGAACCGTTCTCCTCGCTGAGCCTCGGCGAGCTGTCGCTTCAGCTTCTCGATTTCCCAGGACGTGACCAGCGGAGGCAGCGCTCGCAGGCGGGCGCAGGCGCCCTCGAGCGCCGCGGGGTCGTCGTACGCGATGGCCTGCGCGTCGACCTTCGACTTCCACGTGTCGGGTGTCCAGGGGGGCTGCATCGGAGGCGCCTCGGGTTTAGCACGAGCTTTCTGGCCGCCGCAGCGCGGATGCACGCCTCCTCCGGGGCGCCGGAGCACTGAACGCACGGGACCCCTGTCGCTCCGTGGCAACACACCCCTTCTTGACCCTCGCCGTCGGGCCGGTTATTCGGTTGGCCTAGGAGCTGGAACACCGGATGGGTAGTCGACTGACCTGGCCACAAATCTGCCGGAGCGATGAGCTCCGCGGGCGCTGGATCGCCCTGGACGAGTGCAAGTACGACCCCCGCACGGCGCAGCCGAGCGAGGGCACCGTGGTCGACGCCGACGAAGACCTCGTCGCGCTCTGCAGCCGGATGCAGGCCACCGACAGCAAGCACTGCGCGATCCTGTTCGTCGACGACAGGACCGCCTCGGACGAGGCGGCTCCCCGGTCCTCGCATCGCCCTCCGCCCCCCACCCCTCCTCGCGCCTTCCACTGAGGCCCTCGCGGTGAGCGAGGCTCGTGCGTCCCCTCACTTGAGGACGGGGCGCAGGACGGCCTTCCCCTCGCGGATGGCCACCTCGAAATCGACGGCCTTGCCGTGCTTCTCGCGGAGCCTGGCCCCGGTCTCGCGCAGCGTCCTCGCCACGGCGTCGTAGGTGATCGCCGCGGTGGACTCGCTC
>PLYU01000099.1 GCA_003153495.1 Myxococcales bacterium
CCCGACGCGCCGGGCGCCGCGCTGCCGGCGAGGGACGGCGGCGCCCGAAATCGCAGGGCGGCGTTGGAGACGGCGAGGACGTCCTGCCGCTCGGCGTACACGATCGTGACGTTCGCCGTCATGCCCGGCCGCAGGCGCAGATCGGTGTTGTCGACGTCAATCACGGCGTCGTAAGTGACGACGTTCTGGACCGTGGTCGCCGCGTTCCGGATCTGGCGGATCGTGCCCCAGAACCTCTGCCCCGGGAACGAGTCGACCGTGAAGTACGTCTTCATCCCGACCTGGAGGCGCCCGACGTCGCCCTCGGCGACGTTCGTGTCCACCTGCATCTTGGTCAGGTCCTGCGCGATCGTGAACAGCGTCGGAGCCGACAGAGAGGCGGCCACGGTCTGGCCGACGTCCACGGTGCGCGAGATGACGACGCCGTCGATCGGCGAGATGATGCTCGTGTACGAGAGGTTCACCTGGGCCTGGTGAAGCGCCGCGAGCGACTGCGCGAGTGACGCGTTCGCGGCGTCGATGCCGGCGTGCGAGGTGGCCACGTTGGCCTCTGCGGTGTCGAGATCGGCCTGCGCCGCGAGGTCCTGGTCGTGGAGGGCCTTCACCCGGCCGTACTGGCGGTCGGCGTTGAGGGCGTTCGCCCGCGCGGTGGCGACGCCCGCCGTCGCCGACTGGTAGTTGGCCTGCGCCTGCTGGACGGAGGCCTCGAAGATCTGCGGGTCGATCTTGGCGACGAGCTGCCCCTTTTTGACCTGCGAGTTGAAGTCGGCGAAGAGCTTCTGGATGCGCCCGGACACCTGAGTCCCCACCTGGACGGTGACGATCGCCGACAGCGTCCCGCTCGCCGTGACCCGGCCCACGATGTGCCGCCGCTCGGCGGGGGACGTCTTGTACGCGACATCGGGCGGGCGGCGCGCAGCGCGGTACCGCCAGTACCCCACGCCGGCCGCCACGACGAGGAGCAGCGCGGCGAGCCATGCGATCTTCTTCTTCATCGGCGTCACGCTGGCCCATGAGCGTAGCCGCTCGCGCACGACAGCGGACCACAATCGGGCCCCGGCCCGGCTGCGTCCGGACGAGCGACACGCTCCGGGCCACCCGCGGCGCGCGCCCGGGGACGAGCCGCTGACCCCTCAGCTCCCGTAGATCACGACGCACCGCTTGTGCTGGTTCTCCGTCTCGGCGACGGGCCCACCCCACGCCTCCAGGAAGCTCCGCCGCGCCGCCGGGTCGCTCGGGGGCACGATCACGTAGTCGCGCGCGACCTCTCCTTGCCCCTCGCCGCCGGCGTCCGCATCGACGCTGGCAACGAGCAGCTCCCTGGCTCCTTGCAAGTAGAGCTTCTCGACGAGCTGCATCGAACCTTCGCGCGTATAGCGCGCGATCGTGCGCCCCTCGTCCTCCGCGAGCCATGCGTGAAGCTCGATGCGCTTCGGGTCGATCCTCAGCGCTTCGCAGTCGACGGTCCCCGGCGCGAAGCTCACCTGCGTCTCCCTGGGCGCGTCCCGTAGCCCCATGCCCCACCAGACGACCGAGCCGACGATGACGAGCGCGACCGCGAGCAGCGGCCACAGAGCGTGCTTGATGTCGATCTCCAAGCCACACCTCCTCGATGATCAGGTTAGCCGTCTGCGGCCCCGGGCGATCCTCATTCGGGAGCGAGCCACCCGTAGGTGCCCACATACTCGCGCAGCCCCGGATCGTCCGTGGAGAGGGGGCGCAGGTACTCGCCCACTCTCTCGCGCTCCCACCACGCGCCGTCCGCCTCGCGCGACTGGGTGAAGCGGTAGCGCCACAGGCCAGCGCGGATCCATAGGGGCGGGGCGTCCGGAAACGGGTCGCGCGCCAGGAGCCGCTTCGGCCCTGGCTCGCCCCGGAGCAACTGCCACACCAGATGGATCAGCCAGGGCTCGTTCTCGATGGGCTCGCCGCGCGCGGCGCCGTTGCCGACGAACCACATCTGCCAGTCGAGCCGGTAGTGGTACGGCGTGATCAGGCACGGGCGCCGGCGCGGGTCGCCAGGCATGCAGGGCAGCTCGTACTCCTCCCAGCGGGTGGCGGGGCCGGGCGTCGCGTCCCGCGTGCCCTCGAGGACGACTTCGTGGCGCTCGCGGTCCACGCTGCCGAACGCGCCGTAGGTGTTCACCAGGTCGAGCGGATCGAACGAACGATTCATGGCCTGCTCGGGAGACACCATGTTCACCACGGGCCCGACGCTCAGGAGCGCGACGACGACGGCCAGGCCCCGGCCGAGGAGCGTCTGCGCGCGGGCCTGAGGGAGGGCCGCGAAGCGCCCGAGGAGGGCCGGGCGGCGCGCGGCCGGCAGGAGGCGCGCGAACGCCGTGTCGTCGAAGCAAGCGAGGGCCGGGACGATCGTGAGCCAGTTCAAGAACGACAGGTTGCCGCTCAGGATCAGCAGCCCCTGGAACAGCACGAGCAGCGCCCCCGCCGCGTGCCGCCACCGCCGCAGCCCGAACGCGAACCAGGGAACGACGAGCTCGACGAGGTGATTCGTGAGCACCCCCGCCGCGTGTACCCAGTGCGGCGCGTGGTGCATCGACCAGGCGAGGGGGTTCGGGTTGGGCTGCGTCTCGAGGTGGTAGTCGAGGCAGGTCAGGTCCCGCCAGCAAGGGTCGTTGCGGAGCTTGATGAGTGCTGCGCCGACCATGATCCGGAAGACGAGCCACCTGAGGAGCCACACGACGACGCGCGGCGCGGCCGTCGCGGGCAGCGGCCGCACGCCCAGCGCCGGGCACAGGAACACCGCCAGGAAGCCCGTCTCGAGGAGCTGTATCTCCCAGCCGTAGCCGTAGAAGATCTGCCCGACGTGGACGAACGACATGTAGAGTAGCCAGAGCGCCAGCTGCAGGAGCGCGCTCGTCGCGCCCAGCAGCGCCGCCGCCGACAGCGCGACCCCCACCCACGCGCCCGCGACCAGCAGGCCGTCCGGCGCGCCGAGCCAGAAGAGGCTGGGCATGCGCCAATACGCTCCGGCGCCGAGGCGCTCGTGCGTGAAAGCGAGCATCTGCGACACCGGGAGCAGCCCGTGCGAGCCGAGGAGAGGCTCGACCTGCAGCGCCAGCGACAGGAAGGCGAACAGGTACACCAGCGCCAGCAGGCGCAGGACGGCGAAGCGCGTCAGCTCGTAGGTCGACCGGTCGTCGAGGAGGCGCTGCCACCAGGCGGTGCGAAACTCCGGGAGCTCGCGGTCCATGGGCCCGATGGTACGATATGCTCCGCGGCGTGATTCGGTCCCTCAGTCGTCCGTACGCGTGCCGGTGGGGCGTACCGGTCGTCGACCGCGTCGACACGGCCGTCTTCGTCCGCACCTACTTCGTGCACTGCATGGAGTGCACCTACTGCCACGACTCGTGCTGCCAGTACGGTGCCGACATCGACGCCGAGAACGTCGCGCGCGTCGAGGCGCACGCGGAAGGGCTCGAGCGCTTCACGGGCGTACCGCGCGACCGGTGGTGGACGGGGGGCTGGAAGGACGACCCCGAGTTCCCCGGGGGACGGCAGACCCGGACGAACGTCGAGGGCGGCGCATGCGTCTTCCGGAGCCGCAAGGCGCGCGGGTGCATGCTGCACTCGTACGCGCTCGAGAAGGGGCTCGACTACCACGACCTCAAGCCGATGGTCAGCGCCCTCTTCCCGGTGACGTTCGACGGGGGGCTCCTGCATCCCTCCACCGAGATCGTCGACCGCTCCCTGCAGTGCATCGACGACGGCCCGAGCCTCTACCGGGGCGTCCGCGGCGAGATCGAGTGGTACTTCGACCCGGACCTCGTCTCCGAGCTCGACGAGGTCGAGAGGGCCGTACTTGCGGGGTCGGCCGTCCCAAAGTAGGCTCCCGGGCCCTTCCCCCCCAGGAGCACGGACATCCCATGGCGCGCGTCACCGTCGAAGACTGCCTCGAACGCGAGGAAAACCGTTTCGCTCTGGTCGTTCTCGCCTCGCAGCGCACGCGCCAGCTGATGAAGGGCGCGGGTCCGCTCGTGCACTCCAAGAACAAGGCCGCCGTCACCGCCCTGCGCGAGATCGCCGCGGGCAAGGTGCACTACGACCGCGCCAGCAACGACGCGGTGCAGGAGTACATCGAGGTGGTCACCCGGCGCGAATTCGGTTGAGCAAGAGGCGCGATCGCGAGCTGGAGGCCTGCTCGCTCGCGCACTACGAAGACCCGGCTTACTACACGGCGAACTACGCCGACCGCATCGACGACGCGGCCTTCTACGTCACGCTCGCGCGGGCGTCGGGCGGCCCGGTGCTCGAGTACGGCGTCGGCAACGGGCGCATCGCGCTGCCGATCGCGAGGCACGGGATAGTCGTGGTGGGAGTCGACCACTCGGCCCCGATGGTGGCCGACCTGCGCGCCCGGCTCGCGCGCGAGCCCGCCGAGGTGCGCGCGCGCGTACGGGTGGTCCGCGGCGACATGCGCCGCGTGCGCCTGCGGCGGCGCTTCCCCCTGGTCGTCGCCACGTTCAACACGGTCTTGCACCTCTACACGCGGGACGACGTCGAGCGCTTCCTGGCCCGCGTGCGCGGGCACCTCGCCCCACGCGGGCGCTTCGTCGTGGACCTGTCCGTCCCCGTGCTCGAGTACCTCTCGCGCGGCCCCTCGCGCCCGTACCACGCGCCGCGGTTCCGGCACCCGACCGCCAGCGTCGTCGTCAAGAACACCGAGCGGTTCGACTACGATCCGGTGCGTCAGATCATGTTCGTCTCGATGGAGTTCGAGCCCATGGGGGACCCGGCGGGCAAGTGGGTCACCCCGTTCGCCCACCGCCAGTTCTTCCCGCAAGAGTGGGAGGCCCTCCTGCACTACAACGGCTTCGAGGTGGAGCGCGTCGACGGCGACTACTCCGGCGGGCCGCTGAAGGCCGACAGCGACGTGATGGTCTGGCACGCGAGGGCGAGGCGGCCGTGAGCGGCGTCGCGGCCCGCCTCGCCGAGGTGCGCGCCCGGATCGATCGGGCCGCGCGCGCCTGCGGCCGGGACGGGGCGGCCGTGCGGCTCGTCGCTGTGTCGAAGACGAAGCCTCCCGAGGCGATCCGCGAGGCGTACGCCGCGGGGCAGCGCGCGTTCGGCGAGAGCTACGCGCAGGAGCTGGAGCAGAAGGCCGAGGCGCTGGCCGACCTGGCGGACCTCGAGTGGCATTTCGTCGGCCACCTGCAGACCAACAAGGCCAGGGTCGTCGCCAGGCACGCGCACTTCGTGCACGCCGTGGACTCGGTCCCGCTGGCGCGGGAGCTGGGCAAGCGAGCGGCGAAGGAGCAGAAGGGGGTCCTGCGGGTGCTGATCGAGGTCAACATCGGGGGCGAGCCGCAGAAGGCCGGGGCGACGCCCGGCGACCTGGCCGAGGTCATCGCCGCGGTGCAGGCGCAGCCGTCGCTCGAGCTGCGCGGGCTCATGACGATCCCCCCGGCGGGGGACCCCGCCGCGGCGCGCTGGGTCTTTCAAACGCTCGCGTCGCTTAGGAACCTTCATGCGAAGATGGCCGCTCTACCCGAGCTGTCGATGGGCATGAGCGCGGATCTGGAGGTGGCGGTGGAGTGCGGAGCGACCTGCGTGCGGGTCGGAACGGCGATCTTCGGAGGGCGGTGACCTCTTGACCCCGCCCGACCGCGCCGCCAGGCCTGGCTCGACCGTCGCGCGCCGCGTGCTCGGCTCGTTCGCGATCACCGTGATCGCGTTCGCGGCCACCCTCGGCTGGGGCATCGTCGCGCAGCAGCGCGCGGCGGAGGACAGCGTCGAGCTCGGCCGCGGCTACGTGCCCGTCGCCATGCGCCTGGCCCAGCTCCGCGCCGCGCAGACCACGCTCTCGACGCTGGTCGACGGGATCCCCGACGAGCGCGAGCCCGGGTCGACGCGCGCATTGCTCGAGACCCTCGCGGGCGCGCGCCGCACGATGTTCGTCGAGACGCGCGCCACGCTCGGGCAGGCCCTGCCCGCCACAGGGGCCAACGGCGCCCGCCGCCTCGCGCGGCTGGGGGCCGACCTCGACGCCGTCGAGGCAAACCTCGAACCGGACCGGGCGCTCTTCGAGCACCTCTTCGCCGCCATAGCGAACGGCGACCGGGAGGAGGTCAACCGCACCATCGTGATCCTGGGCGCCATCGAGCACGACGCCGACAAGCGGCTGCGCGTGCTCGCCGGAGGCATGGGGGCGTCGATCGACGCCCTGTCGTGGGCCGCGCGCGAGCGGGAGCTCAGGTCGATCTGGGCGCTCGCGGTGCTGGCCGCGCTCACGCTCACCGTGGGTCTGCTCGTCTCCCTGCACGTGAGGCGCCTGCTCGCGCCGCTGGCGCGCGTCACGCGCCGGGCGCAGGCGGTGGCGAGCGGCGACCTCACGACGCGCGACGTGCTACCCAGCGACGACGAGATCGGCCAGCTCGAGGCGGCGTTCGAGAAGATGGTCTCGGGGCTCTCGCGCGCGCAGACGCTGGCGCTCTCGAACGAGCGCCTCGCGGCCATCGGCAAGATGGCGGCGCACGTCACGCACGAGATCAGGAACCCCCTGTCCGCCATGGGGCTGAACCTGGAGCTGCTCGAGGAGGAGCTGGGACGCGACCAGGCGGCGCGGGGGGCGGAGGTCAAGAACCTGCTCGCCGCCATCCAGCGCGAGGTGCAGCGCCTGGAGCAGCTGAGCGAAGAGTACCTGCGCGTCGCGCGGCTGCCGCAGCCGCGCATGGAGGCCGACGACGTCGCGGCCACGGTCCGCGAGGTGGCGGAGTTCGCGCGCCGCGAGATCGAAGGGGCGGGCTGCTCGATCGCGGTTCGCGTGGCCGAGCACCTCCCGCCAGCGCTCTTCGACGAAGCGCAGCTGCGCCAGGCGCTCCTCAACCTGATGAGGAACGCGCGCGAGGCGATGCCGGGCGGCGGGCCGATCGAGGTGGGCGTCGTCGCGGAGGGCATGAGCGTCGTCGTGAGCGTCGACGACCGGGGGGGGGGCATCCCGGAGGACATCCGCGCGCGCGTCTTCGACCCGTTCTTCTCCACGAAGGGAGAGGGCACGGGCCTCGGGCTGGCCATCACGCGCCACATCGTCGAGGCCCACGGGGGCAGCGTGACGTGCGAGCCCCGGCCGAGCGGGGGCACGCGCTTCCGCATCGCCCTGCCGATCGCCCCGGCCAAGAGCGTGTGGACGGCGCCCGGCGGCGAGGCGCAGTCGAGGTGAGCGGCCCGCGAGCGGCGTGGTAGAATGTGGCCTTCGCCATGCCCCGATCCGACGGCCGCTCGCTCGACGCGCTCCGCGCCGTCGAGATGATCACAGGTTTCCACCGGCCCTCCGAAGGCTCGGTGCTGTACCGCGCCGGCGGGACGGTCGTGCTCTGCACGGCGTCGGTGGACGATAAGGTGCCGCCGTTCCTCGAGGGGAAGGGCCAGGGGTGGGTCACCGCGGAATACCAGATGCACCCGCGGGCCAACCCGAGGCGCCAGGACCGCGACGGTCGGGGCAAGGCGCCGAGCGGGCGCACCCAGGAGGTCCAGCGCCTCGTGGGGCGTGCGCTCCGCTCCGCGGTGAACCTTCAGAAGCTCGGCACGCGCACGGTCACGATCGACTGCGACGTGCTCGAGGCGGATGGCGGGACTCGCACCGCATCGGTGACCGGGGGCTTCGTGGCGCTCGCGCTCGCGCTGACGAAGGTGGGCGTGCGCGCCGTGCGAGAGTCGGTCGCCGCCACGAGCGTCGGCCACCTGGACGCCGACGGGCTCGCGCTCGACCTCTGCTACCTCGAGGACTCTCGCGCCCGGGTCGACCTGAACGTCGTCGCGACGGCGACCGGCAAGATCGTCGAGGTGCAGGGGACTGCGGAGGGCGCGCCCGTCGACCGCCGGGAAGTGGACGCGATGATGGACCTCGCGCTCGCCGGCATCGCCAGCCTGACGCGCGCCCAGAACGAAGCGCTCGGCCGCGCCGGGGTCGACGTCGCGACGCTGCTGGAGTAGGCCGTGCGAGACGCCGACCGCGCAGCCACGCTCGTCGTCGCGACCCGGAACCGGGGCAAGCTCGAGGAGCTGAGGGCGCTGCTCGAGGGGCTGCCGCTCGAGGTCCGGGGCCTCGCCGAGGTGCTCCCGGACGCCCCGAAGGTCGTCGAGGACGGCGAGACGTTCGCGGAGAACGCGGTGAAGAAGGCCCGCGCGGTCGCGCACGAGACGATGACGCTCTCGCTGGCGGACGACTCGGGGCTCGAGGTCGACGCGCTCGGCGGCAAGCCGGGGGTGCGCAGCGCGCGCTTCGCCCACGAGCGCGCGACCGACGCCGACAACAACACGGCGCTGCTCGCCGCGCTGGGGGCGCTGGGCGAAGGCGAGGGCGAGCCGGGCGGCTTTCCGGCGCGCTTCCGCTGCGTGCTCGCGCTGATCGACCCCTTCACGTCGGGCGGGGAGCCTCGCACCGTGGAGGGGGTGTGCGAGGGGATGATCACCCGCGCCCCGCGCGGCACCGGGGGCTTCGGCTACGATCCGCTGTTCGTGGTGGCCGGCACCGCCAGGACCATGGCCGAGCTCACCGAGGTGGAGAAGAACCGCGTGAGCCACCGCGCGCGGGCGTTCGCCGCGCTGCGCCCCGTCCTCGAGGCCGCGCTCGCCGAGCGCGCCGGTCAGGTCGCGCGGGCGAGGTGATCAGTTCCCGAACAGATCCACGTGGCCGCCGCAGCCGAGGACGATGGCGTAGTAGCTGGTCTGCGCCCAGCCGGGGATATTCCCGTTCCCCGTGAACGGCGGGCCGGCCTTGCCGTCGCCCTGGTTGGGGCCGAACGCGGTGTTGCCGCTGGTGTCGGTCAGGCTGCCGCCCGAGATGGTGAGCATCGGCGAGAAGGCGAAGCGGTCGTTGACGCGGACCTCGGCGCCGAGCCCGAGCCGGAAGATCTCGATCCCCGTGGCGCTCCACGTGCCGCTGTCGTTCGAGACGAGGAACCTGCGCACGCCGAACGACAGGTCGCTGACGAAGGAGACCGAGTCGACGTCGCCAGCCATGTAGCGGAAGCCGATGCCGATGAAGTCCGTCTGCGCACGCGTGCTCGTCCCGTCGAAGCGGTGGCCGGCGCCCACGAGACCGAGCTCGAGCCCGACGTAAGGGATGTACCGCCGGTAGATCCGGGCGCCGACGTCCACCTCCAGCGCGACCCCGGGACGGACGAAGTTCCCGGTCGTCTCGATGGTCCCGGCGTTGAGGTCGTTGACGTAGAGGCCGCCGCTGTACCCCAGCAGCCCGAGGCGGCCGCCCGTCCAGAGCGAATAGCGCGGGGCATGGGGCGGCCGGTCGGGCGCGACGTAGACGACCTCGGGCGGCGGCGGGGGCACGACGGCGGGAGGCGGCGGGGCCGGGGCGGCGGGCGGCGGCG
>PLYU01000211.1 GCA_003153495.1 Myxococcales bacterium
AGCTCGAGTTCGACCGGCTCCGGGCCGACGCTGTCATCCGCTATCAGGAGCAGGAGACCCGCCACGCCGAGCTGCAGCGCCGGCTCATAGACACGAGGCGCGAGCTCGCCCGCAGCAAGGCCGACGGAGAGGAGCAGCTGTGCGCCCTGCGGCTCGAGGTCCTCGAGAGGGAAGCCCAGTGCCAGACGCTCGACGAGATCTGCCGCTCACTCCTACTCACGATCGAGCAGGCCGCGTGCCTCGAGCTCGGCCCCGTAGCCCCGACCGATCCGGCCGGCGCAGCCCGAGTTTCCGCGTGACGCGGCCCGCGCTGGGACCGCCCGCGCCCGTGCGCCCGCTGCCGAATCGCACTCCGGCAAACCACGGAGACCGTCCGCGCCACGGACCGACCCCTGGGCCCGACCACTGTCCTCGTTTCTCGGCCCGCCACGGCGCCGCTCGCGGGCGTTCTCCGATCGCCACCCATCGTCGTCCACGACCCTTTCTTTGCGGCCACGCGCTTTCCCACGGCCTCGTTTCGCGCGGGCCCCCCCTGGGTCGCGCCTCGAGACGTACCCGCCCTTCGGGGGCTCGCCCTTCTGCTTTCACGGGTTCCCCGCCAGCGCGGGGACGCCCCTCCGTGAATGCAGGGCGAGCCTCTCGAGGAGCTCCGGGGGGCCCGCTGTGAGCGAAACGAGGCCGCGACAAAGCGGCTCTCCACAAAGGAACAGAATCATGAACGACAAGAAGATGATGCAGATCGTAGGCGCCGTGCAGCGCACCGTGGGCGACGAGAAGAAGACCTGGTGGACCAAGATCGGGGTCGCCTTCCAGAACCGGGACAACTCCTGGAATCTGCGGTTCGACTACGTGCCGGCCCGGCTCTCGGACACCACCATCCAGCTGCGGGACTTCGATCCCAAGGACGCCTCGCAGCCGACCGAATAGGTCGAGGCCGTCGGCGCCGGGGCTCCGTGACCACGGGGCCTCGGCGTCTGGCGTGCGCTGCCTTGCCCCGCCTCACTTCCGTCCATTCACGCGACGGCAAGCCGCTGCGAGAGGGAGCGATGACACCGCAGCCGTCCCGAGAGCCGCCCAAGACCGGTCTCCACATCCCATCGAGCAACTCTGCGTCCGCGAGGGTCCATCCATGAAAGCGCGTCACGATCCCGAGCTCGAACAGCTCAAACGCTCGGTCGACATGATCGAGTACGCCAAGCAAGCCGGCTACCGGACAAAGGAGCACCACAGCTCGAATGGCCTGACGGTCATGGAGCATCCCAACCAGGACCGCATCGTCGTCGCCCGCGCGCCGGATGGCGCGTGGATTTACGCCAAGGTCTCTGAGTACCGGCCCAAGGGACTGGACGAGAAACCCGAAGAAGCCCTCGCGCGGCTGCGCCGTGCCATCGTCCGCTCCCCGGACAAGGGATCCATCGTGGAGTTCGTGCAGAGCCGCGATTGGGTGACTCGCCACGCCGAGCCGTCGCTCGAGGACGTGCGCCAGCACCTCCGGGATTTTCGACTCACGGGCGTTCTCGACGCAGAGCGCACACCGGAGATCGAACAGCGCCTGCGCCGCTGGCGAGAGGCTCAAGCCACCATCGACGAGAGGCTGGGCGGCTCGCGCGAAGTCTCTCCGCGCACCCCTTCTGCCGGGCCGGCCGTCTCTCCTCCCACCTCTGCGCCCGCGGGTCCGACGAGCACACTTGGACCGAAGAGCCAGTCCGACCTCCATCGACGCCGCTACGACTGGACGCCCACCCCGCAAGGAGTCGAAGCCATCCTTCGCGGCGCACGCAAGGGCTCGCCGGACCGCGGCCGATGAACACCGCCGTGCAGCTCCGCGTTGCCGCAGGAGAACATCGGCCGCGAGCCGATCTTCTCTTCGGCACCCCCTGCGACCTCGGCGAGGGGACGCTCGGTCCGGTCGCGCGCTTCCGGTCCGGGCAGGTCGTCGCGTATCTGATGCGGAGCCGTCGTCGTCATCGGCTCTTCGTCTTCCGCACCCTCGATGTGGACGACCCCCTCGCGGTCACCGTCCCCGGCGTCCGCCCGCGCGTTCAGCTCCTCATGGAGCTGGGCACGGCGGGGCGAATCCGGCTCGCGCGAAGCCTCTTCGCGTACCTCGTTCGCACGGGCCGGGACCCCTCCGCGCTGCCCGACATCTTCTACGTACGCGTCGGCGCGGCGCTGGGAGGCCGGCTGCCCGGTCATAAGATCCTGCAGTCGCTTCTTCCTTCGCCTCTCGTCGCAATGCCCCGTCCTCAGGGCACGTCGGAACGCAAACGCGCGGGCGGGGTGCGGCCATGACCTCGATCCGCGCTCGCTCTGTCCATGCGGCCGAAGGAGCGGCGAACCCCTCGCGCGCGGAGGCGACCCCCGAAGGCGGGCTCGACGGCTACTTCCCTACCGCCGCTGCAGCTCGCTATCTGGGCTTCCGTTCGAGCTCCGCCATCCGCAAGGCCGTGATGGAGGGAAGGCTGCGCGCGGTGGGGCGGCGCGGCGGAGTCGGACCGCTGCTTTTTACGCGCTCGGAGCTCGATCGGTTTGCTCGCGGCGACCCGCCGGCTACGCTGGCTGCGGATCGTCCGGGTGCGCCTCCCAAGGGAGACGACGATGGACAAGACGACGAAGTGGATCAAGCACTGGAACTGCTGGGTGGCGCCGACGANNGCAAGGTCCTGCCCGAAGCGAACGAAGCGTTCGCGTACCAGTGGCTGTCCGCCGAGCGCGCCCGCGTGAAAGCGGGCGTCCTCTCGGTCACGCTTCCGAAGACGCGCTTCGCCGAGTTCGCCGCATCGCTGTTCGAGCGCAAGGTGACGACGAGGGAGATTAAGAGCGCCCGCAGCCGCGAGCGCTGGAAGTACACCCTCGAGCACCTCATTGCCGGCACCGACACGGTGCCGGGGTTCGGCGAGATGTTCGTCGACCAGATTCAGGTCGCCCACGTCCTGAGCTGGAAGACGGGCATCGCCAAGCTCGTCGGGGTCGGTCACTATTCGCCGGTCACGGCGAACGGTTGGCTGGCCATCCTGCGGGTCATCACCAAGGCGGCCAAGCGCGAGCTTGGCCTCCCGGGCGATGCCACCGAGGGCGTCGCGTACTTCGATACGTCGGAGCACGCCACGTACACCGAGGAGGAGCCGAACGCGCTCGAAGCCGACAAGGTGAGCGAGTTTCTCGCGTGCATGCGCGAGGTCTACCCGCAGCACTATGCGATGACGTTCCTCGGCTTCGCCACCGGCTTGCGCCCGTCCTCGCTGCGGCCTCTGCGCCGCAAGGGGCCGGCGCCGGACGTGCGATGGGAGGAAGCGGTCATTCTCGTACGCCGGTCGCATTCGCTCGGCGCCGAGGTGATGGACACGACCAAGACCAAGCTGCGCCAGCGGATCAGCGTGCCCCCCGACGTCATCGAGGTGCTCGCCGATCACGTCAAGACGCAGCTCACCACCCCCGAGCAGATCGCTTCGGATCTGCTCTTTCCCGCAGCGGACGGCGGCTTCCTGGGCGAGCACTGCCTGCGAAAGCCGTTCGCCAAGGTGGGCGCGCTCATCGGCCTGGAGATGAGCTTCACCCCCCGCGGGTTACGCCGGACCTTCAACGACCTGGCCCGCACGGCCCGGGTGGAGGCGCTCGTCACCAAGAGCATCTCCGGACACCTCACCGACCGGATGCGCGAGCATTACTCGACGGTGCACCCCGTCGAGCAGCGCGAGAGCATCGGGGCGGTGCTGCGTCTCGTGAAGGGAGGGGCCGTTACGGGCGAGCCGGCGGCGAGTGGTACTCACGGTGGTACTCAAAGGCCCGTGAGTGGTACTTTTGGGGGTCAAAGCGGGTAAGGGACCCTTCGGAAACCCCGGTTTTCCCGGTGTTTCTTCGTAGGCGCGAGAGGTTTCGAACCTCCGACCCCTACCGTGTCAAGGTAGTGCTCTACCACTGAGCTACGCGCCTGAAGTCGCGAACTGGGTACCGCCCGGGCCATGCTCTGTCAACCGCCCTCCGGCCCCCCCCCGCGGGTCCGCCCAGCGTGCGATCACCTTGGCCGCTCGCGTGAGGCGGCCGGGTCACGATCCCGTCGCCTTCGCTGCTCGGGCGAAGCGGCCGGGCCGCGCTGCCGTCGCCTTGGCCGTCGGAGTGAAGCGGCTGGAAGCTGTGCCGTCGCCTTCGCATTTCGAGTGAAGCGGCCGGCTCGTCCTCCCGGCCGCTTCACCCCCGACCCCACCCCGCCCTCACTTCTTCCCCGTGACCACCACCAGCTCCGCCGGCACGTCACACGCCTTGCCCTTGCCGAGCTCGAACTGCCGTAGCTGGTCGCGCACGTCCCCCAGCGCCTTCTGCCTCGCCTCGCGCGGCAGGAGCATGAGCGGCTCCGACGAGATGGGCGAGTCGGCGACGCTCTTGATGGCCTCGGCCGTCTGCTTCCAGGCGTGCGCGAACTCGGTCGAGCCCCACCCCCGATTGTTCATCCCCTCAGTTGTCCCCGCACACGGCCGGCACCGGATACCCCGGCTGCGCCGGGATCGCCGTGAGCCCCGCGCTCACATCGCTCACGCGGCCGACGCCCTCGTCGATGATCTCCATGGTGCGCGGGTCGAGATCGGCGTTCCACGGGATCGCGGCCGCGTTGAAGAACCCCCCGAAGTTGCCGAGCCCAGGGTCGAGCACCTCGGTGAAGTTCACGTGCTCGTAGGCCATCCAGAAGTCCAGGTCCGCCGGCGTCGCCGCGACGCCCTGCGTCTTGCCGTCGGCCAGCGCCTGGAGCACCACCACGCGCTGCGAGTCGAGCGACGCCCTGGCGGCGACGATGTCGGTGGTCTCGAGGATGCAGTTGGGGCACCAGATGCCGGCCACCGTGACGTGGATCATCGCGGCGCGCCTGCCGCACGGGTCGTAGTAGTCCGCCAGCGCGATCGTCTGCAGCCCCTGCGACTTGTCCGCGTTCGGGTACCCGAGGAACTTGAAGTTCCGCATCACGTTGCCCGGCCTGTTGCCGAGGCGCGCGGCGCGCCCGTAGCCTCCCGGCGGGTTGGGGTAGGGGACACCGTCGGGGTTGGTGTCGTGCCCGGGGAGCGCGGCGCCCGCGGCGCCGTCGGGCGGATCGCACGGGTTGCAGGGGGGGCCCTGGTTGTTTGCCGTGCTGCTGCAACCGGCGAGACAGGCGAGGGTCGCGAGAGCCACTGCGGCAACCGGATACGCCTTCATCGTCGGTCCTCGATATGCCTGTCCCTGGCGCGAGCGACGTGCCGTCGTGCTAAATGCACGACGGCCCGCGGGTGACAAAGCGTATCTTCGGCGCGCTCGAGGTCAAGGACAGCCCGTGCGAGACAGCAGCGAAGCGAAGCAGGGCGGGTGGCGCGCCGCGGCCGCCCTTCTGGGGGCGCTCCCGCTCCCGCTCGCGCTCGTGATCCTGGCCGCGCCGGCCGGCTGCTCGTCGTCGCCGAGCGCGGGGTGCGACTCGTCGAAGTGCGCCGCCGGCAACGAGTGCATCGATGACGGGTCGGGCTCCGGAGCGACGTGCCACAAGGTGTGCACCGGCCAGGCCGGGTGCCCCGCGGGCTACTCCTGCCACGAGGGGCAGGCCGGCGCGAAGGTCGCCAACTGGTGCGTGCCGGGCTGGCACACGCCCTGCGCGCCCGGCGGCGGCGAGCAGGGCAACCCCGACTGCGACGCGGCGCACGGGTTCGGGTGCTACGGCACCAGCCCCACCGACGGGAGCGCGTTCTGCACGCGGTTCGACTGCGCGAAGGACAGCGACTGCCTCGGCGGCTGGTGGTGCGCCACGGTCAACCAGGGGCCGAACGTCACCACGGCCAAGGCCACCTTCGGCCCCACCCGGACGGTGTGCCTGCCGCGCGTCTACTGCGCGCCCTGCCAGGCCGACGTCGACTGCAACGCCGCGCCTGATGGCACCCCCCAGCGTTGCGTCGGGGACGCGCAGGGCAGCGGCTTCTGCGCGCTGCAGTGCCAGAAGAACGTCGACTGCCCCTTCGACGCGACGTGCGTGATCCAGGCGACCGTCTGCGCGCCGAGCCAGGGGCAGGCCTGCCGGACCGACGCCGACTGCCCGCCGGCCGGCGGCGTCTACCAGCACTGCGACGGGACCATGTGCACCCCCGAGTGCGCGAGCAACGCGGACTGCGGCGGGTCGCAGGCGTGCGTGACGCGCGGGCTGTGCGCGCCGCGCGCGGGCGTGTGCAAGGGCGACGGCGGTTTCTGCTCGCCCTGCAGCTCCGACGCCGACTGTACCAGCGGCGACTGCCTGACCGCAGCGAACTCGACCGAGCGGTTCTGCAGCGCGAAGGCGACGACCGCGTCGTGCAGCGCCAGCGTGCTCGACCCCCCCGGGTGCCCTGCGCACAAGAGCAGCGACGGCTGGATTGGCGTCGCTTGCACGCAGACCCCAGCGAATCAGTGCATCGGGCTGGTGACGTTCGGCAGCGTCGCAGGCAGCCCCCAGCCCGTCCCGGGGTGCTGGACGGTCAACCGCTGACGCAGGCCTGGCTTGACGATGGCTAGCCTTCCGGCCACAAGGCGCCGTACCATGCATCGATCGCGGGGCTGCCCCGTCGATCCACGTTGGGGCGAGCTCCGGTGGGGCCCCCGTCATCAAGGAGAGGCTTCCAATGTCCAATCGTAAGGGCTTCAAGTACGTGTCGGGTATCGCGCTCGCGGGGGTCGTCCTGGCCGCCGGGCTAGGGTCGGGCGGGTGCAGCGCCGCGAACACCATCGCCGGCGCCGCGCAGGGCTGCGACGAGCTCAAGGCCGGCGCGTCGGCCGTGGGTAGCCTGTCGATCGACGCCGACACCAAGGCCTTCGTCACCGCCGGGGCCGACCTGGTCTCCATCTCGGCAAACATCGAGGCCTCGGTCCTGGCCGCCTGCAAGGCGATCGACACCGACCTCGGCGTGGCCGACACCTGGTCCGCCAAGACGTCCACCGACGACCAGCTGAGCGAGGCCTGCAACCAGGCTTCCACCAAGATAAACGCCATCCTTACGGCCGGCGCGGCGGCGCAGGTCACCTGCAACCTGTCGGTCAGCGGCGGCCAGTGCACCGTCGACGCGAGCGTCCAGGCCACCTGCCAGGGGCAGTGCAGCGGAAGCGCGAGCTGTACGCCGCCGGACGTCAACGTCGCCTGCGAGCCTGGCCAGCTGAGCGTCCAGTGCAGCGGCACATGCAACGCGAGCGCGTACTGCGAGGGCTCGGCCACCGTGCAGGCCCAGTGTCAGGGCTCGTGCGAGGCCGACTGCTCGGGCACCTGTACCCCGGGTACCCTGCCGAGCGTCCACTGCGAGGGCACGTGCAGCGGCAACTGCACCGGCACGTGCGACGGCAGCACGGCCAGCGGCGCCAAGTGCGCTGGCGTGTGCAAGGGCAAGTGCGACGCCGCGTGTCAGTACACCCCGGGCACCCCCGCCCACTGCGAAGGCTCGTGCAAGGGCACCTGCAGCGGTAGCTGCAAGCTCGACGCGAACGCCAACATCAGCTGCGGCGCGAACGTCAGCTGCAAGGGTGGCTGCACCGGCACAGCCACGGCGCCCAAGTGCGAGGGCGAGATCACGCCGCCGAGCTGCCAGGCCTCCGAGAACTGCAAGGCGAGCTGCCAGGGCCACGCCGAGGCCACCGCGACGTGCACCAAGCCGTCGGTCGACCTCGAGTGCGACGGCACGGCGACGGCGGACGTCACCAAGCTGATCGCCACGCTCAAGACTAACCTGCCGGCGATCGTCGCGACGGTTCAGACGCAGGGGCCGCTGGCCGTGAAGGCAGCCGGGCACCTGGTCTCGACCGGCTCGGCGGTCGTGTCCGGCGTGACGAGCATCGGCGGCAAGGCTCTGGCGTGCGCTGCGGCGACCGTCCAGGCCTCTGCGTCGGCCTCGGTGAGCGTGAACGTGTCAGTCCAGGCCAGCGCGAGCGTCAGCGGCTCGTGCGGTGGACCGAAGAGCTAGTCGCTCTTCTCGAACAGCGTTCGCGGCGTGGTCGGGCGTGTGCCCGGGCGCGCCGCGCGCCTTTTGTGGGCGCGCCGGCCTCGCTCTCCTGTCGCACAGCCTCTTGCGGAAGGTCATACCGGCGGCACGATGTCGGTGTGAAGGCGGAGAAGGTCACCGTCAGCGTCCCTGCGGCCACGCTCGCTGCGGTCGAGCGCACTCGACGGCGGTTGAGCAAGACCCGCAGCGCGCTGGTGAGCGAAGCCCTGGCGGACTGGCTCAGGAGCCAGGACGGCCCCTGGCGTCCTGGCGGTCTTCTCTCACCGCCCTGCTAGAACCCCCCCATGCACTTCATCGCCCCCGACGGCGCCCTCTACGTCGCGTCGCGTCGCCACGAAGACGGCCCGACCGCCACGATCCACGAGCCGTGGTCCGGCGCGGAGCTGGGCAAGGTGGTGCTCGCCGACGCGGCGCGCGCCGAGGAGGCCGTCGTGGCGAGCGTCGCGGCCTTCGAGCGGACCAAGACGCGCTCGAGCTACGAGCGCAAGACCGTGCTCGCGCGCATCGCGCAGGAGATCGCCGCCCGCCAGGACGTCTTCGCGGAGCTCATCGCCCGCGAGGCCGGCAAGCCCATCACGCTGGCGCGCGCCGAGGTGGGGCGCGCGATCTCCACGTTCGAGATCGGCGCCGAGGAGTCGACGCGCCTCGGCGGCGAGGCCATGCAGCTCGACGTCACGGCGACCTCGCGCGGCTACTCGGGGACCTGGGTGCGCGTGCCGGCCGGGCCGGTCCTGGCGATTGCCCCGTTCAACTTCCCCATCAACCTCGTCGCCCACAAGCTCGCCCCGGCGCTCGCGTCGGGCTGCTCGGTCCTGCTCAAGCCGCCGCCGCAGGCGCCGCTCACCTCGCTGCTGCTCGCCGACTGCATCCGGCGCTCGGGGGCGACCGAGGACGCCGTGCAGGTCCTGCCGTGCGACGTGGCGGTGGCCGAGAAGCTGGTCAAGGACGACCGCTTCGCGACGCTCTCGTTCACCGGGAGCGCCGGCGTGGGCTGGCACCTCAAGTCGGTCTGCGGCAAGAAGCGCGTCCTGCTCGAGCTCGGGGGCAACGCGGCGGTGCTGGTGCACGACGACGCGCCGGTGGGCTGGGCGCGCGACCGCGTCGTCTCGGGCGCGTTCGGCTACGCGGGCCAGGTGTGCATCAAGGTGCAGCGGCTGTACGTGCATGCGCCCATCGCCGACGCCTTCGTCGCCGGCGTCGTCGAGGGCGCGCGCGGCATCGAGCCGAAGTCGCCCCTCGATCCGACGGCGGTGTGCGGCCCGATGATCGACGAGGGCAACGCGCGGCGCGTCGAGCAGTGGGTCGAGGAGGCGACGCGCGCGGGGGCGCGGCTGCTCTGCGGCGGGCGCCGCGAGGGCAACCGGTACTGGCCGACGGTGCTCGAGATCGACGGCGCCGGGCGCGGGCTCAAGGTCGTCGACGAAGAGGTGTTCGGCCCGGTCCTCACGGTCCACCGCTTCGAGACCTGGGACGAGGCGCTCACGATGGCCGACGCGACCCGCTACGGCCTGCAGGCGGGCGTCTTCACCGACTCGCGCGCGCGCGTCGCCGAGGCGTTCTCGCGGCTGCACGTCGGCGGCCTCGTGGTCAACGACGTGCCGACCTTCCGCGTCGACTCGATGCCCTACGGCGGCGTGCGCGACTCGGGCCTGGGGCGCGAGGGCGTTCGCTTCGCCATCGAGGAGATGACCGAGCGCAAGCTCATGGTCGTGCGCGAGGGGTAGTTTCCCAGGTTGACGGGCCGGGCGCCGCGGCCTACTCGCTCTGGACCATGCCCATCGACGGCGCCCCGTCCGCCCCATCGCCGCACGCCCTGCGCGCCCGCGCGCTCATGCCGAACGACCCGCTGCCGGGCGTGAAGAACATCGTCCTGGTGATGAGCGGCAAGGGCGGCGTCGGCAAGAGCTCGGTCGCCACCAACGTCGCCATGGCGCTCTCGCGCGCCGGCTACCGCACCGGCCTGCTCGACGCCGACATCTACGGCCCGTCGATCCCGACGATGCTCGGCGTGACCGGCCGCCCGGTGTCGATGGACGGCAAGACGATCGAGCCGCTCGCGCGCTTCGGCGTCAAGCTCATGTCGATCGGGTTTCTCATGGAAGACCCGAAGGCCGCCGTCATCTGGCGCGGGCCGATGCTCCACGGCGCGCTCCAGCAGTTCATGAAGGACGTCAACTGGGGCGAGCTCGACTTCCTGGTCATGGACCTGCCCCCGGGGACGGGGGACGTCGCGCTGACTCTCTCGCAGCAGATCAAGGCCACCGGCGCGGTGGTCGTGACGACGCCCCAGGCCGTCGCGACCGACGACGTCTTCAAGTCGGTCTCGATGTGCAAGAAGGTGAACATCCCGATCCTGGGCGTCGTCGAGAACATGAGCTGGTTCATCGACACCGCGGGCGTGCGCCACGAGCTGTTCGGCAAGGGCGGCGGCCAGGCGGTGGCCGAGTTCTCGGGCGCGCCGCTGCTCGGACAGGTGCCGCTCGAGCCGGCCGTGCGCGAGTGGGGCGACAAGGGGACCCCGGTGGTCCAGGCGGCGCCCGCGAGCGAGGCTTCCAAGGCCTTCGCCGACATCGCCGAGCGAGTGGTGCTGGCCTGCGAGGCGGCCCACGGCGAGGACGAGGCCGGGCCGACCATCGACCGCAGCGGCGGGCCCGGGGGCAAGAAGCGGCTGCCGGTCGCCAAGTGATGGCCGGGTCCTCTTCGCGGCGCCGCCGCCTGCGCGTCTGGCTCGCGCCGATCATGGTGGGCGTGGGCGTGGTGGGTGAGGGGGGGCTGGTCTCGAGCCGAGGCTCGCCTCGATGGCATCGAGGATGACGCGGTTCCGGCTCATGCCGAGCGCGCGTCCTACCGCCGCGCCCCGCCCGACGCCCGCATCACTTTCAGCAGCTCCTGGTCCTGCTCCTTCTTCAGGAGCACTCCCAGGAACGGCAGCTCGCGCACCAGGCGCTCGCGCCCGATGTCCGACTGCATCAGCACCGTGATCCAGTCGACCAGCTCGCTCGTCGACGGGCGCTTGCGCAGCCGCGGCGTGGCGCGAAGCTCGTAGAAAGCTATGACCGCCTGGTCGATGAGCGCGCCGTCCACGCCGGGGTGGTGCACCCGCACGATGCGCTTCATCAGCTCCTGGTCGGGGAAGTCGATGAAGTGGAACACGCAGCGCCGCAGGAACGCGTCGGGGAGCTCCTTCTCGTTGTTCGACGTGA
>PLYU01000349.1 GCA_003153495.1 Myxococcales bacterium
GACCAGCAGGGCCTGGTCGCAACTACCACTTCGTGCGAGCCGTTACGGCGAGAGGGCCGGCGATGCGTCTTGGCGGGCGAACGGCTCAAGGACTAGCTACCCGCCCCAGGGCGCCGCCTACGACGAAGTCACTTCGGCGTCTTCATCACCGTGCCGCCTGCCGCGTTCGTCCAGTACACCATGGTGGAGTTGACCACAATGCAGATGGGGTTGCTCTGTCCCGTGGCGAGCGTCGTCCAGACGCCGCCACCCAATGGCGCCTTCATCACGGTGCCGTCGTTGTACGTCGTCCAGTAGACGTTCGTACCATCCACGGCGATGCCTTCGGGGTAGCTCTGCCCCGAGGCGATCGTGGTGGGCGTGCCGCCTCCGATCAGCACGCTCATCACCGATCCGCTTGGACCGTAGGTCGTCCAATAAGCGCGAGTGGCGTCCACGACAAGACCGCCGACGTAGGTGCCTTGTCCCGAGGCCAACGTCACGGCCGTGCCGCCGGCAATCGGAACCTTCATGAGGGACCCGTTGAAGTAGCCGACCCAATAGACACTGCTCTTGTCGAGCGCGATTGAGCTGGGGCTCGACTGGCCTGACGCGAGCATCGTGGCCGTTCCACCGGTCACCGGGGCCTTCATCACGGTGCCGTCGTTGTACGTCGTCCAGTAGACGTTCGTGTCGTCCACGGCGATTGCGACGGGGTCGTTCTGGCCCGAGGCGAGCGTCGTGATCGTACCTCCGCCGAGGGGCATCTTCATGACGGTTCCGGCGCCGGAGTTCGTCCAGTAGATGCTCGTTCTGTCCACGGCCACAAAGTACGGAGCGTTCTGGCCCGAGGCGAGCGTGACGGGTGTGCCACCGCCCAAGGGCACCTTCATGACCGTTCCGCCGTTGTAGGTCGCCCAATAGACATTCGTGGCGTCAACTGCGAGGGAAATCGGACGGGCTTGCCCGGTGGCCAGGACGGCCAGGACATTGGCGTCGACCACCGCGGAGTCGCTCTCCAAGCCACTCTCGATCGTTGCGTCAGACGGCCATGCGTCCGCGGATGCGTCGCCCCCGATCGCCGATCCGCTGCCGGAGCTACCGCCGCTTCCGCTGCTCGACCCGCTTCCCGCCTCTGAGCCGCCAGAACTGCTGCCGGACCCGCTGCTGCTCCCGCTTCTCCCGCCCGACTCAGCGCCCCCGCCGCTGGCGTCTTGGACGGTGGCGTCCCCGCTCCCGGCCGGCCCAGCGTCGCTCGGAGCGTTCTGGTAGTTCGCGCTACACGCGGCCAGAGCACATGTCAGTGCCGCAACGCTGAGAGGTTCGAGGCGTGCAAAGGGTCGACTCATCACAAATTGCTCACTGTAGCGAGCAGGACAGCTCGCAGCTTTGCCCACACGACGTGAATACGCAGGAATCCACGCCAGCGCTCCCGTGGAAAAAATTATATCCATTCGCGTGAATTACGTCGCAATTGTCCAACCAACAAGTGTTGTTGGCATTGGCGGCGCTCCCGGCGCAGCCGTACATCGAGTCGCACTGAATGGCGCAGATCACGTAGGCGTTGCAGTCAGGGTCTTGTGCGCAGGCTTGCTCCTGGCTGCAACAGTGAGCGTGCACGCATGGACGACATGCCTGCGAGTAGAACTCGGGTAGCTGGCACTGGCCCGCTGATATCGAGGCATCGACCCCGCTGCCTCCTGAGCCACTCCCGCCATCGGTCCCCGAGCTGCTGCCCGTGCTGCTCGCGGAGCCGGAGCCTCCCGACGAACCCGAGCCCGAGCCGCTTCCGCTCGACCCCCCGGAACCGCCAGATCCGCTGCTACTGCCTGAGCCTGCGCTTCCCGAACTGCCACCGCTGCCGCTGCCGCTCGTGTCGGCCCCCACGGTGCCGTCGACGATGGCGTCTTCCCCGGCGTCACTCGGGGCATTCGCGTAGTTGGCACCGCACGCGATGGCGGTCTCGACGAGAGCCACCAAGACAACGACGGTCCCCGCCCTCATGGTCAGAAGCTCCCCCCGACGCCTGCCCACCCGGCGCCTACGCGCGGCTCGACGCGCACCCCCTGCGCAGGCGCCGATGGGCTGCCCGACGTCAGAAGGAGGATCGTCCCCACGCCGCCGCCAACGGCCGCGAGCCCGAAGCCGATGCCCGCGCCAATGTTGTTGCTCGTGATGCGGCCGTTGAGCTGGCCGACGTCTACAGCGGCTGGGCATTGACTCGGCCCGGCAGGGCAACTGTTCTCCGCGTCCGACTTCGCGCCAAGTCCAAGGACAGTGAAGACGGTCCCTGCGATGAGGCCGACGCCCCCGGCGGCGAAAGCGACGTATGCCGCCATCGGAGTGTGGGACGAGCCCTGTTCGGACGTCGCGGTCCGGATCGTCGCGTGGGGAGGGCCGTGGTCGCTCGGCGCCACCGTCGGCGCTGCCGGGCCGACCACGACCCGTTCGCGCCGCCCCTGGTCCCCCTCGCGAACGATGAGCGTCTTCTCGGCCTTCGGCAGCCTCTCGGCCTCGAACGCGAAGAGGTGCGATCCCGGGTCGACCGGGATCGCCGTTCCGTCGAGCTTCTCGGCGAGCGGCTGGCCGTCCATCGTGACTCGGACCACGCCGAGATCGTTGCCGGCCGTGTCCTTCGCCTCGAACACGAGCGAGGGCATCGCCTTGTTCACCTCGTCGAGCCGCTGAGCGCAGTCTTCGCGGACGGCTCCCGGGCAACTCATCGACACGCACAGGGCGAGCTTGTCGCGAGCTGCGCGGAGCTTGCCGTCCTTTCGAAGATCCTGGGCGCTGCTGTTCGCATCGACGCACTCGCGCTTCGTCGGCTCCGCGGCGGCGGCGGCACGGCCCATGAGCACGAGCGCCGCGAGAAGCAGGGCGGAATGGGCGGGGAGACGCGTCATAGGCACTCCATCTTGAAGTTCTTCTTCCCGCTCCTCGGATCGATGACATAGGGCGGGTTGCAGTTCGGGTTGGCCGGTGTCGAGGGCAGGGCAGCCCGGCCACTCGTGGGGGGTGCCGGTCGGCTGAGCGGCGCCGGCCTCTGTGCGGGTGCGGCGCTCATGGCCGCGGTAGCGCTCGCGTGGGGCAAGTTGGTCGCGGCCAGCTCCGGCGTTGCCGATGCTGCGGGGACCGTGGGGGGCACGATCGTCGATGGGCTGGTCGCTGGCCTCACCGCGACAGCTTGTGCTGCGCTGGCCGCGCCTGCCGCCACCCCACTTCGGCTTGCTCCTCCTGACGACAGCAACACGACGACGGTGATCGCGACGGTCAGCGCCGCGGCACCTCCGACGGCGATCGCCGCGTTCCGCGGTTTGGCCAGCGTCGACAACGCTGCGAACGCCACTCCGCTAGCGCCTCGCTCGACCGGCTGGCCCGTCGTCGGAAGCCTCGGCGCCACGGCGCCCTCTCCCCCCGCCAGGGTTCGGTTTGGAACCGCCTCGGGCACCGTCATCCGCGGTGCTGTGGTGATCGGCGCGCCGTTCCGATCGTGGTACGCGTGCCGCACGGCCTCCTGCATCCGCCGCGCGTCGGGCCACCGATCATCTCTCTCGAACGCGAGCGCCCGATCCACCACGTGGGCCACCGCTGGGCTCACCGTTGGCAGACGCTCCGCGAGCGGGGGCGCGGCCTTCGTCATCGCCGCCAGGAGCACCTCGTTGGCCGTCCGCCCGTCGTGGACGAACCGCCCGGACAAGAGGTGAAACATCGTCGCGCCGACGGCCCAGAGATCGCTCCGCCCATCGACCTCGTCCCAGAGTCCACGCGCCTGCTCCGGCGGCATGTACAAGGGCGTGCCCATCGTCGAGCCGATGCTGGTCGCGCTGCTTGCCGTCGACAGCTCGCGCAGCCGAGCGATCCCGAAATCGAGCACTTTCACCTGGCCGGAGCGGGTCAAGAAGACGTTCTCCGGCTTGAGGTCGCGGTGTACGACGCCCTTGGCGTGGGCGGCGGCCAAGACGTCCAGGAGCTGGTCAGCGATGGATAGAACGTCGTCTTCCGAGAACTGACCCCCGAGGCGCACGCGCCGATCTTCCAGCGTCTCACCGTCCAGCAGCTCGGTGACGAGAAACAGGGATCCATCCTCGGCCGTGTCGTCGTCGAGAACCTTGACCGCGCCCTCGTGACCGACGGCGTTGGCGACGTAGCCCTCGCGGAGGAATCGGCTTCGGACCTCAGCGTTCACCAGCAGCTCGGCGTGGAGCAGCTTCACCGCCGCGCGACTGCCGTTCCGGTGGGTCGCCGCGTAGACGGCCGCCATCCCGCCGACCCCGAGCAGGACGTCGAGGTGCCACTTCCCGCGGAGCGTCACGCCGATGCGGGTCCGCGCCCGCATGAGCAGGGGGTCGAGCAGTCTGGTGGCGTCGTCTACGGAGTCCACCGCGAACGCCCTTCCAAGCTGGCCCGTCGCAGCGGAGGCCGAAGGGCCGGAGTGTAAACCACATGTCTATGTTCATGGGTTCTAGGAGCCCTTGCAAGACGCAACGTCAGCGGTCGTGAAGGAGACGCCCGAACGGGTCCTGGACGACCTCGGGCGCGCGCCCCCGCGCTTCCGCGGGCCCGTACGTGCCGGCGGTCGGTCGAGCGGCCCCGGCGACACCCGTCAGAACGGCCGCGCGATGAGGTTGCGTATTCCGGCCTGACCCGGGCACCGATTCCGACGTGACCCGACCGCTCGTTCCGGAACGACCCGACCGCTGATTCCGGAGCACCAGGGTTCGTGCAGCGTGATCGGTAGTCGCGCCGCTACGCGGGGAAAAGCAGCGTTTCGTAGGCGTGAGCGGCGCCGGTCGAATTTGCGAACGATTCTCCATTAGCGGAATCGCTCCTCTGTGATTTCGCGCAGTTCCGAGCCAATTCCTCGATCGATGGGTCAGGAAAAATCGCAAACTTGATCGGATGCGCTGCACGAACTCTGGAGCACCCGACCGCCTGTTCCGGCGGACCCGGGCACCGATTCCGTTGGGGTCGGGCACCCGGCCGCGCCGGAGGACGTTGACGGACGGGCGTGACGGCGGCGTTGATGCAGACGGCGCCGCAGGTTGGGAGCGTCGCGGGCTGGGCCCGCGACGCGCCCGTCGGAGCGGGCGACGCACGGATGGTCGTGACGGGCACCTGCTCTCGACCCTCCTCATTTGCGCGAGCAAGCGAAGCGGTGGGGAGGCTGCGACTCGCCGATGCCCGCGCTGGCCGGCTGCGCGGCCGGCGGCTGTACCTGTTCCGGCTCGACCGGCTCACCCGCACCGGTATCGCGGACACCCTCGGCGCCGTGGACGAGCTACGTGCCGGCGGCGCCGAGGGTCGTGAGCGTCGGCGACGGCTTCGACCTCCAGGGGCCGCACGCCGAGGTCATCGTCGCCGTCATGGCGTGGGCCGCGAAGATGGAGCGGCTTGCGACGGCCGAGCGCATCGCGGCGGCCAGGGAGCGTTGAGGCGGCTGGGGGGTTCTTGGGGTCGACCGCGCAGGGTAGACCAGCGTCTGCTAGCGCGTGCGCGACTGATGCGGGGCGATGGGCGAAGCATCCGAGACATCGCCGTGGCCCGTTCCGACGTCCACGCTCAGCCGGAGCCTCAGCGGGACCGCTCGTCCGGAACGCAGCGAGCAAGTTCGCACGTGACTCGGACGCCCCCTTCGTGCTGGTATCAAGCGTCATCTGGCAAATGGGGAACGTCTTTCTCTGTACCCCTCGACAGCTCGACCGTGAACTTTCGGACGACGAACGTCGCCGAAGCCTCGTCACCCTTGAAGTGCTCCCCGATGTCGATGGCGACGGAGGATTCCGCTTCGACCTCGACTGCGTGTTCCAAGTCATCGCGTTCCGCACGAGAGGGAAACCCGCGAACTATTACGCGGGATCTGGAGGTGGCCAAGTCGAGTTCGTGGCGCATTACGGGCAGATCCTGGACCATACCCCTGCGGTACAGATCGCCGTTGAGCACGTTTCTTCGTATGCTCGTGCGCGAAAGGCCACGTTCGGAATCAAGCCGGAGATCGAGCTGAAGGAGGGTGGTTCGACCGCAACGGCGTCCGGGGGTGAGGCGACGCTTCAGATCGGCCAGAATGAAACACACGAGACCAAGCTGACGCTAACGGAATGCTCGTTGAGCGTGATACGCCACGCCGGATCCGTCGCGTGGGATCTTGCGCAGCCAAGGGTTGCGTTCGCCGTCCAGGATTTCGTTTCCGCCAACCTTGCTCTGTTTGCGACTGCGAGATGGGCTCGCTCGGACCGCAACGGAAAGATTCGATTCACACCGGATCGGTTGGAATTCTACGACGTTAACAGGCGTCCACTCGGGAAGTTGAAATCCTTGCTTATGTGGCGCACTCTCCGCCGATTCACGAAAGACGTCCATCATGGGGACGGAGTGAGTCTCGATTTCGAGGTCAAAACCGATGCCTGATCGCATCGTTGACATGGAGATTGACACCGAGGTCGCCGAGGCTCTGGATCGGATTGCCTCCGTTCCAAACGAGGACTTGCGCGGCTTATTCGCAGCCAGCGGGCTTGATGTCGTGCCGATACTTGAATTTCTGAAAGACATGTCCCGTGGGGAACGCATGATGGTGCTTCACGCACTCGCAGAAGGCGTGGATTCCGTGGATATCGACCCCGACGTCATAGCCTTCGAGGCCGAGATGATTGGACGGGGGCTTCAGTCCCTGACCATCCTCCAACGCCGCCTCCTCGCCCTTGCTGAGAAACTGCCCCCATCGGAGGCGCGAGAAGCTCTCGATCTTACGCAGGGAATGACTACGTCGACGGACGCTACGCGGACTGGCGCCGTCTTGGTTCTCGCAAGGCTGGCTCGGTTGGCTGGAGTCGCGCACGGCGGGTTTCTACGGATTGGGGCTCGACTGGAAGTTGGCCGACCTGACTCTGAGGCCCTCAGGAAGGAAACCGTCCTCGCACGCAACATAGCGAAGGCCGGCCCAGCTCCCGATGTGCTTGTCGCCCCATCGAGGTCCAGCGGGTTCACGTCGGAACTCTTGAGGCCGCTGATCCAGACCCTGGGCGAATGGCTCCCGGCAGAGGCCGTGCGCTTCATCGAGCCTCCGGCCCTGCGAGGATATGGAGTCACTTTCGTGCAGTCGCTTACCATCTGGCTGCCGAACGAGGACCCCGCGAGTGAACTGTCGGCCCGCATCGTCGGTGGTGTTCGCGACTGGATCCAGACCTACCACGACGCAAACCCGAGGCGCCCCAAGCAGGTGACTTTCATCTCGTCCTTGGGGAGATCGCTTCGGGTGCTGAAGTGGGAGTCGGACATTGCTGCGGTCCAGGACACGGTGGTCGAAGGTACTGGCGAATGGTTCAGCGAGCGCCCGGACGAGTGAGCCCACCGCTGGCCGTCCCAAAAGCCTCGGCTCCGGAAGCACTCTGGTTTCCCCGCTCTCCGGCGGCGCTGAGCTGGGGGCGTTCCTGTAGCATACTTTCGGGAGCCTGCCTTCCAGGTCCGGTGTGGATGCGAAGCTCGCCCTCGCGCGTCGGTCCTCGACGGGCTAGAGTTCGGTGGGCGACCAATGAACGACACGGCGGGACTTGTGTACGACGACGATGCAGCCGTCCTCTTTGCAATGAAGCTGACCGGGCTCGACGAGCGTTTGGTCCGAAGGGTCCTTCGGTCGAAGGACCGCTATCTGCTCGGAATGGGCATCATGCCAAGCGACGGAGCTGATGCTCTGGGCGCGACGCCGGAGGAGCTTCGCGAAGGCAATCCCTCGCTCTTTCCGCAAGGCAATGTCGACCAGCGCTACGTGAGCGAGCCCCTTCAGCACGCCTTCATCGTTCGAGATTCCAGCGTGAACGAGCAGACCGTGGCCGCCATCCTGCAAGCGGACGACGAGTACATGCGTCGGCGGGGAATCATCGACTGACGCCCCCCTTACCCTTCGGGCTGATTCCTCCTCACCTTGCGAACGCGACGTGTGCGCCCTGCGAGCAGCCTCAATCGCGTTTCCGGAGATCGTCCGCGAGGCCAAGTTCCTTCAGTGCCGTCTTCGTCTCCTGGACCTCCTGTTCGGAGACACCGCCAGTCGGCGCGACCTCGACGACGACGCGGAGCTTCAACCCCTTCTGCGAGAAGCGCGAGAAGACCTTGCTGTAGAATTGGCTCCACTTCTGCCACGGAACGTCGCCTTCCCAGCGGAAGCCGGCGATCGAGCGCGCCGACACGGATGGCGGGGGCGGGCTGCTCGTCGTGCGGACGAGCGTGTTGAGGCTGACAGACTCCGTTAGCAGGTCCTCTTGACGCAGACGCCCGACGATGAGGTCCGCGATCGATGGGGCTGCGCTGGAGTGGATCTTCCCGAGGTCGATGCGGCGGCTCGGGAAGACCTTCTCGACGCGCGCGGTGAACCTCGCGGTCTCGGTCGGCGCAGCCGTTCGCCGGCCAACAGAACGCGGCGGTCGGCATCGGCAGCGGACCGCACGGTCGAGAGCACGCTTGTCCGGTTGCTTGCCAAACGCACCGCTGGCCGGTATTGGCGTGGATGAGGGCTCACCGGGAAGTTTCCTCCGGCGGGGACGTGTCCGCACCGCGGGCATCGGCAGTTGTCGGTCTCGTGCAGCACGTCGATGGCGAAGCGCTCGAACAGCAGCGTGAAGCGCGAGCGCGGCTCCGCCCACGGCACGCGCACCTGCCGTACGCCGTGCTCGTCGCAGCGAACGCGCGGCACGCTCGCATGCAGGTAGGTCTGGAACTGGCAGCTATCCAGGTGCCTCCAGGTCCGCTCCTCGTCGTGGTCGTGCAGCCCGCACGACGCCTCGCACTCGGGGCACGGCCACGTCTTGCGCTTGCCGTGCTCGGCGTAGACATCCACCCGCTGCTGCTTCACGTCCAGCTCCACGCGGGCGACCGTCCACGGAGATTCCAGCCCCAAGATCGCCCGGTACAGCTCGGTGTCTCGCATCCGAGCAGCGTACGCGCGACCGCCGTGCGGCGGCTATGTCGCCCTCAAGCCATCCCTCTCCTGGCTCCTTGCCTGTCTGAAGCCACCCGAAACCCGGAAGAGCCGCCTGGCTCAGCGAGCGCCATTGCGATAAGCGTGTGTCATGCGAATGCGACGCCGAGCCCTTGGAGCATCCGTTCTGATGCTGGCGGGCTGCGCCTCCCTGACGAATCCGAACCGGCAGGCGGCTCCGACCTACAATACGGTGCCGTGCGCCGACAACTGTGGAAGCGACCGCCAGTGTCTGAGTCATTGTCAGCCCACCTCGAACGGCCCGAACGACCCGCCGCCGGCGGGCGCAGCGCCTTTCATGCACCGATGAATGGAATTTCCAGGTGAGCGCGACCCCCGCCCAACGCCTCGCCCGCATGGCCCGCTCGTTCGTCAAGGATCGCAGTGTCTTGGCCGAGGACTACGAGTTCTTCACTGTCACCGTAACGTCCGTCACGCGGATGAAGCGAGGTCGCAGGTCCGCAAGGTGCAGCCCGTAATGAATCCGCGCCGTGGTCCCCGTCGCACCCGGCCGCTGCACGGTCGTCGCATCACCGGCGATCAGCACGTAGCCGCCCCACGCCTCGGATGCGTACCGAGGCGCTGAGCCGCACCGAATGTTTCATCTGCGGGATGTGCAGCCCGTCCTGGCCAGGCTCATGGCCCGGTACACCTTGGCAGCACGAGAATGCTGCATGCGTAACCGCAGGTGCCGACATTCGGGAGCGCCAGGTCAACGCGCCCGATGTTCGCGCCCGTGCAGTACCCGCCTTGTAACCCGAGGGCGCTGACAGTCCCCGGCTGCCCCGCACGCAGGCTCGCGCAATTGGCCTCGTTCGAGCCGTCCTGCGTGCACGTGTACATGCGACCGTCGCTGTCATTGTGGATCACGGCGCCGCCGTCGCCCTGGGCTTGGACGAACGTGACGTGATCCCCCTGCTGCGGACAGCGGCCATCGCAGCGTCCCTGCTGGCACGTACCGAGGCAGTCGATGCGCGTCGGGGAGGCGATCACGGCGCCCGTGTTGGCCAACAGCCCGTCGCAGCCATTTGGGCCGCCCATGCAGACGGTCTCGGACGCGCATTGGTAGGCGAGCAGGTTGCCGCTCGGGTCACACGAGTCACCGAAGGTCCCGTTGCTGCCGACGTACGTGTGGTTGACCTCGGGGCTTGGCGGGAACCACGACGTTCCTGCCTCGCAGGAGACCGCTGTTCTCGCGGGCGCGCATCGGTGCGTGCCGTCGCAGTACGGAAGGTCGGGGAACACCGAGCAATCGGAGTCCACGTAGCAGCCCCAGGTCGCGGCATCGGGGACGGGCACGGCTGCATCGCCCGCCCCGACGGTAGCCGGTTGAGGGCTCACGTCAGCCGGTCCCGCATCAAGATCGCGCGGCACGAAGAGCCAACTGCCACCGTCGTCGCACAGGCGGGTCGTTGTCGTCGCCGTCGTCTCGCTCGTGCAGCCGGTGACCGAGAGGAGCAGCACGCAGGAGGTGTACCGCGTGGTCCAACGAAACATGGTGGTTGAGGTGAGCACAGACCATGCCCAGCGTATCGACGCGAAACGACGAATTGAAGGTGGGTCAACGTGAGCCAGGGGGCGGGCCGAATGTCACACCCCCCAGCCCGACATCGCCTCGGGCACGCTTCACCGACGACGACCAGCCGGTACGACAGGCGCGGGGACCGAGTGAAGAAGAGGGCGGCTGAGCTGCTCCACGTGCCGTTCGTGAAGGGGTGACGTGCAGAAGTCGATGCGGGTTCGGGGGTCAGCGGTCTACTCCGGCGTCCACCTCCACTTCCCACCGCACCACGATCCCGCTCCCAACGAGCGCCGCCGGCATCGGGCTGCCCATCCTCGCGGGAAGGTGACGATGCGACGGCATGCGCGTAGCCTATCCGGGATGTGCCAGACAGCCGCCGCTCGCGCATAAGGACGCGAGTCAGCGGGACTGGTGCCCGTACCCTGCTACAGGATGCCGTTGTCGCACGAGAGCGCCTTGCCGCCATCCTGGCTGGTCTGATCGAAGCAGGTTTCGGGGCGGCCGAACGACTGACCGCAGGCACAACTCGCGAGACACGCGCAGGTCGGTGTGCTTATGCACCGGTCGGGAATGGGCGCGCAGTACTCGCCGCCGCCGCCGTTCACGCCTCCGATCTCGACCGCGCAGATCGTTCTCGCCGGGCAACCGCCGGCACAGGTGCCCTGGAAACGGGAGCCGGCATCGAATTGCGATCCGCTGTCGCCGTAGGTGCAGTCCGCTGGTCCCGCCTCGACGTCTCCGCCTTCGCGGGGGGGCAGCGCGTCTAGGGTCGAATCCCCCGGCGCATCCACGAGGGATCCCGCGTCCGCTGCGTCGCCAGCCGCGGCAACGTCAGCCGACGCATCGTCGGAGCCGACGGGCGCGCTCTGTCCGCCGCAGGAGGAAACGAGCGGCGCGCAGACAGCTACCAGGAGGCCCGCAGTTGCTTTCATGCCCTGGAGAGTGCTCCACCGCGACGGCGAGGGAAAGGGGAACGCTCGGCAGCGCAAGCGTTGCGCGGATGCTGGCGCCGCCGACGCATCCGACGACACGCCGGACGCCGGTGCCGAGTAAGCCCGGGGTGGCAGGGCGGGTAGCTACTCGTTGCCCGGTTCGCCCGCCAAGGCGCATCGCCGGGCCTCTCGCCGTAACGGCTCGACCGAAGTGCTACAAGTATCGGACTAGATTGAGGCGGCATACCGCACGGCCCCGCCGCCGGCCAGTTCCGCGGCGGGCGCGCCGGGCGCTGCCTGCGCCGGCTGCACCTCGACCGCCGGCGAGCGGGGTCGATCGCCTCACCTCACCACCCCGCACGGCCCGTACGTGCAATTCTGCCCGTTGCACGTGGTCGCGCCGGGGTAGCAGAGGCCGAGGCTGCCGACGTTCGAGCCGGTGCAGTACGTGCCGCTGAACCCCTGCGACGAGAAGGTGCCGCGAAGGCCCACGTGAACGCCGGCGATGCAGTCGAAGCCGTCGCTGGGTTGGTCGTACGAGAGCTGGCAGGCGAAGGTCCGTCCGTCGACGGCGTCCTGGAGAGTGACGTTGCCGCTCGCGTCGACGGCCTGCACGGTCATGGCGTCGCCAAACGCGGGGCAGCGCGAGGGGCAGGCGGCGGCGCCGCAGTGGCCCGCGCAGTCGATGGACCACGACTTCACGACGCCCGTGTCGAACTGGGTGCAACCCGGGTTGGGGCCCGGGCCGCATGTCTGCTGCGCCTCGCACGAGTACTTGGTGAGGTTGCCGCTACCGTCGCACGCGTCGGTGAAGGTGCCGTTGGTGCCGGTCCAGGTGCCGGGCACGGCCGGGTCGGAGTAGGCGAACGAGACGACGCCGGCGGCGAGGGCGCACACGGTCGTGGTCAGGGGCGTGGTGGGCGCATCGGCCCGTGCGTCGGAGGCGGCGTCGGGCAGGCGCTCCGGCAGTCCGTCCGGCGAGCCGTCGGCCGGCGCCGTTCCGTCGAGGGGCGCGGCGGCGTCGCCGGTCGGCGCGACGCAGCCGGGAATGGAACACCGGTCGGCCATGGCATCGGCCCCGCCGGCGACGGCATCGGACGCGGCCCCGGGGTCGACGGAGCCGCTGCCCCCGCACGCGGCGACGACGAGGGCGAGCGCGAGCCATCGCTCGCGCGTGCGCTCGCCTCTACTGGCAGGTGCCACCGACGTCCCCGAAGGGCGCTCCGCCGTCGCCCGGCGTGCATGTCAGGCCCACGGCGCACGTGCACGGGTTCGCGATGTTGCCCCCGCAGTGGCCGCCCTTCTGCGAGACGCATCCGCCGCCCGAGTCGGTGCAGGCCCCCGCGTGAAGCACGGGCTGGGGGTTATACGCCTGCGGGAGACCGCTGTAGCAGATCGGATCGATCGACACCTCGTTGCCGTGGCATCCGCAGCCGATCGCGCTCGCGATGCCGCAGCGCGGCCCGCCCGAGTTGGGGAAGCACTGGCCGGTCGCCGCGCAGCCGGCCGATACGAGGTAGCCGCACAGGCCGTTGTTCGGGCAGTCGGCGTTCGTGGTGCACGTGCCCGTCCCGCCGCCGTCGCCGCCGTCCGGCGACGGTGCGCACTGGCACGTGTCGCAGCCGTGGCTGTCCTTGAGTACCCCGCTGGGGCAGTAGGGCGCGCAGCCGAGCGCCGGGCACGCGTAGCCGCTGTCGCCTCCGGCATCGCCCGCGGCGTCCCCTCCCCCGGCGGCATCCCCCGCCGTGGCGTCGCTGCCGCCGCCGCCGTCCGCGGTGCCCAGCCCGTCGGGGGCCACGCTGCCGCTGCACCCGGAGCCCCCGGCGAGAACCCCGACCGCCAGCGCAAAGAGAGCGCCCGGCACGCGAAGAACGCGCCCATTTCGATTAAGCGATTTCATGACGTCCTCCTTGACGCAATCGGCAGGCCAGCGGAAAAAGCGCAGCAACCAGCGACCCTGCGCGCTCTCCCCAGGGCCACAGTGTGCCACGGGGTGGCGCGAGGATCAGGGGCCCCGGGCTCACAGCCCGAAGACGCCACCCAGCGCGCGGCCATCGAGCGGGCTGCCTCCCAGGAGTGAGCCGCCGTGAGCACTGCGAAGCGGATCGCCCTCTACGCCCGCGTCAGCGGCGACGACCAAAGGGGAACAAAGAGAGGAAGGGCTTCGTCACGAACGGGTCCCGCGATGCCCTCGATGCCTGGCTCGTGGTCCGAGGTGACGAGCCCGGTCCGCTCTTCATGCCGGTCACCAAGGGCTGCGTCATCGAGCGTCACCGCATGACGGACGGCGCCATCGCGGAGCTGGTCCGGAGACTCGCGAAGAGATCGAAGATCCCCGCGTTCAGCCCCCACGACATGCGCCGGACGTTCATCGGCGACATGTTGGACGCCGGGGCAGACATCAGCGTCGTCCAGCAGCTTGCCGGGCACGCGAGCCCGACGACGACTTCCCGGTACGACCGGCGCGGGGACCGGGCTCGGAAGAAGGCCAGCGAGCTGCTGCACGTGCCGTTCGTGAGCAAGTGAGCTGGCGTAGACTGCTTGGCGACATGGAGTTCTTCGTCTACCGCCGCTGCGCGATGGAAGGAGCAGGTCGCCCGAGACCGGCTAGCATCATATAGTGGTGCTTCGATGGTTCGCGTGGCGCCTCATGTCCCAGTCGTGGTCCGCCTCGCAGAAACGACATTCTTCTGGATCGCAACGGGTCTGGCGGTAGGGTGCTCGCACTCGGGCGTCGCGAGCGGTGTCGTGGACGGCGGCCGGGGTTGCACGCTGGACACGACGCTGGGCCGTCCGGACTTGGCCTACTACGACCCGTGCACCGGCCAGATCGTCTGTGGGGTCGGGCTGGCGTGCGCGCCCCCGCAGGCGTGCTGTGAGGTGCCAGGCGGCAGCGTGCCGCCGGACTGCCCCTGCGGCGAGACGAGCGGCCCTGTCGGAACGAATTGCGCCGCCGCTTGCCCGGGGGAGCGAGTGTGCTTTCAAGACCCGGGCGGAAAGAACGTCGATTGCCCGAGCGGGGAAAACTGCACCGATCCAGGGCTCGTTCTGTCTGGCGGGCTCGTTGAGCCCGAGTTCGTCTGCACGGCGATCGGCGATAACCGAGTCTGGGCCGGGAGCAATTCCCCTCAAGGGGGCACCCTTCGCTCATCGACGGCTGCGTCCTGCATCGATCGGGGGGCCTCGTGCATGGGCGCGCTCCTGGAGTGCTCCGATTCGATGAGCTGCCAGCCAGGGCAGGTGTGCTGCGTGACCATGGGGACGGTGTGCGCGGTGTGTCCCCCGCCGCCGCAGGGGTGCGGCGATGGTTGCCCGAATATTGGTGGCAGCAGTTCCCCGGCTGTCGTGGACGCCGGTCTCGACGCCCAGGCCGACGCTCTGCCGGACGCCCCGAGCGACGCCGCCGTGGACGTCCAGGCCGATGCGGGAGCGGGCGGGTAGCTCGGGCGCGACCCTCAAGACCGACGTTGCCCCCGCCGCCGTCGCCGTGCTGAACTCCCGCCCCGAAGATGGCCTCCAAGAAGATCACCCCCAAGTCCCCGAACAAGTCCGACTTCATCCGCTCCCAGCCCGCGTCCCTGTCCGGCCCCGAAGTGGTCGCGAAGGGGAAGGCCGCCGGAATCAAGTTCAGTTCCCAGCTCGTCTACAACGTGCGTGGCGGCTCGAAGACGCCGAAAGAGACGGCCAAGAAGACCTCGACGGCCAAGCCGACCGCTGCCGCCCCGAAGATCCCCACGCAGAGCAAGGCCGACTTCGTGCGCTCTCACGCGAGCCTGTCACCCAAGCAGATCCTCACGAAGGCGAAGGCGGCCGGGATCAAGCTCGGCATCGCCTATGTGTACAACGTGCGCGGCTACGACAAGACGGCGCGCAAGAAGAAGGCCGCGAGGAAGCCGACCACGAGAGCGACGACCCCCAGGGCGGGCGCCGCCGCGCCCCGGCCGATCACCACCTCGACGAAGACCGAGACCCTGCTTCGTGCCGTGGCCGCCGAGATCGGGCTCGGGCGGGCGATGGAGATACTGTCGGCGGAGCGGGCGATGGTCAGGGCAGTGATCGGGGGGTGAGGATGTTTCGGGTCGCTGACGCGAAAGGTGCGGGAAGTGCTCCACGGCGGAAACGGGAGATAGACGATGCCCCAGCATGATGAGCTTCGAGTGCTCCTCGTAGACGACGATCCGGCGGTCCTTCGATCGTACACCCGCATTCTCGCACGGGACGGTGTGACGGTGGAGACCGCCTCCAACGGCAAGGAGGCTGCCGAGCGCGTGATGGCGGCATCGTTTGACGTGATCGTGAGCGACATCGTGATGCCGGAGATGACGGGCATCGAGTTCCTCAAGGCCATCCGCGCTCACGACCTCGACGTACCCGTGATCCTGATCACCGGCGAGCCCGCTCTGGAATCGGCGGTTCGTGCCGTCGAGTACGGCGCCTTTCGTTACTTGACGAAGCCCGTCGCGGCTCAAGAACTCTGGGAGACCGCGATTCGCGCGGCGAGGCTTCACAAGATGGCAACTCTCAAGCGCGAGGCGCTGGAGCTGCCGGGCAACGACGGCCGAGGGCTCGGCGAGCGGGCGGCGCTGGAAGTGCGCTTCACTTGGGGCATGAGCCTCATGTGGATGGCCTTCCAGCCAATCGTGGGGTGGCGGGACCGCCGCGTCTTCGGTTATGAAGCCTTGCTTCGCTCGGATGAGCCGTTGATGAACAGCCCCGCGAACATCCTCGACGCGGCCGAGAGGCTCGGACGTCTCCACGAACTCGGCCGAGCCGTCCGAGCCAAGGTCGCGGCGGCGGCCGAGGCGCCCGAGTCTGCGGGGTTCAGGCTATTCGTGAACCTGCACTCGGCCGATCTGAACGACGAGGAGCTGTACTCGGCAGGCGCGCCGCTCTCGAAAATCGCGAATCGCGTCGTCCTGGAGGTGACCGAGCGTGCGTCCCTCTACGGAGTGAAGAACGTCGCGGCGTGCGTCGCCAGGCTCAAGGCCCTGGGGTTTCAGATGGCCGTCGATGATCTCGGGGCCGGCTACGCCGGGCTCACGAGCTTCACGCAGCTCGAACCCGGGGTCGCCAAGCTCGACATGTCCCTCGTGCGCGGCGTCGATGCGGACTCGCGGCGGCAGAGCATCGTCCGATCCATGAAGAAGCTGTGCGACGAGTTGGGCATGATGGTCATCGCGGAGGGAGTCGAGACGCCGGCGGAACGCGACATGCTGGCGGAGCTGGGCTGCGATCTGTTTCAGGGCTACCTGTTCGCGAAGCCGCAAAGGGGGTTCACAGCGCCGCGATGGTGAGTTGGTCGCGCAGATCAGGAGGGACTCAGACTCGTCGTGGACGGCGCATCACCCACGGCACCGTCCGCTTCGAGTCCTACATGTCCAGGACTTCACGCACCTTGCGCGCAAGCGCGTCCGGTGTGATCGGCTTCTGCAAGAACGCCACATCCGAATCAAGCACGCCATGGTGGACGATGGAGTTGTCCGTGTAACCGGACACGTAGAGCACCTTCATCTCGGGGCGGAGGGTCTTGAGACGATCGGCGAGCTGCCGCCCGCTCATTCTCGGCATCACCACGTCGGTCAACAGGAGGTGGATGGTTGCACCGTGCTGCTCGCAGATGAGCAGCGCGTCTCCTCCGCTTTGGGCTTCGAGAACATGATAGCCATGCCGTCGAAGGATGGTGCGGACGAGCCCGCGCACCGACTCCTCGTCTTCGACAAGGAGAATGGTTTCGGTGCCTCGACGCGGGCTCGGCGCGGGGTCGCTTGTGCCCGTGCTGGTAGCGACGACCTCATCGGTCCGTGGAAAATAGACTTTGAATGTCGTCCCCGTGCCCGGTTCGCTGTAGACCCAGACGTGCCCCCCGCTCTGCTTGACGATTCCGAACACCGTGGCAAGTCCGAGGCCGGTCCCCTTGCCCTTCTCCTTGGTGGTGAAGAAGGGCTCGAACATGCGGGCTTGCGTCGCCTTGTCCATGCCGGTGCCCGTGTCGGAGACGGCAACCACGACATAACGGCCCGGCGTGACGCCGACGTGCTGAGCCGCATACTCCGCGTCCAGTTCAACGTTGTCCGTCTCGATCGTCAGCTTGCCTCCGCCCGGCATCGCATCGCGGGCGTTCACGACCAAGTTCACGACGATCTGTTCGACTTGGCCCGGATCGACTTTGGCTTTGCCGAGACCCGGCGCGGGGAGGAGGGTCAGCTCGATATCCTCGCGAATCAACCGCAGGAGCATCCTTTCGATGCCTGCCAAGATGTCGTTCAGGTTCAACGGCTGCGGTTGGAGTATCTGCTTCCGTCCAAACGCAAGAAGCTGACGGGTGAGATCGGCGGCGCGTAGTCCTGCCGTGTGGATCTCTTCCAGGTCGGTGCGAATCGGATCGGCGGCCTTCGATGCGTCAAGGAGCATCGAGCTGTAGCTCAGGATGACCGATAGGATGTTGTTGAAGTCGTGTGCCACGCCCCCGGCGAGGCTCCCGAGCGCCTCCAATTTCTGCGCTTGGCGGAGTTGCTCTTCGAGCTTGGCCCTCTCCTCCTCCGCCCGCTTGCGCTCGGTGATGTCCTGGACCGTGCCGGTGATGCTCGGCGGCTTGCGGTCGGTTGCCGCCATCAGCTCGCCGCGTCCCTGGAGTACCCGGATGCTCCCGTCGGGCCGCACGATTCGGAAGTCCAGCGCGCCGGGTCGTCCCCCCGAGCCGCACGTCCGGGTCCACTCCTCCATCGCCTGTCTGTCGTCGGGGTGGATGAGTCGCGTGAAAGCTTCGCGCGTCAGATCAAGCGTGCCGGGGTCAACTCCGTAGATCCGGTAGGTCTCGTCCGACCGGCGCATGACGCCCGTGGAAAGATTCATGCTCCAGGTGCCGATGTGCGCGATGCGCTGCGACTCCGAGAGGAGGTACTCGCGCTCCAATAGCGTCTCTTGCGACCGTTTGCGCTCCGTGACATCGCGGAAGAATCCGACCCTCGACGCTCGACCATCTATCGTGATGGTGGCTATGTTGATGTCCGCATAAATGACGGTGCCGTCCTTCCTGAGACACGGTATGTCCACTGCGAGAGGTCTAGCGATGTCCTCGAACTCTGCGACGACGCGCGGCAAAGCCTCCTTCGGATGGATGTCCGCCACGCCCAAGGTGACGAACTCCTCCACCGAATAGCCGAACATTCGCGACGCAGCCGGATTGGCGTGCTTGACGACCCTCGTTTCCAAATCGGCGATGACAATGCCGTCGCGGCTCACGTCGAAGAGCGTGCGGTATCTTGCCTCCGAAGCGCGCAGCGCCAAATCTGCTTGCTCGTGCTGTAGGGCCTCGCCGAGTCTCTTCTCGACTTGTCGCCGCTCTGTCACGTCGCGGATGACCGCCTGAACGACCTGCCCTTGGGCGGTCTGGAGAGAGGCGAGCATGATGTCGGCGGGGAACTCCGTACCGTCCTTGCGGCGCCCGGTGAGGCTCAAGGCTTCCCCCAACGGGCGGAAACGCGGCTCATGGAGATAACGTGCGTATTCCGGCCATCGTGAAC
>PLYU01000218.1 GCA_003153495.1 Myxococcales bacterium
GACCGCCGATGCCTCGGCGGCCGAAGCCTCGCGCCTCGGCGTCTCGCCGCTGGCCCCTCCGGCGTCCAGGAGGCGCGAACGGTGGCGGGGCGACGCCGGAGCGACGCCTCCGCCCCCTTCCACCTCCTCGAGCCCGGCCGCGCCGTCGCCGACGCCCCCGGCCGCAGCACCGGCGGCCGGGCCGACGGTGTCAGATCCCATCGACGGGCGCAGGTAGCGGCGGCTCGCCCTCAGCGTCGCTTGCCCGACGACCGCTCCCGGTTGCGTCGTCGCGAGCGCAGCACGAGGGCCAGCGCAGCCAGCCCGCCGAAGCCGAAGGCGAGCGGTGACCAGCCCCCGGCGCCCACCAGGCTGCAGTTGCAGCGGTTCACCGGAGGCGGCTGGGGCCCCTCCGCCGGCTTCTCCTCGGCCGTGATGGTGGTTCGAACGTGGAACGTCCCTTCGCTCGGCACGTGAACGACGTAGAAGTGGGGAGCGATCTCTCGCGCGGACGCGTCGAGGAACTCGAGCGCGGTCTTGAAACCGAAGAACGACCCGCTGTGGTCGACGTAGAAGCCGAACGGCGCCATCGACACGAGCACCTTTCGGGCCTGCCCGTTCACGGTCACGGTCTTGCCGCTGTCGTAGTAAGGGAACACTCGATACGTCGGGTAGACCTCGGCCAGCGCCTGGTCACCCACGAGCAGCGGAAGCTGCAGGATGTCGATCGACGGCGCAGCCGCTCCAGCGTCGCCGCCGACGATCTGGCGGACGGGCCGCGGCACCGGCGGAGGACGCATGGCATAAGCGCGGGCGGTGGCCATCTCCTTGTGCGGGAGCTCCATCGCCCTGCCCCCGTGCTCGGGCATGTTTTTGGTCTCGACGTAGAGGTACACGTCGCGGTCCACGTCGCCGCCCGTCACCTTCTTCAGACCCCTGAGGGTGATCGTGGCGGGCTCGCTCAGCGTGGAAGCCGTTCCGAACTCCATGTTCCGGTAGACCGCCGCGGTCTGGACGTTCCACCCGGGCGCTCCGCTCGCCGTCGCGCTCGGATCGACCCCGATCTCGACCAGCATGCACTGATGCCGGGTCGCGCTCGCGAGAAACGGGCAGTACCGATTCCCCGATTGCACCGTGCACGTGTAGTCGATGTTCGCCGTCGAGCTTCCCGCGGCCTGCGTCCACGCCCAGTGCGCGTCGCCGGTGAAGAAGCCCTGCGGCTGCGCGAAGACGTCGGCGTGGATGCCAAAATCGTCCCACGGCGCGTTCGGATCGGCGATCGTCGAGCCCCAGTCCGCGACGCGGATGCGCGTCCGCACCGCGAAGGCTCCGGGGTGCCCCGCGCTGCCGGCGAGGGGCACGTTCTGCGCTTCGACGCGGAACTGGTTCGTGCACGACGGGCAGGGGACCGTCGCGGCGGGATACGTGTCGACCGCATTGGTCAGCGTGGACGTCGCTGTGTCCCAGACGCCTACCGTGCTGGGCGAGATGCTGATCCCCGCTGGACAGGCGCTGCCCAAGGGGTCGAACTGGGTCCACGTTCCGGTCACCGCCGCATTCACCGGCGTCGTTCCGATCAGCGTGCCGGACTGGGACGCGGTGGTCAGGTTCATGACGGTCGCGGCCGGCGGCGACGACAGCTCGATGGTGCTCCCGAAGACCATCTGCACGGGCTGAGCGGCGGCGCCGATCGCCGACGCATCGATCTGCAGAGTGACGGCCCAGGTCACTCCGGGGGAGCTCGTCCACGTGGCGACGTTCTGCAGCCACGAGGGCGGGGCGGACAAGGCGGCCCCGCACGGGCCGGTCCCGGTGGCGGGAGTCGACACGGGGTACAGCTCGCACCACGACGTCGTCACCGCCGTGTTGAGCGTCTTGTAGTACTTGATCGTCGCGTTGCTGTTCGGACGCGGGAACATCGTGTCGTGCGGAACGGTGCCCGTCGGGTCGCTCACCGGGGGCGTCCCGTTGTCGGGCTGAATCGCGAAGAGGTGGGCGACGCTCGTCCCCGGCTGCGTGATTCCGAAGTAGACGGTGTCCGTCCCGTCGATGTTGTTGGGATCTATCCTTACCTGGATGGATACCGAGATGCTGCTCGGGGCGTAGACGACTCGATACTGCGCGTCGTATTGATCCGCGAACCCGCCCCCCGTCTGATTCTGAAAGAACTCGACGGGTCCGTTCGCCCATCTCGGGTCGTTGAGCTGGCCGCGCCAGCTGGGCGTCGGCGGCGTCCACAGCGGCGACGGCAGCCAGACCGGGACCCCGCTGAGGCCGGGCAGCGGCACGGGTGGATGAGCGCAGTCAGCGTCGACGTCGCTTGCGAACGAACTCGACAGCGCTGCGACCATCAACGTCACGCCGAACAGCCTCGCACGCACCATGGGAACCACCCTCCATCTCAGTTGAGATCCTGAACGTTGACGTAAATCGCCAGATCGATGCCGGAGTAGCTGCTGCCCGCCATGCCGCTCGGGTATGTGGCGTAGGGCTGCGAAAACCCGGTGCCCACGCCCGAGGACGACTGGGAGTAGATCGAAGTCGAGGTCGAGACGTTGATCCCGAGCCAGTAGTAGGTCGACGGCGCGAGAGTCCCGGTCGTGTTCGCCGCCTGCTGCACCTGGCCGCTCGAGAGCGCCAGGAACGTTCCGATCCAATCGAGAGGAGCTCCCGTGGGTGCCGTTCCGGTCCCGTCGTCGGCGTAGAGTGCCATCTTCGCGTTCGCGCTCGTCGTGGGCGTGCCGTACGCACCGAAGCCGAGCACCTTGGCGCTGTGCGCGAGCTGCGGCAACCGGAAGAGGTACATGTAGTCCGCCGAGAGGGTGAACGTCGACGAAAGAGCCGTGTCTTGACCCACGTCGTGCACCGCGTTGACGCAGGCCGCGGCGCGGCAGACCTGGCTCGACGTGCACATCGTCTGGTTCACCCACTGGTTGCCGCTGCACGTCTGCACCCAGCCGTTGGCGCACTGGGCGCCGGACGTGCACTGCACGCACCCCCCGTTCGCGCAGACGGGCGTCGTTCCCGAGCACGCCGTCTGGCTCACCCACTGATTGTTGACGCACGTCTGCGGCGTGTTCCCGGCGGCGCACTGGGCGCCGGACGTGCACTCGACACACCCGCTGTTCACGCAGAAGGGCGTCGAGCCGGTGCATGCGTGCCCGCACGTGCCGCAGTTGCCGGTGTTGCTGCTCTCGTCCACGCAGGTGTCGCTGCACACGGCGTCCGTCGCCACGGTGCACGCCTGGACGCAGCCGGTGCCACTACAGCTCACCGTGCCCCCGCTCGGCGCGGCGCACAGGGTGCAGCTCGCGCCGCAGGCGCTCGTGTCGTTGGCGACGCACGTCGTCCCGCAGAGGTGCTGCCCGCCGGTGCACTGGCAGACGCTGCTGACGCAGTGCTCCCCTCCCGAGCACCCGTGGCCGCACGCGCCGCAGTTGCTGTCGTCGCTGGTCTCGTCGACGCACGCCCCGGTGCAGTCGCTGTAGCCGTTGCTGCACTGGATCGAGCAGACGCTGCCGGAGCAGGCCGGCTGTCCGTGGGTCACCCCCGTGCATGCGTGCCCGCAGGTGGCGCAGTTGCCCGGATCCGTCACGGTGTTGACGCACGTGTTGCTGCACAGCGTGGTCGTCGGCGCCGAGCAGCCGGTCACGCACGAGTAAGCGCTCCCCGAGCCCGAGCAGACCGGGTCGGCGCTCGGGCAGCCGTTGCCGCACGCGCCGCAGTTGGAGGTCGTCGAGATGCTCGTCTCGCACCCCTGGTCCGGGTTGGTGCTGCAGTGCGTCCACCCCGGCGCGCACGACGAGAGCGCGAACGCGCACTGCCCCGACGCGCCGCAGGTCACCGGGCCGCTGACGTGGGGGAGCGCGGTGCAGTCGTGGCTGCAGGAGCCGCAGTGACGCGGGTCGCTGCTCGTGTCGCCGCAGCCCCCGTCGGCGCCCGCGTCGGTCCCGGGCTGGACGGTCGCGTCGCCCCCCGCGTCGGCGGCGGCGTCGGCCCCGGTGTCCGGCTCGGCCTCCAGGGCCTCGTCGCTCGCCCCGCCGTCGCCGGCGCTCTGGTCGACGGAGGCGTCCTCCGCGGACTGATCGAGCGAGGCATCGGGCCCGCCGCCGTCGACGCCGGGGTCGTGGGCCGGATCGGTCCCGACGCACACCCCGCCCACGCAGTCCTGCTGGCTCAGGCACGTTCCGGCCGCCCCGCACGCGTTGCGGCACGAGGCCCCCTGGCAGATCGACCCCGCCGGACACGAGCCCGCCGCGCCGCAGATCGAGACGAGGTTGGTGACGCACGCCGTCCCGGCCGCGGTCTGCAGGCAGCGCGAGCCGGTCGCGCAGTCGACGTCGGCGCGGCACGGAGGGCTGCAGATGCGGAAGATGCAGACGTGGCCGTCCGCGGAGTTCGCGCAGTTCGAGTTGAGGACGCAGCCCGCGTCGATGCCGTCGGTTGCGGCGGCGTCCTCCTGCCTGAGGCGCGGCTCGTCGGCGCCGATGAGCGCGTTGCAGCCCAGGGCCGCGAAGAGAGGGAAGGCGAACGCGAGGCGCGTCCGCCCGGGGGCGCGCACCATCAGAACGCCCCCTCGAGGCCCATCCCCAGGTCGCGCCCCGACACGAGCGGGGCCGCGCGCAGCCCCGCCGCGCCGGTCGAGCGCGGCCTGCCGACCAGGAACATCGCCGCGCCGCCCGCCAGCAGCGCTCCGCCCGCGACGAACGCGACGGTCGAGATGTCCCCCGCGGTGCGCGCGTCGTTGCGCGACGCGAGCGCCGGCGCCGTGCAGTCGGGCGTGCAGCCTCCCTTGGAGTCGTTGTTCAGACCGATGGCGCGGACGCCGAACACCGTGCCCGCGATGACTCCGACCACTCCGGCGCCGCCGACCGCCAGCCCCGCGTACTGCCACGAGCTCAGGCCCGCCTTGCCCCCCGCCGCCTCCCCGTCCGGCCCGGCCGTCGCGTCAGGTTCGAGTACCGGGACGAGGACCGTCTGTCTGTCTGCCTCCGCGCCGAGGGTGAGCGTGAGCGAGAAGGGGCGATAGCCGGGCGCGCTCGCCTCGACGTGATGGTGCCCCGGATCGACCGGGACGGCCGTGGCCCACGACCCGGGACCGACGGCGATGCCGTCTCGCCGGATCTCCAGGTGGTCGAGCCTCTCGGTGTCCGGGGCGACCGCGATCGTGAGCAGAGGCAGGCGCGAGCCCAGCGCCGACATGTGGCCGCGAGCGAGCGCCTCCCGGTCGGGCCTCGCCTCGCGACGGGAGCGCGCTGCGACCTCGGCGAACTGCCCCCACGCCGTCGCCAGACGTCCTTCGCCCTCGTGGCAAAGCGCGAGCGCGAGGAGCGTCCCCGTTCCCGGGTCGAGCCGGTAGCTCTCGGCGAGCTTGGGGCAGGCGAGGGCGTAGCTCTTCTCTTCGAGGAGCTTCTTGCCCGCCTGGAAGAGCGACTCGGCGGCGCCCGCGTCGACGGCCTGCGCGCGCGCGAGCGACGGGCCCGAGAGCACCGCCACTGGAATCGCTGCTATGCTCAGCCATCCTCTCACGGTGGTACCCCCGAGCTCGCTCGAACCACCGAGCGCGCCCGTGTGCTTATCCTCCAAGAGGAGAGGGCGCAGCAAGACGTCTGTTGGGGTGACACTCGAGCTCACGTACGAGCAACGTTCCAGTGACACGGCAACGTCCCCGAAGGGGTTCCGTCAACTCGACGTGCCTTGCTCGACCGCGGTACCAAGCGCGACCTACTCCCCGAGCGGGCCAAGCGTTGCCGAGGCGCCGTCGGGGGGGGCGCTTCCAAGAGATGTTCCATGGCCCCGCGTTGTCGTTCCTCACGAGCGCGAACCTGTGACTCGTCGGCCGTCTTTCCCGCCGACAGGTCCCGTTTGCGTAGAGCGAGATCGATTCGCGCAAAGGCATCCGCATCGAGTCGATGCACCCGCGTAGGAGCTTCAAGCCTGCCGGCATCAAGTCGAGGGGCGCAGGTATGCGCTTCAAGCCTGCCCGCATCAAGTCGATGTGCGCAGGCTTGAGCTTCAAGCCTGCCCGCATCAAGTCGATGTGCGCAGGTATGAGCTTCAAGCCTGCCGGCATCAAGTCGATGCCCGCAGGTACGAGCTTGATGCGTGCCCGCATCGAG
>PLYU01000337.1 GCA_003153495.1 Myxococcales bacterium
AGGTCCAGAAGTCGACGAGCACCACGTGCCCACGCAGGCCGGCGAGACTCAGCGGTCGTCCGCCGGGGGTGTTGAACCAGCGCTGGGTGGCGGTGAACTCCGGCGCGGCGCCGAGCTTGGACAGCGGCGGGGTCTGGACGCCGGGGATCGAGACCCCAGCGCGGGTCGAGACGGGGGAGAGCGCGACCTCGTTTTGGCGGGCGGCAAACGGAGAGGCGGGGCGCAGCGAGGCCAAGCGCTTTTGCACCGCGCCGGAGTTCTCCAGCGATCGTGTGGGATCGACCAGGAAGGCGGGCAGGCTCGTGTCCTTGGCCAGGGCCTCCTCGAAGCGCACATCGAGATTGACCGCCATCACGATCCCGGTCACCAACAGCACCGCCCCGATGCTGCGCTCGACCACGTGGCCGCGCAGCGAGCGCCGCAGCCGCCCGACCAGGGCGCGCCCACCGTAGGCATAGACGAGCAGGACCGCCGACAGGCCGACCGCGTAAGCGAGCGCAACCGCGACGACGCGCAGCGATGCCCCGCCGGAGGCGCTCACCGACGTGACAGCGGCCAGGATCGGCCCAGCGCAGGGCGCGCACACGAAGCCCAGCGCGCCGCCGACGGCCACCCCCGACCAGAACCCCGTCCCGCGGGTGCTCGGCCCGAAGCGGGCCAGGCGCGACAGCGGGGCCTGCACGCGGGCAGCCAGCGCGGGGATCATGAGGACCACCCCGAAGACGATCAGGACGACGATCGCCGCGTCGCGGGCCGCGCCGCTGGCCAGACCGACGCCGCGCACGAGCTGGGCCAGGGCCACGATCGCCACGGTGAACGTCCCGGCCAGCCCGGTGACGATGCCCAGTGGCCGGCGCCGGCCGCCGAGCGACCCGGCCGACAGCACCGCCGGCAGCACCGGCAGCACGCAGGGAGTGATCGCGGTTCCGGCCCCGGCGATCAGGGCGAACAGCAGCAGCAACGCCATATCTGTCCATCATTGCGCGCCTGGCTTGCGAAAGGATTAACGAGTAATCCGCCAGAGGCGGATTCCTTTAGGAGGTTCGCGTGATCCGTTTCGGCGAGCGCCGGCCGCGGGTGCGAACCTCCGGGCCTGGGCCCGCCGATCGCCGACTCCTCAGGCCGGCTAGCCGGAGGTTTCGCACCAAGCGTCCCGACTCCCAGCGCCTGCGGGCGAAACCTCCTCGCCATTGGCGGCTCGTCCCAGTCGGTGCTGCCGCGCGGTTCAGCCGCCAATGGCCGACATCGTGCGCGCCGGCTGCACGAAGCCCGGCTCGCCCACGTGGTGCTTGAGCTCCTTGCGCCACACGGCGTCGCGGATGATCTGCTCCAGCTCGGCATCGCCGGCGCCCTCGCGGATCGGGCCGCGCAGGTCGGTCTCGTTGAGCGAGAACAGGCACGTGCGCAGGCGCCCGTCGGCGGTCAGTCGGATCCGGTTGCAGTCGCCGCAGAACGGCTCCGAGACCGGGTTGATGAAGCCGATCCGCCCCTGGCCGTCGGCGAAGCGATAGACCCGCGCGGTGGCGTGTAGGTCGCGGGGGAGGGGCTCGAGCGGATGCACGGCCTCGATTGCCGCTCGGATCTCGGCTCCGGTGAGCACCTGCTCGGGGGTCCAGGCGCGGTCGGCGTCGAGGGGCATGAACTCGATGAAGCGCACCTCGTAGGGCGTCCGGCGGGCCAGCTCGGCGAACGGGAGGACCTCCTGCTCGGTGAAGCCGCGGATGGCCACCGCGTTGATCTTGATCGGGTGCGCCTCGGGATAGCCGCTGAGCACCTCGAGCCCGCGCAGCACGCGATCGAGGGCGTCGCGCCGGGTCAGCTCGTAGAAGCGGTCGCGCTGCAGCGAGTCGATCGACACGTTGAAGCGCGTGATGCCGGCGGCGACGAGCGCCTGGGCGTCGCGCTGCAGCAGAAAGCCGTTGGTGGTCACCGACAGGTCCTGCACGCCCTCGATGCCGGCCAGCATCGCGGCCAGCTGGGGGAAGTCGCGGCGCACGAGCGGCTCGCCGCCGGTCAGGCGGACGTCGTGCACGCCCATCGCGGCCAGCACGCGCACGATCTGGGCGACCTCCTCAAAGCGCAGGATCTCGGCCCGCTCGAGCCACGGCAGCCCCTCAGCCGGCATGCAGTACTGACAGCGGAAATTGCAGCGGTCGGTTACCGACACCCGCACATCGCCGATCTGTCGTCCGTGTCCGTCGCGTAGCGGTTCGATCCCCATCTCGCCAAGGCTACTCTGTGGCCATGTTGCGCCCGTTACGGATGACGATCGCGGTCCTCAGTGCCCTGACGCTGTGCGGGTGCGGCACCGATCCGAAGGACGCGGTGCGGGCCAAGGTCCAGCAGTTCGCCACCGCGACGGCCCAGCACGACTACGCGACGATCTGCACGCAGGTGCTCGCGCCGGCGCTGACCGCACACCTGCGGGCGACCGGGGTCAGCTGCGAGCAGGCCTGGGCGCTCGGCTTGGGCTCGGTCAAGAGCCCGACGCTGAGCGTCGGGCAGACCACGGTCAAGGGCTCGACGGCGACCGTGATCGTGCTGACCGTCGCGCAGGGGCAGCGTTCGTCACTGGACGCCATCGGGCTGATCAAGACCGGCGACGGATGGCGCATCCAGTCGCTCACCTCACAGTTGCCCGGCGGCTCGGGTTAGGCGCTCAGCGGCGCGCCGGGGCCTCTGTGCACCGTGGCGTGGCGCCAACCGGCTCCAGACCCCAAACTGCGACGTCCGCGCGAGGTTTGGGCTCGCGAGCCGGTCAGAAGGGCAGCTGAACCCTTTTCTCGCGCGGAGGACCTGATTTGGGGCGACAAGCCGGTTGATCGGGCCGATCTCGGCGAGCGCGCCCGCACGCCCCGCGGGCCCGCACGCCCCGCGGGCCCGCACGCTCACGCGCCACGGAGCCACCACGCGCCCGACGCCCCCCTCAGGCACGCGCCGGCCAGCCAAAACAGATCATGTCGTGCCTGCCCTCGCGTCCGCGCATGTAGGAGCGCAGGAGCGCCTCGCGGTCAAAGCCGCAGCGCTCGGCGACTCGCTGGGAGGGCGCGTTGCCGGTGGCGACCAGCAGCACGATCCGTTCCAGCCCGAGCTCGCGCGCCCCCCAGGCACAGATCAGGCTCACGGCGCGAGTCGCGTGACCCTGGCCGCGGGCCTCGCGGGCCAGCCAGTAGCCGACCTCGCCGCGCAAGTGGGTCCAGTCCAGGCGCAGGAGCGACACCGAGCCGAGCAGCACGCGGTCGTCGCGGGCGGCGACGATGGCAAACGGCGCCGCCACCCCGGCGTGCGTGGCGTCCATGCGCTGGAGCATGTAGGCGCGGGCATCGGACTCCTCGTAGCGTTCGGGCGCGAGCGTCCAGTGCGCGATCTCCGGGTCCCGGCAGGCGGTGACGAGCGAGGGGATGTCGCCGTCGCGCCAGGGCCGCAGGGCGGTCGGCCCGTCGCGCAGCGGCTCGGCGGGGAGGACGATCCGGCGCACCGCGGTGATGATGACTGACTGACCCCGCCGGCCTGCGGGCGGTGATGCCTTCAGCCCTCGGTCGCCTGTTCCTGCAGCCCCTGCACGAGCGCCGGCACGTCGAGCCCCGGCGCCTGTTCACCGAGCCAGCGCTCCGCCGCCCGGCGCCCGCCGAGGGCGCGCACCCCGCGCTCGCCGTGCTCGGTGGCGAAATCGGCCAGGGCGTGGCGGCGCCGGCTGGCCAGGCGCCGCGCGGTCAGGTCGAGCCCGGCGCGGTGGCATTCCAGGGCATCGACGAGGGCCTCGATGCCCTGGGGGGGCGCCACGCACGACACCGCCACGACCGGCGTCTCACGCGAGCCGAGCGCCCGCACCGCCGCTTGCAGGTCGGCCATCGCCCGCTGGGCCACGCGCCCGAGGTCGGCCTTGGTGACAACGAGCACGTCGGGGACCTCCATGATCCCGGCCTTGAGGAACTGGAGCGCGTCGCCGGAGCCCGGCTGGACCACGAACACGACGGTGTCCACCACGTACTCGACGTCCGTCTCGCTCTGACCGACGCCGACCGTCTCGACCAGCACTCGATCGAACGCCGCCGCGAGGACGAGGACGGACGCGGGCGCGGCGCGCGCCAGCCCGCCGAGCTCCCCGGCGGTGGCCAGAGAGCGCACGAAGAGCCCCTCGTCCTCCGGTCGGGTCTCGATGCGCACCCGGTCGCCCAGGAGCGCGCCCCCCGAGCGCTTGCTCGACGGATCGACCGCGAGCACGCCCACCGTCGAGCCCCGCCGGCGAAGCTCGCCGCCGAGCGCGCTCACCAGGGTGCTCTTGCCGACGCCGGGCGGGCCGGTGAAGCCCACGCGGTGTCCGTCGGGCTTTCCGCCGCCCAGAGCTCGCAGCAGCTCGGCGATGCGCGGACGCGACTGCGCCCGGCGGTCCTCGACGAGGTTCAGCGCGCGGGCGACGGCGGCGCGACTGCCGGCGCGCACGCCGGCGGCCAGCGCCTCGACGGGCTCCGGGGGGTCAGCTGAGCCCATGGGCGCGCATCACCAGCTCCGCCAGATCGTCCATGATGGAGCCGAGGGCGAAATCCTTCGGCGTGTAGACGCGCGCGACGCCCCGGGCCTCGAGGGCGCGAGCGTCGGCCTCGGGGATGATGCCGCCGACCACCACCGGGACGTTGGTCACGCCGGCCTTGCGGAGCGCGTCGAGCACCTCGGGGACGAGATCGTTGTGGGAGCCGGACAGGACGCTCAGCCCGACCAGGTGGACGCCCTCCTCGACGGCGCTCTGCGCGAGCTGCGCCGGGGTGACGCGGATGCCCTGGTAGACGACCTCGAAGCCGGCGTCGCGCGCCCTCAGCGCGATCTGCTCGGCCCCGTTCGAGTGCCCGTCGAGGCCCGGCTTCCCGATGAGGAGCTTCACGTTCCGCCCCAGGCGCTCGCCCAGCGCGCGGACCTTGGCCCGCACCGGCTCGATGGACTCGTCGCGGCCGATCGTCGCGCCTCCGACGCCCGTGGGCGCGCGGAACTCGCCCAGGACGTCGCGCAGCGCGGCGCCCCACTCGCCCGTCGTCACGCCGGCCTTCGCCGCGGCGATCGAGAGCGGCATGACGTTCTCCCCACGGCCCACGCCGGCGCGGAGCGCGTCGAGAGTGCGGCGGACGGCGCCCTCGTCCCTCTTCTTTCGCCACGCCCTGACCGCGTCGACCTGGGCGGCCTCGGCGGCGGGGTCGACCGTGAGGATGGCCCCGGCGCCCCCGTCGGGCGACGCGAGCAGGGGGGACGGCGCCGTCTCGGTGTAGCAGTTGACGCCGACGACCTTGCGCGTGCCCTGCTCGATCTGCGAGATGCGCAGGGCGTTCGACTCGACGAGCCGCTCCTTGATGTACCCGCTCTGGACGCACGCGACGGCGCCGCCCAGGCGCTCGACCTGCTCGACCTCGCCCCAGGCAGCCCCGGCGATGGAGCGCGTCTTCTCGGCGACGACCCGGGAGCCCTCGAAGATGTCGTCGTACTCGAGCAGGTCGGTCTCGTACGCGAGCACCTGCTGGCAGCGGAGCGACCACTGCTGGTCCCAGGGGCGCGGCAGGCCGAGCGCCTCGTTCCACGCCGGCAGCTGCACGGCGCGCGCCCGCACGTCCTTGCTGAGCGTGACGCCGAGGGTCTCGAGCAGGATCCGGTAGACGTTGTTCTCGGGCTGCGCCGCGGTCAGGCCCAGCGAGTTGACCTGGACTCCGTACCGGAAGCGAAGCGCCTTCGGGTCGGTCACCCCGTAGCGGTCGCGCCCGAGGCGCTCCCAGAGCAGCGCGAACGCGCGCAGCTTGCACACCTCCTCGACGAACCGCATCCCGGCGTTCACGAAGAACGACAGCCGGCCGAACGTGGCCGTCATGTCCTCGATCTTGCCGGCGGCGCGCACGGCGTCGAGGACGGCGATGCAGGTGCCGAGGGTGTACGCGATCTCCTGGACGGGGGTCGCGCCGGCCTCCTGCAGGTGGTAGCTGCAGAAGTTGATCGGGTTCCAGCTCGGCACGTTCCGGACCGCGTAGACGATCGTGTCGCTCGTGAGCTTGAGGCTCTGCGCGGGCGGGAAGATGTACGTCCCGCGGGACAGATACTCCTTCACGATGTCATTTTGCGTAGTTCCCTGGAGGGCCCGCGCGCCGACGCCGCGCTCCTCGGCCAATGCGATATAGAGGGCGAAGAGCCACGGCGCCGTGGCATTGATCGTCATCGACGTATTCATCGTTTCGAGCGGAATGCCGTCCATGAGCGCGCGCATGTCGCCCAGGTGGCTGACCGGCACGCCGACCTTGCCCACTTCGCCGCGCGCCAGACGGTGATCCGGGTCGTATCCGAGCTGTGTCGGGAGATCGAACGCGATGCTTAATCCCGTTTGGCCCTTTGCCAGATTCGCTCGATACAGGCTATTGGACGCTTGCGCGCTCGAATGTCCCGAGTACGTTCGCATGATCCACGGACGCTCGGGCACGGCTCTCTCGATCATCAGCCACACTTCTGTCACGTAAAGGAGAGGTTTTCAATGAGCGGCGAACGAAATGTCGACCTGGTTGCGCTGGGCAGTCTCCCGCCGGCGTTCGTCGTGCCGCGGCGGATGCACGCGTGGCTCATCCGGCAGGATCGTCACGGCCATCCGCTCGAGTCCTTCAGGGAAGAAGTGGTCGACACGCCGGAGCCCGGGCCCAACGAGGTGCTGGTGCTGTCGATGGCCGCGGGCGTCAACTACAACGGCGTCTGGGCCGGGCTGGGCAAGCCGGTCAGCGTGCTCGACGCCCACAAGCACCCGTTTCACATCGCCGGGTCGGACTGCTCGGGGATCGTCTGGAAGGTCGGCAACGCCGTCACGCGCTGGAAGGCGGGCGACGAGGTCGTCATCCACTGCAATCAGACCTGCGGCGAGTGCCCGGCGTGCAACGGCTACGACCCCATGGGCTGCGACAACCAGAAGATCTGGGGCTACGAGACGCCCTGGGGCAGCTTCTCGCAGTTCACGCTGGTGCAGGGGCAGCAGCTCATGCCCAAGCCCAAGGACATGACGTGGGAGGAGTCCGCGAGCTACGCCCTCGATCTGTGCACGGCGTACCGCATGCTCATCGACCGTGCCGAGCTGCGCCCGGGCGAGACGGCGCTCATCTGGGGCGGCGCCGGGGGGCTCGGGACGTTCGCGTGCCAGCTCGCGCGCCTGGTCGGCGCCGTGCCCGTGGCCGTCGTGTCGAGCGAGGACAAGGCCGAGATGGCGAGGAAGTTCGGCGCCGTGGGCACGATCAACCGCAAGGACTTCCCGCACCTGGCCTGGACGCCGAACGAGACGCCGGAGCGCAAGAAGCAGCGCATGGACGCCGCCAAGGCGTTCGGGAAGGCGTTCATGAAGGCCGCGGGCACGTCGCGCGGCCCGGACGTGGTGTTCGAGCACCCCGGTCAGGAGACGTTCCCGACCAGCGTCTTCGTGGCCGCCAAGATGGGCCGCATCGTCATCTGCGCGGCGACGACGGGGTTCGACCTCTCGTTCGACGTGCGCCACCTCTGGATGCGCCAGAAGAAGATCATCGGGTCGCACTTCGCCCACGCCGAGGAGTGCTGGCGCGCGAACGATCTCGTCTTGCAAGGGAAGATCAAGCCGTGCATGACCCAGGTCTACGAGTACCGGGACATCCCCAAGGCGCACGACGACATGATGCACAATCGACACATGGGCAAGCTCTCGTGCCTGGTCAACGCCCCACGCACGGGACTAAAGACCCGATCAGAGCTCGTCTGAACCTCCCCGGAGACACAGTAGATCCATGACCCCGCAGGACCCCGCCACGGCAGCCATCACCCAGGCCGCGCTAGACCGCAACCAGGGCATTCTCGCCCGCCTCGAGCAGCAGGAGATCGACCTCCCCGCACGCTTACTCGTGCAGATGGCGCACCTGACCTGCCCGGCGACGGTCTGGAGGTACGTCGAGAGCGCGGCGACCAAGAGCGCCGCCAACCTGATCATGCTCGACCTCGAGGACAGCATCCCCCGGGGCGACGACGCGAAGCTCGCCGAGGGCCGCGCCAACGTCATCCGCTCCTTCAACACCCTCGACTGGGGGTCGCGCCTGCGGTTCTTCCGGCCGCGCGGGCTGGCGCTCGACCCCAGGCACGAGGACATCGCCGTGGTCGTCGCGGCCGCCGGGAAGAACCTCGACGGCCTCATCTTCCCCAAGACGGAGACGCCGGAGGAAGTGCGGAGCATCGACGCCACGCTCACGGCGCTCGAGCGCAAGTTCGGCCTGCCCGAGGGCAGGATCAGCATCCAGGTGCTGATCGAGAGCGTGAGCGCCGAGGAGCAGGTGTTCGAGATCGCGCGCTCGTCGAGGCGGCTCAGCGCGCTCATCTTCGGCGCCTACGACTACTGGGGCTCGCTGCGGATGGTCGGCGTTCCCTACAGCGCGGACCACAAGCTGGTCGACCACGCGCGCGCGCGCATCGTGAAGGCCGCGGCCAGCGTGAACATCCCGGCCATCGCCGAGATGACCGTCAACTACCCCACCAAGGACAAGTCCGAGGCGGAGAAGCAGGCCGCCCTGGACGAGTGCCGACGCGACGCCGAGCTCGCGCGCAGCTTCGGGTTCCGCGGCAAGTGGACGGGCATCCCGGCGCAGACGCAGATCGCGGTCGACGTGTTCTCGCTCTCCCCGGCCCTCATCGAGCGCGCCGTGGCCGAGGCGAAGGCATTCCTCGCGGCCGAGCGTCAGGGCCTCGGGGCGACGATGATCGACGGCAAGATGGCCGACCGCGCCACCGACCGCATCGTCCGCGTCGCCCTCAAGACGGCCTATGCGCTCGGGAAGCTGGACGCGGCCACGGCGGCGGAGCTGGGGCTGGCCTAGATGTCCCTCGCAACCAGGACGGTCGACCCGCTCGAGCCCGCGCGCCGCGCGGTCGACGCCATCGAGCGGCTCTACGAGATCGCCCACGAGCGCCTCAGGGGCCGCGTGGTCAAGTCGGGCGTCCTCGACAACGCCGCGCTCGACCGCGACCAGCTCGCGGCGCACGCGCTGGCGTACGTGGCCACCGACCTGGCCGCGTGCGTGCAGCTCCTCGCGTGGGCGACGGCCCACCCCACGCCCGAGTCGAGCGCGATCGCGCAGACGTACGTGGCCGAGGTCGCGCGCGGCCTCCGCAGCGTCGTGTGGCTCGGGGCGACCGAGACGTACGGAATCGCCGAGATGTACCTCACCCCGGCGGACGTCGAGGCGACCGTCGGCGCCTCGGCGATCGCTCGCTGGGCCGACAAGCAGTCCTCGGGCGACGAGTACGTCGCCCTGGGGCGGGCGCACGCGGCGGGGGCCCAGGCGCCCGTCGGGCTCGACGACGAGACGCTCTCGATGATGCGGACCGAGTTCCGCAAGTTCGTGAGCGACCGCGTCATCCCCATCGCCCAGGGCATCCACCGCAAGGACGTCCTGATCCCCATGGACCTCATCGCCGCGATGAGCGAGATGGGGGTCTTCGGGATCACGATCCCGGAGGCGTACGGCGGGCAGGGCCTCGGCAAGATCGCCATGTGCGTCATCACCGAGGAGCTGTCGCGCGGGTACATCGGCGTGGGCTCGCTCGGCACGCGCGCCGAGATCGCCGCGGAGCTCATCCTCCACGGCGGGACCGCGGCCCAGAAGGCCCGCTGGCTCCCGGCCATCGCCTCGGGGGCGGTGCTCCCGACGGCGGTGTTCACCGAGCCGGATCACGGGAGCGACCTCGCTCACCTGAAGACGCGCGCCACGCGCCTCGAGGGCGGAGGCTGGCGCCTCGACGGGAACAAGACGTGGATCACCCACGCGTCGCGCGCCACGCTGATGACGGTGCTCGCGCGTACCGACGCGAGCAAGCCGGACCACAACGGGCTCTCGATGCTCCTCGCCGAGAAGAAGTGCGGCACCGAGAAGGACGAGTTCCTCGACGCCGGCCTGAGCGGCACCGAGATCAAGGTCCTCGGGTACCGCGGGATGAAGGAGTACGAGCTGTCGTTCGACGGCTTCCGCCTGCCCGAGGAGGCGCTGCTCGGCGGCGACGCCGGCCTGGGCAAGGGCTTCCGCTACCTGATGACCACCTTCGAGAGCGCGCGGGTCCAGACCGCTGCGCGCGCCACCGGCGTCGCGCAGGCGGCGCTCGACGAGGCGACGAAGTACGCGTGCCAGCGCATCCAGTTCGGCAAGGCGCTCGTCGAGATGCCGCGGGTCGCGCGCAAGCTCGGCAGGATGCTGGTGCTCACCCACGCCGCGCGCCAGATGACCTTCTACTCCGCGCGGATGAAGGACTCCGGCAAGCGCTGCGATCTGGAGGCCGGGATGGCCAAGCTGCTCGCCACGCGCGCGGCCTGGGAGTGCGCGGACGCAGGGGTCCAGATCCACGGGGGCAACGGGTACGCCGAGGAGTACACGGCGTCGCGGCTGCTGGTCGACGCGCGGGTGCTGTCGATCTTCGAGGGTGCCAACGAGATCCAGGCGCACGTCATCGCGCGCCGGCTGGTCGAGTAAGGGAACATGGCCAAGAGCTACGTCTCGCCCCGCTACGGGCGAATGCTGGAGGAGTTCGAGATCGGCGCGGTGTACCAGCACCCGTGGGAGGTCACCGTCGACGCGGGCGTCCAGGCGTTCTGCGCCGCCAGCTTCCTCGACGCGACGCCGATCTACGCGAGCGCGCGCTACGCGCGGGCGCTCGGGCTGCGCGACCGTCCGGTCCACCCGCTCACGCTGCTCAACTTCGGGCTGAGCTTCTCGGTCCACGACGTCTCCGAGCAAGCCATCGCACACCTGGCGTACATCGACGTGCGCTTCCCGAACGCCTGCTACGCGGGCGACACCCTCCGCGCCTGCAGCACCGTCCTCGGCGTGAAGAAGGCGAACGAGGGCGAGCGCGGGGTCGCGCACGTGCGCACCGTCCTCCGGGCCGACGACGAGCGGGTGGTCTGCCAGTTCGAGCGCAAGGTTCTCGTGAAGGCGGGCGGGCACGTCGCCGCGCGCCCGGCGTCTCCGGCGAGCACCCTTCCCTGCGCGCCAGGCGGCGAGGGCCGGATGCCGGCGGAGCTCGAGAGGCCACTCGACCCGGGCAAGCTCGGCCCCGGGTTCGCCGGGTTCTTCGAGGACTTCGCCCCGGGCATCGTCGTCTGCCACGACATCGGCCGGACCGTGAGCGAGTCCGAGCACATGCAGCTGACCTACCTCTTTCGCAACACGCACCCGCTCCACTTCGAGGAGCCCTACGCGCGCACGGGCTTCGCGAAGACGCGCGTCGTCTACGGCGGGCTCGTGTTCGGCTGGGTCGCCTCCCTGGCGAGCCGGGACACGGCCGGCAACGCGCTGTGGGAGCTCGGCTTCGACAAGGGCGCCCACCCCGCCGGCGTGATCGCCGGCGACACGCTCTACGCGGCGAGCCGCGTGCTCGAGTGCAAGCCTCGCTCGGCGGACACCGGGATCGTCACCTTCAAGCTGGTCGGTACCAAGAACGTGAAGCCGGCGGCGCTGCTCGACGGCGGCGCCGATCTCTTCGCGGACGAGCTGTCCAAGGCGAGCGCGGACAAGATCAAGGAGAAGGTGTTCGAGATCGAGCGGACGGTGCTCGTTCGCAAGAAGCCCTAGGTCCGGCTACGCTGCTCTCCAGCCCGCCGGCGAAGCGAATGCCGGTATAGGGTGATTCTACCGCGGCGCGCGCGGCCGGGTTCGTGCTACACGGGCACCCCATGCAAGGGCGAAGATTCCTCTCGTGCGTCGGTGTTTACTGTCTGTTGGCCGTGGCCTGCGACAAGCACGCCTCCGAGGCCGCCCAGTCCGCCGCGGCGACGGCCTCGGCATCCGCGGCGAGCGCTTCTGCCGCCGCCTCGGCGCCCGCGCCGGCGGACACCACCCCGACCATCCCCGCCCCGCCCGACGTGGCCGACGCTCCCACCGACGCCACCAGAACGGCCTCGGGCCTCGCGTCGAAGGTGCTGACGCCGGGCACGGGCAAGGACCATCCGGCCCCCACCGACAAGGTGAAGGTGCACTACACCGGCTGGACGAAGGCCGGCCAGATGTTCGACAGCTCGGTCACGCGCGGCGAGCCGATCACGTTCCCCCTCAACGGCGTTATCCCCGGCTGGACCGAAGGCGTGGGCCTGATGGTGGTCGGCGAGAAGCGCCGTCTCTGGATCCCCGCAGCCATGGCCTACGGCGAGCATCCGCGCGGAGGCGCTCCGGGGGGCGACCTCGTCTTCGACGTGGAGCTTCTCGACATCACCCCCGGTCCGAAGCCTCCCCCCGTCCCGGAGGACGTGAAGGCGGCGCCGGCGAGCGCGAAGAAGACGGCCTCCGGGCTGGCGTACCGCGTCCTGACGCCCGGCAAGGGAACCACCCACCCGACGGTGACGAGCCGGGTGGTTGTGCATTACTCGGGCTGGACGCCGGACGGGAAGATGTTCGACAGCTCCGTGATGCGCGGGCAGCCCGCGAGCTTCTCTCTCGGCGGTGTCATCAAGGGATGGACCGAGGGCGTCCAGCTCATGACGAAGGGCGAGAAGGCGCGCTTCTGGATCCCGGGAAGCCTCGCGTACGGCGACAAGCCGACGCGCCCCGGAGCGCCTTCGGGAATGCTCGTGTTCGACATCGAGCTGATGGACTTCCAGTAGTAGCTAGTCCAGGAAGCGCGCCCGGAGGGCCGGCGTGGGGACGCGGCAGACGTCCGTCCGGCCGAACCATCGATAGCGATGGCGCGCGATCCACGCATAGACCCGATCGCGCAGCACGCGCGGGACGAGCATGAAGACGTAGAGCAGCTTGTACGGCCCGCGCAGGTGACGCGCGATGCGCAGGGCCGCCGTCGAGCGCTCGTAGAGGCGCCCGCCTTCGATGAGGACGATGGTGTCCGGATCGCCGTCGCCGGCCGCGCCTCCGTGGGCCTGCAGGGCCGCGCGCCCGGCCCCGGACTGGAGCGAGGCGAAGCGAAGGACGGCGTCGGGATCCCGGTCGATGACGAAGTTGACCGCGCCATTGCAGAGGTTGCAGACGCCATCGAAGAGGACGAGCGGGGGCTGGCTGTCCATGAATCGCCACGCCAAGCATGACGCGTACGCGCCCTACAGGAGCCCCTCGTCCATCCGCCGCATCCCCTCGAGCAGCAGCGCCTCGCTCGACTGGTTGATGACCCGCTCGGCAGCCTTGAACGACGGGTCCAGACCGAACTCGCCGTCCTGCAGCTTGAGCATCGCGTAGAACGCGTCCTCGCCCTTGAGCCCGACGAAGCTCGCGTTGACCACGTTCCCTTCCACGAAGTGAATCTCGCCGGCTCCCTCGGGGCCGCGGATCTTCAGGTTCCCGCTCTTGCGTCCGTGGAAGAGCACCTGGACCATGTCGGGCAGGCCCATCTCGCGGAGCGAACCGCTGACGCCCTGCGCGCTGCGCGGGCTCGCGCTGGCTCGCTGCTCGAGCATCGCCTTGAGCTTGGCGACGAGCACGTCCGCCGACGCGGGCTTCGTGACGTAGTCGACCACGCCGAGCTCGAAGGCCTTCTGGGCGATCGCCCGCTCCTGCCTCCGCGTGTACACGACCCACGGGAGGTCCTTGCCCCAGGGGTGCTTGCGCGCCTCCGCGAGCAGCGCGAGGCCGTCGCTCGGACCGAGATCGATCTCGCAGATGACCAGATCGGTCTCCCCCTCCGCGAGCACCTTCAGCGCGTGGTCGGGGCTGCGCGCGATCCTCACGACGAAGCCCTGCTCGATCATGCGAAGCTCGAGGACGGTCGTCTCCTCGGGGTCGATGTCGATCAGCAGCGCCTGCGTCCGCGTCGCGAGCAGGCGGGCCGCCAGCTCCTCGCCGAGCACCGTGTTCTTGAACAGATCGACGAGGTTCGGGTCGAAGATCGTCTCCTTGTGCTTCGCCAGGGTGCTGCACGCCTCCTGCGGCGAGAGCGTCCTGCGGAACGGATTGCGCGGATTGCCCGTGAGGTCGGCGTACGTGTCGCAGATGGCGAGCACGCGCGCGCCCAGCGGGATGTCCTTGCCGGAGAACCCGTCCGGGAAGCCCTCGCCGTCGAAGCGCTCGTACATGTGAGTGGCGGCCATCATCGTCTCGATGGGGAGGCGCACGGGCTCGAGCAGCCGCGCCGGGAACCCGTAGGCCTTCTGCGCCGCAACCTTGTGCCCATCGTACTCGGCGCAGTTGAACGCCGTCAGGTGGTACGAGCCCATCTTGCCCAGGTCGTGGACGAACGCCGCGGCGATCATCATCGCGGTCGTTCCCTGCTCCAGCCCCATCTTCTCGGCGAGCTGCCGCACGAGGCGCCCGACCTGCGCCGAGTGGCCGCGAAGGTCGGCGCGGGAGCTCTCGAGCAGGCTGACGAGGACGTGGAGCAGCTCGAGGAACGAGCCGCTGGAGATCCCCTTGTCGGTCGGCGCCGGCGGCGTCGACGACCTGTCGCGTGCCCGGGGAGCGGGGGCGGGAGCGGCGGGCGGGGGGGGCGAGGGCTTCGCGACCGGGGGCGGAGGCGGCGTGAGCGGCGCAGGGGGCGGGCCCGCCTCTCTGCGGCTGTGATCCGACTTGCGAGCCCTCGACGGGAGCGGAGGGGGCGGAGGCGCAGGCGGCGGAGGCAGGACCGAGGGTTCGTCCGCGGGCTCGTCGAACACCACGTTGTCGCGCTCGTACACGAAGTTGAGCGCCTGGATCGACGGCTGCACCTGCACGACGAGCAGCCGGAACGCGTACGCCTCGCCCGCGTACGCCTTCGCGATCAGCGCCTTGACCGACGCGGGGCGCGCGAGCACTGCCTTGACCTCGCGCGCGCCGGAGGCGAATTGCACCTCGCGGAGCAGCTCGAGGTTCTCCGGATCCGCCGTGACCACCGTGAGGGTCTTGGTGCTGGCGTCGTACTGGATCGGGCAGACGCCGCTCTCCTCCGCGAAGCGCTGCGGGATCAGGGCGAGCGTGCTCCTCCCGGGCTCGGCCTTGGCGAGCTTCTCGGTCGAGACGAAGAACACCTGGTAGTGCGCCGCGAGCGACTTGAGCAGCTTGGGCTCGTCGATCAGGCCGAGCTGGATCACCGCCTCTTCGACGCGCTCGCCGCCGCGCTGCACGCGCATGAAGATCGCTTCCAGCTTCTCCGGCCCGAACAGCTTGTCCCGGATGAGGACGTCGCAGACCTTCTTCGCTTTTGCGGGGAGAGGGGCCGGTCGATGGGTGGACACGACGGGTTGGATCCTACCAGAAGCGCGCGACCTTCAGCGCGCCGCGGCCAGCCACCGGAGCGGGCGCCGGTACGTCGCGACCATCCGGTCGCCCGGGACCTCGTGGCCGAGCCCGGGCGCAATCTTCACCTTGACAGGGATGCGAGCGGTCTTGAGCATCTCGCCCGCGCGCTTGGTGTTCTCGGCCACCTGGTCGTTCTCGCCGGATAGCAGGTAGACGCGCCTCACCTTGGCCCTGTCCTTCTCGAGCTGCTGAGGCGCGTCCCCGAACCAGTACTGGTCGTTGGCCGCGAGGATGAGCCACCGGTTCCAGTGGGCCGGGTCGCGCATGCCCACCTGCTGGGCCACGAACGCCCCCTCACTGAACCCGATCAGGATGTTGCCCCGCAGCCGGACACGCCCGGCGTACTTCTCCCGGAGGGCAGCCAGGGTCGCGTCGACGATGCGCCTCGCGGTGTCGGCGTCGTTGTTCCACGTCCGGCCGCCGCTGTCGGTGGGTGACGGCCCCTGGGGACACACCACCCACCCGTAGGGCCTGGCGACGCGCGCCCACTTGCGGCAGTCCTCGAACGCGTTGGCGCCGCGGCCGTGGAGGTAGAGAATGACCGGGCGCCGCGCCTTGCGCCGGGGCTTGTAGTAGTAGGCCTCGGAGAAGCCGGGAACGTCGAGGACCATCGGGTCCGGCGTGCTCGCGCTCTGCCTGGCCTCGGCGCGCCGCCCGCACAGGAGCACGGCGGCGGCGGACACCAGGAAGAAGAGTAGGCGGAGGCGGGCCTGCACTTGGGACCGCCATTATGGCACGCGCCGGCCCGGCGGGTCGGGCCAAGGCTGCTACGCTCGGCGCCCGATGGCCGTCCTCACCTATGCCACGCGGCGCTCGGCGCTCGCGCTCGCCCAGAGCCGGGCCTTCGCCGACAGGGTCCGATCGCTCGAGCCGTCGCTCGACCTGCGGGAGCTGCAGGTGGTCACGACCGGGGATCGCGTCGTGGATCGCCCCCTCGCGGAGGTCGGAGGCAAGGGTCTCTTCGTCAAGGAGATCGAGGACGCGCTCGTCGACGGCCGGGCCGACTTCGCGGTCCACTCGATCAAGGACGTGCCCTCGGTTCTGTCCCCCGGGCTCGTCATCGCCTGTATCCCCCTGCGCGAGGACCCGCGCGACGTCCTGGTCGCCCCGCGACATCGCACGCTGGACGGCCTGCCTCCGGGCGCGCGCGTCGGGACGTCCAGCCTGCGGCGCGCCGCGGTCCTGAAGCAGCGACGCCCGGATCTGTCCATCGTGCCGCTCCGGGGCAACGTGGACACGCGCCTGCGAAAAGTCGACGCCGGCGACGCGGACGGCATCGTGCTGGCGCGGGCGGGGCTGATCCGGCTCGGCCTCGAGGGACGCGCCACGGAGGTGCTGGAGACGGACGTCTCTCTGCCGGCGCCCGGACAGGGCGCGCTCGGCATCGAGTGCCGCGAGGGAGACGCCGCCACCCGCGCGCTGCTGGCCCGCCTGCGGGACGAGGACTCCGCGAGGTGCGTGGCCGCCGAGCGGGGCGTGCTGGCGGCGGTCGGCGGGGACTGCAGGACCCCCCTCGGCGCTCACGCGCGTCGCGCCGGGACGGACCTGGATCTGCGCGCCTTCGTCGCGGCGGCGGACGGAGCGGCCTGGCGCGCGAGCCAGCGACAGGCGCCGTGGCCCGGCACGGAGGAGGACGCCCGGGAGCTCGGTCTCGCGCTCGGGCGAAGCCTGCTCACGTGATGATCAAATCGCAAGAAATGCCGTAATCCGCGCGGCGACGGCGTACCATTCTCAGCCAATGGGACTGGAAGCGGAATGCACGGTCCGCCTGGGACGCAAGACGTCCACCGGAAAGGCGCTTCTCGAAGGGGAACGGCTCGTATTCATTGGCGAATTTCGCCTGGATATTCCCTTCGATCAGATACGCCACGTAGCGGTGGTCGGCAATGCGTTGCTGGTGCGCACTAGCGATCAGGAAGCCCAATTCGAGCTGGGTACCCTGGTCGGGGAGCGATGGGCGCGGCTGATCACCGAACCCAAAGGGCTATTCGAGAAACTGGAGGTCGGCCCCCTGTCCCGCGTCGCCGTCGTGGACGTGCGCGACTCGATGTTCCTCACCGCGCTTCGCGAACGGACGACGGGCCTCGCCGAAGGGCGGGTTCCCGGAGGTGCGCCGATCATCTTCTTCGGCGCGGACACCCGGGAAGCCCTGCGCAAGCTCCAGCTTCTCCGCGCGCGGATGATGGACACCGGCACGCTCTGGCTGGTCCGGCCGAAGGGAAGCAAGGATATCTCGGAGGCCGACGTGCTCGCGGCGATACGGGGAGCCGGCCTGGTCGACACCAAGGTCGTGAGCTTCTCCAAGACGCACACCGCCCACAAGTGCGTGATTCCGGTCGAGCTCCGCGGCGGCGCGCCGCGTCCACGCCCGCCGATCGTATCGATGATCCCTCCGTCCACGCCGTCGCTGGCGAGCCGGAAGCCCTCCGCGAGGGCAACCGCGGCCAGGGCCAAGACGAAGCCCAAGCCCATGCCCAAGGCGAAGGCCAGGACAGCGCGCGCATCGCGCGCCCCCGCCAAGGCGAAGCCGGTCAAGAAGGCGAAGGCCAAGACCAAGGCGGCCCCCGCCGGGAAGCGCCGGTAGGATCGCGCGCGTGGTGGTGTCCGGAGACCGGCGCTAAGAGAACGGTAAGCTGGCCTCCCGTCTCCGCTCCCTCTCGCAGATCTGGCTCGCGCTCGCCGTCTTGCTGCTCGCGGCCCGCGCGCCGGCCGACCCCTTGCCCGCGCATCGAGTCTCCGTCGACGTCGGGCAGTGGCGGGTCGTCGAGCGCGACTCCGGCCCGGTCAACTACTACGCTGTCGTGCACGACCCGGTCATGCCGTTCATCCGCGCGCGGTACCGGCCCCCCGCGAGGACGATGGTGCTCGGGTTCCAGGTGGGCGGCGAAGCGCGCTCGAAGGCGCGCGCGGTCGGGTGGAAGTGGCGCGCGATGGCTCTGCCGCGGGGCGGCAACGAGTGCGCGAAGGACAGGGGGGACTCTGCGGGCGTCGTCTACCTCACCTGGAAGCGGGGTCTGCGCTGGTACACGCTCAAGTACGTGTGGAGCTCTGTCGGCCCGAAGGGGTGGACATGTGACCGCAAGCGGAACCTGTTTCTGGCGCAGGACACGGTCATCCTCGAGTCCGGCGGCCCGACCAACGTGTGGCAAGCCGAGGAGATCGACCTGAAGAAGGAGTTTCGCCGGCACTTCGAGGACGGGAACGTCGACGCGGCGGTGCCTGACTTCCAGGGAGTGGGGCTGATGTCGGACGGCGATCAGACGCAGAGCGACAGCGCGGCCGACTACGGGAACTTCGTGATCTCCTGGTGAAGGGTGACCCCTTCCCGAAGAGCCCTGCCGTGCTCACGTGCCGGTTTGGCTCAGTTCGGCAAACGCTCGTCGCCGTCGGAGGCGGTCGCCTCGGAGGTGCCCTGCGAGCCGTCCTTCGCCGGACCGACTTCCTTCAGGTCGAACAGGAACCTCACCGCCGCGGCGAGCTCCAGCGCGTCGCCCTCGACGGCGCGGGCCTTGAGCTTGGTGGTGGGGGCATGGAGGAGCTTGTTCGCCGCGCTCTCGAGCATCTGGGTGAGGGCCGCCCGGTCCCCCTCGGCGAGGTGCTTGAGGCGGCCCGCGAGGGTCCGCTCGAGCTCCGAGAAGAGGACCGCGCGCGCCTTCGCCCGCATCGCGACGACGGTCGGCTGGACCTCGAGCCCGCGCGTCCAGGCGAGAAACTGGCCGACCTCCTGGGTGACGATCTTCTCGGCCCCCTCGAGCTCGCCCCGGCGGGCGGTGAGCCCGCGGGCGACCTCTCGCTCCAGGTCGTCGACGTTGTAGACGTAGACGTTGTCCAGCTCGTGGACCGCCGGCTCGACGTTGCGGGGGACGGCGATGTCGACGAACAGCAGCGTCCGCCCCCGGCGGGCCTTCATTACGCGCCGGACCATGTCGCGGGTCACGACGTACGTGGGGCTGGCCGTGCTCGCCACCACGACGTCCGCGTCCACCAGCCCCCGCTCGAGGGCGTCCCAGGGGACCGCCGCAGCGTTCATGTCGCTCGCCAGGGCCGCGGCCCGGTCGAAGCTCCGGTTGCAGATGCTCAGGCTGCGCGCGCCCTTGCCCAGACTGCGCGCTGCGGCCTCGGCCATCTCGCCCGCACCGAGCAGGAGGACGGCGTGATCGTTGAGATCACCGAAGACGCGGCGGGCCAGATCGACCGCGACGCTCGAGATGCTCACCACGCCCGCGCCGATGGCCGTCTCCGCGCGGACGCGCTTGGCGACCGTGAACGCCTGGCTGATGCAGCGCCCGAGCATCCCCTTGAGCGCGCCGGCGGCGAGCGCGGCCTCGTAGGCCTCCTTGACCTGCCCCAGGATCTGCGGCTCGCCCAGCACCATCGAGTCGAGGCTCGCGGCGACGCGGAACACGTGCCTCACAGCCTCGTCGCCGCGCTTGTCGTAGAGATAAGGCAAGAGGTCGTCGCCGCCCGGGGCGCCCCCCTGGCGCGCGAGCTCCTCGCGGATGGCCGCGAGCGCGGCGTCGACGCCGGCCTCACCGCGGGCCAGCGCGACCACCTCGACGCGGTTGCACGTCGACAGGAACATGGCCTCCGCGAGCTCGCCGCGGGCCTCGAGCCTCGCGAGGACGGCAGGCAGCGCGTCCGCTCCGGCCGCGAGGCGCTCGCGCACCTGCACGGGTGCCGTCCGGTGCGAGAGCCCGACGACGACGATCACGAGTGGCCACCCCAGAGGCCGCGCACCAGATACATGAGCATGACGACCATCGAGAGCCCGAACCCGAGGATGGTCCCGACGGCCGCGCGCCTCCCCCGCCAGCCCGCGGCGGCGCGCAGCAGCAGCACGCCGCCTATGAGGACCCACGACGCGTAGGCGATGCTCGCGCGCGCGATGCCCGTGCCGCCGGCGATCTCGCGGGCCCAGATCGTCCCCGTCAGGATCCCGATCGTGAGCAGCGGGAACCCGAGCGCGAGGAACCGGTGCTCGGCGCGATCGAGCGCGTCGACCGGCGGGAGGCGCTCGACCCCCTCGAAGTGCTTGGACTTCAGGCGGTGCTCCTGCACCAGGTACGCGACCGCCGCGGCGAACGCGAGGGTGAAGAGCGCGATGCCGAGCAGGTTGGACACGACGTGGAACGGGAGGAACGCGCTGCGCAGTCGGGGCTCGTCCGCGACGGTGCCGACGAAGCGCGAGGCGAGGAGGAACGCGAGGGCCTGGGGGGCGACGAACGCGCCCACGGCGTCGACGCGGTAGCGCGACCGCGCGAGCACGTACGCGAAGCAGGCGAGCATCGAGGCGACGCTGAGGGCGAAGTGGATGCCCTCGACCGGGCAGACGTGGAGGACGAGCGACCAGACCACGATGTGCGCCGCGTGCAGCGGCACCCCGACGGCGACGAGCCGCGGAGCCCATCCAGCCAGGGCGCGGGCGCGACCGAGCAGGTCGGCGACGAACAGGACCGAAGCGAAGGCATAGACCACCGCCGTGGCGCCGAAGAGGAGGTTGGCTAGCTGGGCGGTCAATCTGACGGGATCCTGCTACGTCCCGGGCGATTGCGCCAGATCCGGGCCGGATCGGCGGCCCCGCACCCTCATTTGCCCAGCGGGAGGCCGACCCACCCCGGCTCCACGTCGTACGCGGTGTCCCGGATGAGCATGGAGGTCTCGACGATCTCGGCGCCCTGCTCCTCGAGCGACGCGCGGGGCTTCACGCGGCCGACCAGGCCGTGCGCGTCGCCGGTCTCGGTCACCTCGCGCAGCACCCGCACCGCGTCGGCCAGGCGGTACCTCCGGCCCTCGCCGGACATGCGCAGCTCCCCGTCGCTCAGGTCGGCGGTGCCGTCGAGGATCCACTGATCGAGGGCGGTCTGGGGGAAAAAGAGCCGGTTTTCCATGGCCATGGCCCTGGCTCCGAGAGTACACCAGCGCGCACCCATGGGCGTGTTCGAAACGGTGGCGCGCATCGTGGAGCTTGGAGGGGCCCGGCAGCGTGCGCTCCGGGTGGCCGAGATGCGCGCGGCCTTCGAGGCCGGGACGGGGGCATTCGCGCCGGAGGACGCCTGGTTCGAGGAGAGGAGCCGCACGTTCTGGTGCGACGCGGTGACGCGCGGGCGCTTCGGGCGCGAGGTCGAGGACGAGCTGGAGAGCGTCGAGAAGGCCTGGCTCGCGCCGCTCGAGCGCGCGCACCGGGGCATCTTCCGGGCAGAGGGCCGGCTGCTGGTCGACGCGTGGAGCGGGGCCGAGCTCGCCCTGACGCTCGTCGACGACGCGTCGCTCGCCGAGCTCGGCGCCTCGTCCGGGCAGCTGTTCGACGCCCGCGTCGTCGGCCTGGACTCGCCGCTGGTCGTCGCGCTCTTGCCGGGTGCCGTATTCCACGCGCGCGACGCCACGGCGGCGATCGAGCCGGTCCTCGTCGAGGCGCGGGCGCGGTCGCTGACCACGCACGACACTCTGGACGCCCTCTTGCGCATGGAGCGGACGATGCGCTCGCTCTCGCGCGTGAAGGCCAGCTACGCGTACCGCGCGGAGGCGCTGTCGCTCAGGGCCCCGGCGGTCCCGGTGCGCCGCCCGGTGAAAGAGTCTAGTTAATCGGCGATGCTGCCGCCGACGTTCGAGGCCCGCCTCGTGAAGACGCGCCCGCTCGCCCCGAGCGTGCGCGAGCTCACCTTCGAGCGCGTCGACGGGCGGCCGATGGCGTTCGAGCCCGGGCAGTGGGTGAACGCGCTGCTGCCGGTCGAGCTCGACGCCGCCCCCGGGCTCAATCGCTCGTACTCGCTCGCGTCGGCGCCCGACGGCTCGCCGCGGTTCGAGCTCGCGGTCACGCGCGTGCAGGCCGGTCCCGGCTCGACGTGGCTGCACGCGCTCGAGCCGGGAGCCACGCTGCCGTTCGTCGGTCCGCAGGGGTTCTTCACGCGCCCGCTCGCGTCGGCCTCCCCTTCCCTGATGATCGCGACGGGCACGGGGATGACGCCCATGAGGAGCATGATGCGCGCGGCGGTCGCCGCGGCCTCGCAGGTGCCGATGTGGCTGGTGCTCGGCGTGCGTCACGAGGGGGACGTGATCTACGGCGAGGAGCTCCGGGAGCTGGCGCGCGCGCATCCCTTCGTCCGCTTCGTGCCGACGCTGTCGCAGCCTGGCGCGTCGTGGACGGGGCGGAAGGGCTACGTGCAGACGCACGTGCAGGAGCTCTGGGCGGAGCTCGCCGCGCAAGGCGGCGCCGCGCCGCACGCCTACGTGTGCGGCCTCGAGCGCATGGTCGGGTCGGTGAGGCAGCTGCTGCGCAAGGACATGGGGCTGCCGCGGCAGCAGGTGCACACCGAGCGGTACGATTGATTCGCCCCTCACCTCTTCGCAAACAGCGCGTCGTACTGGAAGTTGAGCGTCGCGATCAGGCTCGTGTTGCGCTTGCCGAAGACGTCCTGCGTGCGCGCGGCGCCGAGGTTGTACAGGTATGCGACGTCGAGCTTCACCGGGGGCAGCGCGACGCTGAAGCCCGTCGTCCACGTCGTCTCGTCCAGACCCGCGCGCGCCCACACGCGCCGCGGGACGAGCATCTGCTCGGCGCCGATCGTGGGGTGGACGTCGAAGGTGGACGTCCCCTCGAGCCCGTTGGACCGGTCCAGCGCGTCTCCGCCCACGTCCAGCAGCGTCCCCTTCCAGGGCGAGTAAGCGACGCCGAGGCGGTACTCGTACGAACGGAGCAGGCCCGACTTCGACGCGCCCCCCTGGGTGCGCGTCTCCTCGTCGTGATTCAGGATGACGCGGACGCCAGCCTGCCAGTGCTCGTCCGGGTGCCAGTGAAGACCCGCGCCCCCCGAGGGCAAGTACGCCGTGTGAAAGCGGATCGGCGGCGCGCCGCCGTCGGGCAGCAGCAGCGCCTGCGACAGCTCGAACGCCCCCATGACCCCGACGCTCCAGGACTTGCCGAGCGGCTTGGCCAGCTTCACGAACACGGAGGTGTCCGAGACGTCGCCCGTCGACGGCGGCTTGCCGGGGCTCGGCGCCGTGAAGTCCCAGACCCGGACGCCGTTGCCCTGCTGCCCGAGGGCGATCGCGTAGAACGCCGCGTCGTCCCAGAAGCGCGGCGTCGTGAAGCCGAGCGCGCTGAACGTGAAGAGGTTGCCCGTGTCCTGGAAGCGGACGACCCCCTGGTCGAAGATGGCGCCGCCCGCGTCCTTGTAGACGAGCGCGTAGTTCCCGGTGGTGGCGCCGTCGCCGCCCATCCCGATGGTGCGCACGCCCTTCTTCACCTGACCGCCGGCGAACTCGCGGAGCGCGGTCTCGGGGCCCGCCATCGCCCGGCCCGCCGTTCCCAGGAGGACCAGAAGAGCCAGGAACGCCTCGAGCCTCACGCAGCCCGGGAATACAGAGCAAGAGCGGCCATGTCCAGGCGCGTGAGCCGGGCTGTGGCCCGGCCTGGCAGGCGCTGCCCCCAACGGCGGCGGCCTGGCGTCGCGCCGTGTCTGGCTGCCAGAGGACCTCGTGCTCGAGAGCGGCGACAGACTCGCCGTAGTCCCGGTCTCGGGCGACAACCGCTACAGCGTGGGCCACCTGCTTCTGGACGAGGTCTTCTGAGGGTTCTTCAGCTCCGCACTTGCCCGGTCTCGTGGCACTCTGGGTCGCGTCGGCCCCAGGTAGCCCGACGAGAGGAGCCTCCCGTGCCCAACGCCGAGTTCGATCCCGAGTACGTCTTCACGCACCACGCCCCGACCCCCGAGAAAGTGGTCCACTACGACGCCATCCACGCGGCCGCGAAGCACTTCGCCGAGGCCATCCTGACGAACACGCCCACGGGCAGCGACCAGAGGGCCGCGCTTCAGCTGATCCGCGAGGCCACGATGATGGCGAATGCCGCCGTGGCGCTGGACGGGCGGCTGAAGTAGGGTCGCTTCGGCGACGGCCTGACCATCGACCGGGGTCACGCCCGTTGCTTCGCGTCCTCGTTGAAGCGTCGGACGAGGTCTGCAGCGTACCGTCGCGCCTTCTCGCCAACCTCTCCGCCGATCAGCTGCACCGCGACGTAGGGGCCGACCGCGAGCAACATCGCGCGCACGACGCGCGAGCCCAGTAGCGTGCCGAGAAGGAAGGACGCGCCGGCGACCGCAGCGAGCGTGGTGTAGGGGCTGTCACGCATCTTCTCGCGTGCCCGGCTCGGGAGCGAGCGCGCCGTGCGGACAGCATCCTCCAGCGGAGTGCTGCGTCTCTCGCCCGCTGAGTGACCGTTCGCCGAGCCGTGCGTCTCGGAACTCTCGTGTCTCTGAGCTCTCGACATAGTGGCCATGATTCTCACCTCGTCTCAGGAGACCGCGCTGACGACCGGCTCGACGGAGAGCCCGCCGGCCAACGTGGCCTTCTCGCGGCGGGCATCGCGCGTCAGCCAGAAGACGACCGCAGACCCCAGCGCGATGGCCGCAAGCGACGCGCCGACCACGGGTACGAACGCCCACATGGGCGACGGCTGGCGTCGCAACCCGGCGAGCACCAGGAGCCTAGAGGGAGCCGGCAGGCGGGTGGCGAGGGCCGCCCCTTGCGCCGCCGCTGCGCTCAGAGCGCGGCCGATGGGCCTTCTCATGACGATGATGGACGTGACGGCGCCGACTCCGAAGGCAGCCGCGCCCGCGACCGCCGCCGTTCGTGCGCTCGTGCTCTGCCGCAGCCGTTGAGCTGCCGCGATCGACGCGCGCGGGGTGTGAGTGCCATTCGTCTTGTGTTTCATGACTGGATTCTCCGAGTGGCTCAAGCTTGGGTTTCGTCGCTCTGGTGATCCTTGGAAGCAACATGCATGCCGAAGGTGAGTCTGGGGCGTCGTCACGGTCAACCTCCGCGGTCCGAGAAAGCGTTCTCTCGACCCCGGAGCGATGTATGCGCCGCGCCTGGCTCGTCAGCGACGAGGCCGCCTTCAGCCGGCCCGGCGTCCGACGCGGTCGCGCCGCTGTTGAGGCTGTTCCAGAAGTCGCAATCCGACTGCGACAGGTGGCTTCCTGCCACAGTCGGATCGGCGAGCACGAGGTGCTCGTCGGCCCTCCGCTCGGCGGCATCCAGGCCATGAGCTGATCCGGCGGCTGCGATCGCAGGCAGGTCATCACGTCCACCGCGCCGGGCAGAGATGGTCGGCGAGCTCCTGGCTCAGCGCGTACCGCCGTCTCACCGCCGCTTCAGGAACTCGATGAGCCGGGCGTTCACCTGCTCGGGCTGCTCCTGCTGGACGAAGTGCCCGCACCCCTCGATCTTCTGGATCTCGATGCCGGGCACGTACCGCTCGACCCCGGGCACCACGTCGTCGTACCCCAGCGCCGTGTCCTGCATGGCCCAGATCAGCAGCGTGGGCACGGTGATCGTTCCGCCCGGGGGCAGCCCCTTCCGGCCTGCGCGGAGGCCGGCGCGGACGGCGCTCCGGTACCAGTTGATCATCGCGGTCGCGCGCCCGGGCTTACGCACCGCCGCGGCGAACGGCTCGAGCTCCTCGCGCCCGAAGTGCGCCCTGTCCACCGCCATCGCGCGCAGCGCCCGGACGGCCCCCTGCCCTCCGTTCGCGGTGAGCATCCGCTCGGGCAGGATGGGCAGCTGGAAGAAGAACATGTACCAGCTGCGCTTGATCTGGCTCCACTTGCCGAAGAGCGCCTTCATGAACACCGCCGGGTGCGGGCAGTTCATGACGACCAGCCGAGAGACGCGCTCCTGGCGCGTGCCGGCGAGGTGCCAGGCCAGCGCGCCGCCCCAGTCGTGCGCCACGACGATCGCTCGCTCGGCCTTGAGATGGTCGAGCAGCGCGACGACGTCGTCGCGCAGCGTGTCGATGTCGTAGGGGCCCTTCGCTTCGGTGTCGGCATACCCGCGGAGATCCGGCGCGACGACGCGGAAGCCTGCGTCGGCCAGCGCAGGGATCTGGTAGCGCCACGACCACCACATCTCCGGGAAGCCGTGGAGCAGGACGACGAGCGGGCCGGAGCCCTTCTCGACGTAATGCATCCGCAGCCCGTTGATGTCCGCGTACGCGTGGGTGACGCTGAGGTCGTCGGGCGTCATTGGCGTCACTTCTCCTTGGTCTGTCGGGCGTCCTTGCAGCAGCGGAAGCCTGTCTCGTAGAAGCGAAACTCCGGCCCGTGCGCGTCGTTCGTCGAGTGGCACGTCGGCTTGCCGCCCCCGTAGCAGCCGGACCAGTAGCAGCCGACCAGCAGGTACGGCCAGTCGTTCTCGTGCTCGCGCGTGCGCACCACCCACTCTTCGACGTTCCCGGTGAGGTCGTGGACGCCGTCCTGCGAGACGCACTTACGCTTCGCCCCGCTCCGCGCCGCCTGGTAGAGTTCCTTGGCGTGCGCCTGCGCCTCGCGGGCGGGCCACTTCGCCAACGTCCCCTCGTCGACCTTCTGCCACGGCTTGTCGTCGTTGCACCGGCCGTCCACGTGCTCGCTGCCGTAAGGGTAGGCGCGACGCTCTTCTCCCTCGCACGACGCGATCCACTCGTCCTCGGTGCACAGGCGCTTGTGGTGGTCGGAGCACCAGGCCGCGGCCTCCGTCGCCGACTGCATCGTGAGCGGCCTGGCGCCGCGGCGGTTGGGGGCCTCGTAGCGGTCGACGCAGAACTCGCCGACGCGCACCATGTTCGAGGTGCAGCCGCCGCGCGGGCGCTTGCGCTTGCCCGCGTCGCCCTCGGCCTCCGAGAGGTCGTCGTCGACGTCCGGCGCGTCGTCGGAACCGCCGACCTCGGCCTGGTCCCCGTCGCCGGCGGGCTCGGCCCCGTCGTCGCCCACGTCGTCCATGTCGTCGGCCGCGGGGGCGTCGACGTGCGGCGCGAGGGGTCGCCCGGGTCGTGGCCCGGCGGCCGCGACCAGCGAGAGAACGAGGAGGACCGGGCTCGCTAGACGGATGGCCGGGCGCACGCCAGCGCGCTTCTACCCTCAGTATCCCTTTCGCGCCACAGCCACGTCGTAAGGCTCGATCTCGAGCTTCGACTGGGTCATCAGGCACACCGAGCTGTCCTTCTTGGTCTCGAGCACCCGCAGCTCGCCGACGACCTCTTCGGGGTACTTCTCCTCCGAGCGGCTGGCGCCAGGCGTCTTCTCCATGGGCGGCATGGGCTTCTCGTCGTCCGTGGAGATTCGGTAGCCGGCGCCGGGCGTCACGAGGCTTCGACGCCAGGCGTCGCCGCGCCTCACCACGAAGAGGCGGTTGCCCGGCTTGAGGCCGGCGGCGTCGCCCTTGTCGATGAAGACGATCTGGTTCTCGCCGTAGAAGAGCACGGGGTGGACGCTGGCGAGCACGTGAGCCTGCACCTCGGCCTCGTTGCGCCGGGGCGGGACGACCTCGTACCGGCGCGGGATCGGCCCCACGATCGCGCCGCGCTCCATCACGTCGAGCGACTCGACGACCTTGGCCCTGGCCACGCGGTTCTCCGGGCTCCACTGGTCGACGCGCACGGTGCCGAGGATCTGGATGATCATCCCGGAGGCGGCGGTCTGGCGGGGCCGGAAGACGCTGAGCTCCTGGCCGAGCTTGACGTCGTGCCCCGGCTTGATGCCCAGGTAGACCTCGTCGGTGTCCATCAGGAACATCTTGTCGCGGTCGGAGCCGCTGATGTCGCCCCAGACCTCGTCCGATTCGTCCTGCAACCAGCCCAGGTCACGCAGGAAGATCGTCTGGGCCGGCACCACGCGCCGGCGGTCGGTCAGCGAGAAGGCCTTCTCGGATCCGGGGGCTCCGCCGGCCGCCCCACCACCGCCCGCCGCCGTGGCGGAGGCGCCGGCTGCGCCCTCCTTCAGGCGCAGCTCGTCGCCGGGGAAGATCCAGTGGGGGTTCCTGATCTGGGGGTTATAGGACCAGATCCGCGGCCACTGGTACGGGTTCTCGAAGTAGTGGCCGCAGATGTCCCAGAGGGTGTCGCCGCGGACCACGAGGTGCGTCGAGGGCGGCGCCCCGGTAGGCGCGCCGGATACGAGGCCGGGAGCGCCGGGAGCGCCGAAGATCGGGCCGTTCTTGTCGCCACGGAGCGAGCCTCCGCTCGCGCCGCCGCCGGCGCCGCCGCTGGCCCCGGGGACGAGGTCGAACGTGTCCTGCTCGTCGCCCGTGATCGGGTGGGAGCTCGACTCGGTGGCGTTGCCGCCGCCGATCGTGCCGTTGGGCGCCTGCGGGCTGCCCATCCCGAACGGCACCGGGTAGCTCGGGACCTGCGGCTGGTTGGGCGCCGGTGCGGGCGCGGCCGGGGCCGGAGCGCCGCCCATATCGGGGCCTACCTGCGCCTGCGCGACGGCCGGGGCGAGAACACCGAGCGCGAACGCGGCGGAGTAACGTCGGAGAGCGCGGCCCGGGCTCCGCCGGGGCGTGTTCGATGCGAAGTGCCGGCGAGTCATCGGTGGTCCTCGGAGGCTGGTCCGGGCGGCGTGGCCGCCGGAGCGGTGACGGGGGGAATGCGGTGCGCCGCCTCGGTCTGCGGGTACTGCCGGGCGAGCTGGTCGAAGCACTCCTTCGCCTTCACCGGGTTGCCGAGCTTCTGGCTCGTGATGCCGAGCTTGAGCAGGGCGTCGGGCACCTTGTTGCCGGCCGGGAATCGGGCCAGCACGCCCTCGAACTGCTCGGACGCGCTCAGGTACTCGCCGCGCGCGAAGTAGCACTCGCCTCGCCAGTACATGGCGTTGTCGGCGTACGGATGGTCCGGCCACTTGATGAGAAAGGCCGCGAAGGCGTCGAGGGCCTTGTCGAACTGCTTGCCATTCACCAGCGACAGCGCGGCGTCGTACGCGCGCTTCGCCTCGGGGTCGAGGGCGCTCGGCCGGGGCGCCGGCGCCTGCGAGGTCGCGGCCTCGTCGGGGAGGGTCTCCTCGACCACCTCGTCGCGATCGTGCGATCGGCCACGGCGCGCCGAGCCGAAGACCCGCAGGGTGGGTCGCGGCGTGGAGTCCTCGGTGTCCGCGTAGTCGCTGCTCACCGGGGCGCTCTCGGGGCCGAGGCTCACCGCGTTCAGGGAGGGCGTCATCGCCGGCGCGGGCTGACGGGCGGGGACGGTGGCCACGGGATGATCCGCGGGATCGGGCGGGAGCAAGGCCTCGTCCGCCTGGTCGCGGGAGGTCTGCAGCCGGTCGATCTCGTCGCGCATGCTGTCGAGCTGGCGCTCCTCGGCGCTGCGAGCGCAACCGGCGAGGAGGGCCACGGCCAGCGCGGCGGCCCCGGGAACAAGCGCATGGGGTCTCATCCACCCCGAAGCGTAAGGCCGGGTCGGGTCCCCGGGCCAATTTCTCGCGGCCCGGGAGGGGCGCCTTTACGCGCTGGCCTTTCTGGGAGAGGATCGTGCGGTTCCGGTGCCCCCCTCCGCTCGCAAGCTCGACCTTCGCAAGACGCTGTTTCTCTTGCCGAACATGATCACGCTCTCGAGCGTGTTCTGCGGGTTCGACTCCATCCGCATCACCGCGACGGCCCAGGGCGACGACGACTACTACCGTGCGTCGCTTCTGCTCGTATTCGCTCTGTTTTTCGACATGCTCGACGGGCGCGTCGCGCGGCTCACGAAGACCCAGAGCGCGTTCGGGCTGCAGATCGACTCGCTGGCGGATGCCATCTCGTTCGGCGTGGCCCCCGGCCTGCTCGTCTTCAAGTGGTCGCTATGGCAGCGTCCGCTCGAGGGCCTGATCGCCTCGTTCCTGTTCGCGGCGGCGGGCGTTGTCCGGCTGGCGCGCTTCAACGTCCTGTCGATGGGCGAGAAAGGCGCGCCGACCAAGCCCGGGAAGTACATCGTGGGCCTCCCCGTGCCGGGTGCGGCCGGGATCCTGATCTCGCTCGTCCTGGCGAACCACGCGATGGCCGGCGAGCTGAGCTTGCACGGCCCCCGGTACGTCTGGGCGATGATCGCGCTGACCGCGTTCCTGAGCTTCCTGATGGTCTCGACGATCCAGTTCCGGAGCTTCAAGGACCTGCACCTCAACGCGCGCACCTTCGCCCTCGTAGCGTTCGCCGTCGGGTCGAGCGCGATCGTGAGCCTGCNNAGACGCGCCCGGCGTTCGTGCTCGTCTGGCTGCTGTCCTGCTACGTCGTCATCGCGCTCGTCGAGAGCGCCCTGAGCCTGTCGCGCCGTGCCGCCCGTCGCGCCGCCCGCCGGAGCATTCCCCCGACGGGTTGACTTGAACCTCGGCGTCCTCTGCGCCTCCGCGGTTCGACTTCTCTAGAGCAAGTCGGCCAGAGCAGCATCGATGCGAGGGAAGAGGAACGAGAAGCCCGCCGCCTGGAGCTTCGTCGGCAGCACGCGCTGGCCGGTCAGGAGGACCTGCGAGAGCCCTTCGCCGAGCGCGAGCTTCAGAGCGATCGGCGGGACGCGGAGGAGGGAGGGACGCTTCAGCGCCCCGCCCAGGGCGCGGGCGAACTCGTTCATGGTGACGGGCTCCGGCGCGACGACGTTCACGGAGCCGGAGAGCGCCTCGCCGTCGACCGCGAAGAGCAGCGCGCGCACGACGTCGCGAAGGTGGACCCAGCTCACCCACTGCGCGCCGGTGCCGATCGGGCCGCCGACGAACCACTTGAAGGGCGCTGCCATCCTGGCGAGCGCGCCGCCGCCGGCCCCCAGCGCCACCCCGACGCGGGGATGCACCACGCGGACGCCCGCCGCCCGCGCCGGGTCGGCCGCCTGCTCCCAGGCCACCACGATGCGCGCGAGGACGTCGTCTGCCGCGGGCGTCGCTTCGTCGACCGGAGCCGGGGCCGTGCGCGTCCCGTAGACGCCGATC
>PLYU01000348.1 GCA_003153495.1 Myxococcales bacterium
AACGGGGCTCATGCAGGGTGTACACGACGTCTCTGCTCACCATCCTCTGCGTCGCTCTGGTCCACCGCGAGCGACCCGACTGGCTCGCCGTGGGTGTCGGCGAAGCTGCCAGCGCCGCAGCCCTCAGCCCCGAGCGCGTCAGTCGGCTCGCTTCCCGTCTCGCACGCCCGTTCACGGACGTCGTCGACACCTTGACCCGCCGGGGCCGACCGGCTCGCATCGACGACCCGCTGCACGCCGAGCTGGTGACGCTGCGCGCTCTGCTCTCGGTCGCCTCCGCCGCCCTGGCCATCGTCCCGCTGCGCCGCCCCGCCGTCCGTGCGCTCCTCGTCGGCGCCTGGCAACGCCTCTCGACCCAACTGCCCTCGCTCACCAAGAGCGCCTTCTGCAAGGCCCTCTCGCTGCCCGAGCGCACCCTGCGCCACTGGCTCGCCCACCCCCCGGTGGCGCACACCACGCCGCCCCCATCCCCGCCGTCGCCACCGACACCGCCTCCCCCGCGACCGCCGCGTCGCCCCCGCTTCCGCTTCGATGTGTTCCTGCCGGGCACCCAAGTTGGCGCCGACACTACCGACCTGTCGGTCTTCGGCGTCCCGCTCAAGCTCGTCGGCGTGCAGGACATCGGCGGTCGCGATCGCAGCCTCTTCGACGCGGTCGTCATCGACACGCGCGAGTGCGCCGACCACGTCGTCGACGCCCTGCGCGTCGTGCTGCGCGACTGCCCTGGCATTCAGGCCCTCACCGACCAGGGCACGCCGTACATGGCGGCGGCCACCACGCGCGCCTTGGACGAGCTGCACGCCGAGCACGCCCCGCAGAAGGAGGGCGACCCAACGGGCAAATCCACCGTCGAGCGTGGCTTCGGCTCGCTCAAGGAAGTCCTCTCCCCCCTGCTCTCGCTCTCCGACAGGCTCGCGGAGCTGGTGCCCCCGCTTCGTTCGGCCGACCTGGCCATCCCCTTCGCTCGCCTGCTCGTCGCCTCTGCCCTGCGCGCCTACCAGGCCGGCGCCCGGGCCACGCGCCGCGCGGTCGAGGCCACCGGCGACGCCAGCGAAGAAACCCTTGTCCGCGCCGCCGCCCATGCCCGCGAGGCTGCTCATGCCACCGACCGCAGCGCGCGACTGCTGCTCGCCCATCTGCATGGGCTCTTCCTCTTCTCGACATCGGCCACGCGCTTCGTCGAACAGTACCGGCGCTACCCGCTGCAGGTCCTGCGCTCGGCCGAGGCCAGCCTGCGAAACCGATTCCTGATGCGCGGCGCCCCCGACGTGCGCGCGGTCGACCGCTACTTCGCCGCTCTCGTCCGCAACGAATTCGCCGAGCACCGCCGCCGACGCGCCTCCGGCGACGCCTCACGCGCCCTCCAGGAGCGCCTGCGCCGACAGCGCCACGAGGCCGACCACGACAGGCGCGCGCGCTCTGCCGACCCCGCCCTCTGGCTCCGGCAGGCACTCGACCTCATCGCCGGGCAATGGCTCCCGAGCGAGCGTCACCTGCTGTTCGACGGCAATGGTCTCGGCGTCGCCTGGATGCGCGGCGCCCTCGACTTGCTGCTCCGCCGTCACGGCTGCCTCGCGACCGACGACATCGCAGCCGGCGTGCTCGGACAGTTCCGACTCGGCTGCCTCCCCTCCCTGGGAGACGACGGCATCAACGCCGTGGCCCTCCTCCTCGAACGCGAACTCGCCCAGGCCCACGCTCGACACCAATCTGACCTTGCGCACGATCCCGCCTGCGCTATACCGCGCGCCATCGGGCTTTCTACGCGCTCGCCCCCTCCAAATCCTTTGCGGAATTAACCGGCAAGACGTTGGGGATCACGACAGCTAGGCCCGACTTGGTGTCGGACTCGCGCATGGGGGCGACGACGTGACCGTCGAAGACGAACTAACCGTACGAGCCCGGACGCGGGTCGGCACCGTCCTGGACGGCAAGTACCGCCTCGATCGCGTGCTCGGCGTGGGCGGGATGGCCTCCGTCTACGAGGCCACGCACCGCAACAGCAAGCGGTTCGCCGTGAAGATGCTCCACCCCGAGCTTTCGCTGCGGACGGACATCCGCACGCGCTTCCTGCGGGAAGGCTACGTCGCCAACCAGGTGCAGCACCCCGGCGCCGTGGCCGTCCACGATGACGACATTGCCGAGGATGGCTCCGCCTTCCTCGTCATGGAGCTGCTGACGGGAACGACGGTCGAGGACCTGTGGGAGAAGCACCGGCACCGGCTCCCCTTGGCGGCCGTCCTCGCCATCGCCCACCAGCTCCTCGACGTGCTCGCGGCGGCTCACGAGCGCGGCATCGTTCATCGTGACATCAAGCCGGCGAACTTGTTTCTCACGACCGAGGGACAGATCAAGGTGCTCGACTTCGGCATCGCGCGGTTGAAGGACGTCGCGAACAGCTCCGCCACGAGCACGGGCATGGTCATGGGGACTCCGGCCTTCATGTCACCGGAGCAGGCGCTCGGGAAGACGAGCGCGATCGATGGCCAGTCGGACCTCTGGGCGGTGGGGGCGGTCATCTTCACGCTCGCGTCCGGACGCTTCATTCACGAGGGGGAAAGCGCCCAGCACATCGTTGTCCAGGCGGCGACGACTCCCGCGCCCTCGTTCGCCACGGTGATGCCCGATGCGTCCAAGGAGGTGGTGCAGCTCGTGGACAGCGCCTTGGCGTTCGACAAGTCGGCCCGTTGGCCGACGGCCAAGGTCATGCAGAAAGGTCTGGCCGCAGCGATCCACGCCACGTTCGGTGATGGGCTCTCGCGCCGCGGGCTGGCCGACCTCTTATCGGGCAAGCCTCCGAGCGGATTCGGACCGACCGAGGCGAGCAGACCTCCCCCCGTGCGAACGGCGCCCATAACGACGCCCATAGTGAGCCCGTCGACGGAGTCTCCTGTCAGCTCGGAGAACGAGCCGACGCGGATTCACACGATGGAATCGCGGGAAACGCCTCCGGCGCACGTGATGACGCAGCCATCGCGGCGGCACATCGGGCTGACCACCGCGCAGCCGGTCTCCAGCGAGCCGGCCGGGGTCCCTTCCCGAGGGAACCGTCGCGTGTGGATCGGGGCGGGAGGACTCGGGCTCGTCGCTCTGGTCGCGACCGGCGTGATGTTGCGAGCTGGCGGAGACCACGGGGCCGCGACGTCACCCTCGGACGCTGCATCGGTACCGAGCGTTCTGGTACCGACGATGCCCGCGCCTGTGGCGAGTGCGAAACCGGTTGAGCCCCCCTCCGTCGTCTTCGACGATCTTCCCCGGGCGCCGCAATCTGTGCGACCCCAGGTACCGACTCCGACTGCGGCCCCTCAAGCGAGCGCTCTAGCCGCTGCACCAGTTCCCTCGGTCCCATCGACGCCGCAGGCAGCCACAGCGCCGGGGAAGCCCAACTGCTCGCCGCCGTACACGGTCGATCCGGTCACGCAGAAGAAGCATTTCAAAGTGGAGTGTCTATGAGAACCGGCCTTGTCTCCGCGCTCATCGTCCTCGGAGCCCTGCCCGTCGTCCATCCGGCCCTCGCCGCCGAGCCCACGAAGCAGGAGTGCGTCGATGCGAACGACGCCGCCCAGGATCTTCGGCGCGCGGGAAAACTGATCGAGGCGCGAGAGAAGCTCTTGCTCTGCGCCTCGGCAAGCTGCCCCGGCCCCGTGCGCGAGGACTGCGCTCCGCGCCTTGCCGAAACGGACAAGGCGACGCCGACTCTCGTGTTCGAAGCGAGAGACGCAGACGGGCTCGAAGTGAAAGCCGTGCGGGTCACGATGGACGGCACCTGGCTGACGGCCACCCTGGACGGCGCACCCCTCACGATCAATCCCGGTAAGCACACGTTCACGTTCGAGGCCGATGGGTTCGACCGCGTGGAGCAATCACTTCTCGTCCGCGAGGGCGTCAAGGGCACGCGCGAGCAGGTGATGCTTCGCGCGGTAGGCAAGGGCCAGCCCACCCCGGCGGTGGGAGCCGCGCCGCCGCCCGCCGCGACCGAGACTGCGCAGCCGCCCGTATCGACGACGGAGTCGAGCACCGGCACGAGCAGCGGCTTTCCCAAGCGGACAGCTGCGTACGTCGCGCTCGGAGTGGGCGGCGTCGGGGTGGTCGCGGGCTCGGTGTTCGGTGCGCTCGCCCTGGGCAAGAAGTCCTCGCTCGACGGCGCGTGCACCAACCACGCCTGTCCGCCTTCGGAGCAGTCCGACATCGACGGGATGCACACGAACGCCGTCGTATCCAACATCGCCCTGGGCGTCGGGATCGTCGGGCTCGGTACCGGTGGCGTTCTCTGGTTTCTGTCCCGAGACGAGGCGGGTGCGAGCCAGGCGCCCGAGCACGGAAGCGGGCCTCGCATTTCACCCTGGGTCGGCTTTGGAGCCGCCGGGGTCAGCGGGAGCTTCCGGTGAGACTTCGAGGTGCCCTCGCTCTCCTTCTCTCGGCGCTCGGCACCGCGAGCTGCACGGTCGTTGTCGGCGACGGCGATTACTACATCGTGAATGATGGCGGGGCGGGCAACGACGCGACGATCGCCTCGGAGGGAGGTTCGCGCGACGACGTAACGGTCGCCCCGGACGGAGGGACCCATCTCGACGGAACGCTGGGCGACGTCGGCGCGGCCTCGGACGTGGACAGCGGCAACGAAAGCGCCGCCTGCGGGGCGGGCCTGTCGGCGTGCGACGGGGGATGCGTGTCGCTCACCGACCTCTCCAACTGCGGAGCGTGCGGCAACGACTGCACGCGCCTGCCCCACGTGAGCGCCGTGGGGCTCGCCTGCCAGGGAGGCACCTGCTCGTACCAGTGCGCCGCGGGCTTCGGCGACTGCGCGAACGCGGGCGCCGGGTGCCCCACCAGCGTGTCGTCGAGCACCGCCTGCGGCGCGTGCGGCGCAAGCTGCCCGCCGACCGCGCCGCTCTGCTCGCCGTCGGGCGATGCTGGGGCGTTCGGCTGCGTCGCCGGCTGTCCGCCGTCGGCGCCGAAGCTATGCAGTGGCAGCTGCGTCGACACCACGACCAACGCCAGCGACTGCGGCACGTGCGGCCAGATCTGCACGACCAGCGTCGCCAACGCGACGGCCGCCTGCGTCGCCAGCGCGTGCACGTTCGCGTGCAACGCTGGCTACAACCTCTGCAACGGCGGTTGCGTCACGTACACGACCCCGACCCACTGCACCGCTTGCGGCATCGCCTGCGACACGACAACGGGAACGCCGTCGTGCAACGGCACCACCTGCAGCTACACGTGCAACTCGGGCCGCTCGGACTGCAACGCCGGCACGGCGCCCGACACGGACGGGTGCGAGACCGCGGCGTCGACCTGCAGTCCTGACGCTGGAACAGCCGACGGGGGCCCGGCCTGCGCCTCGACGGACACGATCGAGAACTGCTCTGCGTGCGGCGTGGCCTGCAGCACCGCGACTGGCGTCGCCTCCTGCAACGGCGCGACGTGCACGTACACTTGCAGTGCCGGGCGAGCGGACTGCAACGCCGCCACGGCTCCCGATACCGACGGCTGCGAGACGTCTCTCACGTCGACCCTGCACTGCGGCGGCTGCCTGAACCAGTGCGACACGCTCCACAGTAGCGGGGCGGGCTGCGACGGGACGACGTGCGTGTACACGGCCTGCGCGCCCGGTTGGGCAGACTGCGACGCCACCCCACCGGACCTCGACGGGTGCGAGACGCCGACGTCGGCCGTCACCTGCAACACCTGCGGCAGCTCGTGCGACACGACGCACAGCCTCGGGGGCGCCTGCAACGGGGCGTCGTGCGCGTACAGCGGGTGCGTCTCGGGCTGGGCCGACTGCAACAAGACTCCACCCGACTCCGACGGCTGCGAGAGCAACCTGACGTCCCCGACGAGCTGCGGGGCGTGCGGCACCATCTGCGACTCGACCCACTCCAACGGGCGATCCTGCAACGGGACGACGTGCTCGTACACCAGCTGCAAGGCGGGGTACGCCGACTGCACCACGACGTCCCCCGACGCGGACGGCTGCGAGAGCTCGCTGTCGTCGGTGTCGAGCTGCAGCAAGTGCGGGGTCGCCTGCGACTCGACCCACAGCAACGGGGCCTCCTGCAACGGCGCGACGTGCACGTACACGTGCAGTGCCGGGCGAGCGGACTGCAACGCCGCCACGGCTCCCGATACCGACGGCTGCGAGTGCGCGACGCCCGGGTGCTGCCCGGGGGGCGCGTGCCAGGTGAGCCACTCGAACGGCATGGGCCAGAGCTTCTACGACTGCGTCCCGTCCGGTACGCACACCCAGGCGCAGGCGCAGGCGGCGTGCGCGGCATTCACCGGCAACGCAGGGCAGTGCGTCGTCCCGATCCCAGCGCTCTGCGGCACCTCTCAGCCGACCTCCTCGGTATGCAGCAACGTACCCGGCGCCTCGAGCTTCCACTGCTGGGAGTACGGCGGCCCGTCTCCGGGCACCGTGCAGACGGGCACGGGCACCAACCTGGTCTTCTGTCCCGCCTCCGGCGACCCGACATGGAACTGACGGGGCTTCGGACATGAGCATCGGGCGTCGGGTAACGCTGTCTATCCTTCTCGCGACCGCGTCGTTCGCCATGCCGATCGCGGGCTGCACGGCCCTGGTCGGCGACGGCAACTACTTCGTCTCCAATGAAGACGCTGCCGCGGCAGACGCGACGGTCGACGCTTCGACGTCCGACGCGGTATCCAAGACGCATGACAGCCCGGCCGTCGATTCATCCTCGCCGGACACGACCGGCGACGTTGCCGAAGCGGGCGGGTGTCTGGCAACCGAGCTCAGTTGCGGCGGCGCCTGCGTCGCCAGCGACGCCCACAACTGCGGCGCGTGCGGTCACGACTGCACCAGCCTCGCCAACCTGAGCGGCCCGGCGTCGTGCGACCCCACGGGCCAGTGCGTGTTCGCGGCCACAGCATGTACGGCTGGGTGGACGCACTGCACGAGCAACCCCGACGACGGATGCGAGACGGACATCACGCAGGCGAGTCACTGCGGCAGCTGCATCAACACGTGCCCCGCGCCGGCGCCTCTCTGTGTGAATTCGGGGGGCGGCTACGCATGCACGTCGACTTGCCCTTCGACCACGCCCACGACCTGCAGCGGCGCCTGCATCGACACCACCAGCAACGCCAGCAACTGCAAGACGTGCGGGAACGCGTGCACGACCATCGTCACGGGCGGCCAGCCGGTCTGCCTGGCCAGCGCCTGCACCTTCATCTGCCCGACGGGCTGGACGTACTGTAACGGCGCCTGCATCGACTTCCGGAGCGATAGCAAGAACTGCGGCGGCTGCGGAGCCACCTATGCGTGCACCTTCGGTCAGAGTTGCGGTTCTGGTCACTGCGTGGGCGCGGGGACTGACGCGGGCTCCGACGCTGGGGATTCGGGTGCCGATGCAAGCTTCGACAGTGGTTCGGACACCGGAAGCGGTTGCCCGAGCGGTCAGGTCACCCGCGAGGCAGGAACGTGTCAGAGCGGCCAGTGCGGAGCGCCATCAGTGGCGGCGGGGATGTCGCACACTTGCGCCGTTCTCTCTGGCGGCACGGTCGAGTGCTGGGGCGACAACTCCTCCGGCCAGCTCGGCAACGGCACGACGACCAATTCGTCGACCCCGGTGGCCGTCTCGGGCCTGAGCGGGGCGACGGCGGTCTCTGCGGGCGGCTTCCACACGTGCGCATTGCTCTCGGGCGGCAACGTCGAGTGCTGGGGGTACAACGGCTACGGCCAGCTCGGCAACGGCACGACGACCGATTCGTCGACCCCGGTGGCCGTCTCGGGCTTGACCGGGGTGACAGCCATCGCCGCGGGCTATATGTCCTCCTGCGCGCTTCTGTCGGGCGGCAACGTCGAGTGCTGGGGGTGGAACGACTACGGCCAGCTCGGCAACGGCACGACGACGAACTCTTCGACACCAGTGGCCGTCTCGGGCCTGAGCGGGGCGATCGCCATTGCCGCCGGCAACGATGACACGTGCGCCTTGCTCTCGGGCGGCACCGTCGAGTGCTGGGGGGACAACAGCTACGGTGAGCTGGGAGACGGCCCTAGCACAGGGCCGCAGACATGCGTCGTCAATAGCGGTAGCAACGCGTGTTCGACGACACCGGTGGCGGTGTCATGTTTGAGTGGAGTAACCGCCGTCTCCGTGGGCGGCGGGGGAATCGGCGATTTTGTCTGCGCGCTGCTCTCGGGCGGCACCGTCGAGTGCTGGGGGGACAACAGCTATGGCGAGCTCGGCGTAACGAGCACGGAGACGTGCAGCAGCGGCAGCGGCAGCACCCTAGGATCCAGCAGCGGCCCGTGTTCCACGACACCCACCACGGTATCGGGGCTCTGATTTGTGCTGGTGGTGAGCGGGTGCGCTCGGCGTCGCGCGCCAATAACGACCGAATCCGGCGCGAGCTTGATCGGCCTGGAGCGGCCAGGGATTCGGCTCTGGGGAGGTAGCTCGAAGGCGGACGTTTCTGGCGCACCCGCGCCCAGCGCAACGGCGACGGCGGGTCCCTGAACCTCCACGTCCATTATCATCTGGTCGCTCTCGACGGCGTGTTCGCGCGCGACGCGCACGGCCACGTCGTGTTCCATCCGGCTCCGCCGCCGACCCCGGCCGACCTCGACGCGATCATCGAGCGCACCGCGCGCCGAACGCTCGTGTGGCTGCGTCGCCACGGCTACGTGGACGACTCGCTGCTCGAAGCCCGCTCCAACGAGCCGCCGGCGCAGACCGCGCTCGACGCCTGCGCGGCCATCGCCATGGGACGCGGCAACGTGACGACGATGCCACGTGACGGCATGGAGGAGGACGACGATGGGCATGGCGCGGTGGACGAGGAGCGCCCGGACACGCCCGCGCCCCGATCGACTCCGCAACGTCAAATGCCGACGCAGCGGGATGTCTCTTCGCCTCTCGACCAGGAGCCTCAAAGCGGAGAGCATGGTGTTCGCATGGCGATACTCCGCGTTCTCCACGGCCACCCGCTCCGCACGCTCGCGGACCTGTTCACGCAACACACCGCCCGGGCTGACGAGGTCTGGGTGCTCACGGCGTTCGTGGACCGTGCTTCGGTCGCGATGCTCTCGGGAGCGCTACGAGGCGGATGTCGGGTCCGCTTCCTGACGGGCACGTACGGAAGAGCGACACGGCTTCGAACGTTCCGCGCCCTGGCGCGCCTCGGCGGCTCGAAGGCGGCGGCTGTCCGCGTTTGGGACTGCGGCGGGCATGGTCAGCTACACGCGAAGCTCTACATTTGGCGGCGGGGGCGGCAAGCAACAGCTTGGGTCGGCTCCGCGAACTTCACCGAGACCGGCTTGCGCGAGCAAGGGGAGGTCATCGCCGAGGTACGTGGCAGGTGGGGGGCCCCGGAGATGCGTGCGCTGAGGAGTGCGTTCGATCGCGAGTGGTCGCTCCGCACCAACAAGCCGCTCGACGAGGACTTCCTCAGGCGATACCGCGAGGCCGCTCGCGTCCCCCCCGAGCTGAGGGGAGCAACGCGGCGGCGGCCCGGCTCTCCCGGGATCCAGCGGGCACAGACCGCGCGTGTGTTCTGGGTCCCCAAAGACGTGTCGGAGCCGATGGCCGAGCGCGTCACGGCAGCACTCGGATCGCAGCGAACCGACTGGAAGGGGTCATGGCTCCTTTGGAGCCGCAAGGGCATGTCGGTGCGCCCCGGCGACAAGCTCGTCGTCGCCAGGTCCCAGAAGGAGTATGCACTTGCCGAAGCCCGCCAACCGATCCGCATTGGACCCCGCGCGGCCGTCCCCTACGAGCCGCTCCGTGGATGTGCGGACTTGCGAATGACGAAGGCACTCGGCCGCGTACCGTACCGTCGACAGGTCACCGCCTGCGTCGACGGCGCGGTAGCGGGTCCGTGGGGTCGGTGCTTCCGGGACACGGGGAGAGTGAGCGCCGAGGCGTTCGCGGGGGACGGTCGACGGGCCGCACTGGCTCTGGAGGACGTGGCATGCTCTCCGCGTGAGCCGGCTTCCTCACCTTCCCTACGTCGTCGTCGACTCGAACCAGCTTCGCAAGGAGAGCGTGATGAAGCGTCTTCTCGAAGAGTTCGATCGTTCGGGGCAGGTCATCATGCTGCCGTGGACGTCGATGTACGAGTTGACGAAGGGCGGAGGGGACAACTTTCTCGCAAGCGCGCGGTGGATCGCGAGAAGGCCCGACGCGGTGGCGGTTGCGCGCGCGGCCATGACGTGGTTCCAGACCGTCGAAGAGCCCTTCGGCACACTCACGGCCGACGTGACCGACCGAATGTCGACGAAAAATCTCCGGAGCACCCTGACCTTGGTGCGTGACGGGCAACTCTCGGGTTCTGAGGTCCGAGACGGGTACGCCGACCTGAGCGAGAAGGCTCGGGTCCTTGTTCAAGGGAGCAACTTCCGCGTCTTGTTTGAGGCCGGGGCCTCCGCCCTCGCCAACGAGCTGGCCAGCGACGAGAAGAACAAGATCAAGTCCGCTGCGCTCAAGGGTAACCGCGACCCGTACCGAGAGTGGCTCCTGCGCATCTTCACTATCGAGCGACTGCACACCTTCCTCGTGTCCGTGAGGATTCGCTACGTGCGCGCCCGCAGGCTGGCGAACATGCCTTCGTTCGCTGCCCTTCAAGTCATGGCCTCACTGATGGTCTCCTTCCGATGGCTGCTCTTCGGCGGGCTCGAATCCACCAAGAAATCCCTCGACAACGATGGCATCGACATCGAGAACGTCCTGATCGCCTTGTACGGCCGAGACTTCATCTCCGAGGACGTCTGCGCCCGGAACCTGTACGACGATCTGCGGGAGATGGCCGCGCGTCTTTGGTGAGCGCGAGAGAAAGCAGACAGCGAACGGCGCGAAGGCGGTCGTCCGTACGTCGCGGCTACGTGGCCTCTTCGGTCATGGCGTCCACGTTCTCGCATCGAAGCGGACTTTGACGGAGCGGCGCGCTACTTCCAAGAGGGGGAGCGATCGCGTACGACGGAGAATCGACGGCCCCCAGGTTCTTCAACTGCGAGAGCCGCGATTCCGCTTCTCGAACGACGTCGGCGTTCACGCTGGGGTTGTTGGCGAGCAATTCGGCGAGCGTTTTTTGAGTTGACTTCATCGCGGCCTCACAGGAACTGCCTCGTGTGAACGAGATGCGGGATGTTCTGCTTCTCGATCAAGTCGGTCAAGAAGGAGAAGTAGTGATCGATCTTGCCAGCGACGTCGGGGTCCTTCCGGTAGTCGTCGATCTTCAGCTTGAGGTCGTTCACGAGAACTTGCATCGGGATGCCACGACCGTGCGAGTGCCAAAGCTGATGGTCAGCCAGTTTCTCGGCGATGTCCTTTGCCCGCGCCTCGCGGTCGGCTTGCGTGACGGCCTTCTTCGTCGTCTCGGTGATCTTCCAGTCCTTGAACTTGTAGGTCGTCAGCCACTTGACAAGCAGACTGATCGACAGCTCGCGAGCCTCCTCGAACTTGTGCAATTCGGCCAAGTCGAGCTTCGTCAACATGGCGTACTCGGCCGTGTTCAGCGTTCCGTTGCTCGCCTTCTGGATGAGCCGGTTGTACTGGACGAGATACGAAAGCGCCGGTACGAGCGTTCCGCCGCGCTGAACCTGGGGGTCGATCGGACCGAGGCAGGAGAAGTACGACATCATGATCGCGTCCCCCGACATCGCGAACACGGTGCCAGCGGACATGGCGACGTCCGGAACCACGAAGATGACCTCGCTGTAGTGGTGCCGCAGGACGCCGACCATCCGCTCGGCGATCTCGACCACCCCGCCCGGCGTGGAGAGAACCACCGCGAGCTTCCTCCTCCGATTGGTCGTCAACTCCGCAGCGTCGCGTACCTTGTGCTCAGCGCCCGGCACGATGGGGCCGAGGATGGCCATGACGTCCGCGTCCAGAGCAGCCTCCAAGTCGGTTGCCAGGCGTGTCGACGTTGCCTTGATGGCGTCAAACGTGCTCGTGCTCATGCGCGGTGTCCCAGGCACAGCTTACCGGCTCATGGGCCTCGTGGCGACGGGTCGCCATCGGGGGCGCATCTCGGCGGCGAGGGAGCGGATCGAGCCACGGCGTGCGGGCCGGCAGCCTGGCTTCAAGAGCATGCTCACTTCCCCGGGGGCTTCTTCGGCAGCGGCATCGCGGTCACGGAGGTGGCCTCTTTCTTCGCCTGCGCCTTCGCGCGCGCCAGCTTTCGAGCCTCTGCTCGCCGCGCGCCGACGCCTCGGTCCTGGTAGATGGCGTCGACCCAGAGGCGGGTCCGAGGTGGCAGCTCGGCGACTGCGCCGCTCGTCAGCTTGTCGTACCAGCCCTTGAACGCCGAAAGCTCGTAGGCCGTGAGCCTTCCGGACTGGAGCAGGCGGTCGAGTACCTCGCGACTCGTGAGCTTGGTGCCGCGGCGCATCAGCCGTTCTCGGACGCCGTGCGGCCGATGGCTTCCTCGATCACCGCCCATCGGCGTTCGTCTCGGCGGACGACCGTACAGCCCTGCGGCGACGGCGGCCAGTGCAGTCCGCTTGGCGGTGGCGGCGGTGGTGGAAGCGTGGGCGGAGGATCATCCTCCATGATTTCGTACGGGTACGCCGTCTGCGAGTACCTGACCGATGCTGGAGGGAGCGGCGACGCCGCTGCACGCGACCTGGGAGGCGACGACGCGGGGACATTCGCGGGGGGAGATTCGGCGCAAGGCTCGGCGCCCCCGGCGGGGTCCGACCACGCGGGCACGGGCTCTCCGAGCGACGGCGGGAGCAACTCCGCCCCCAGCGGTTCAGCTCCTTCGTCCAGCAGTTCGGGTTGCACGGCCTCGGGGCACGCGTCGGGCGGCTTCGGGGGACTGGCCCTGGTTGTCGGACTCGCCGCCGCTCTGGGGCGACGAAGGGCATCAACTCGGGCGGCATGATCGCAACGCCTGAGTTGGCGCAGAGTGGCGCAGGCCGCATGTCGTCCTCGCTCATCGAGACGACGAAGGCGCGGCCGGCAGCGCATGTCGTTGCAGTGGACCTCGTATCGAGGCGCCACCGTCCGGCTGCGGTCGAGGAGCTTCGGCGCAGCAATCGGCGGCGATCACGAGGCGGCACTCGGCGTCGGCGGCGTGCTCGCCGCACGGGTCGTGGTAGCTCTTCAGCGGCATGACCCCTCGCACGAAGGCCGTCGTCTCCTGGAGCAGCGGCAAGGACTCCGCCCTGGCGCTGCACGAGGTCCGGCGCTCGGGCGAGGTCGAGGTCGTCGGGATCCTGACGACCATCACGTCGGAGTTCGGTCGAGTCTCGATGCACGGCGTCCGGGAGGCGCTCCTCGACCAGCAGGCGGAGGCCCTCGGGCTCCGCTGCTGGAAGATCCCGATCCCGTCCCCCTGTCCGAACGAGATCTACGAGCGCGAGATGGCCCGCGTGCTCGGCGAGGTCCAGCAGCTCGGCGTGACGGCCGTCGTCTTCGGCGATCTCTTCCTGGAGGACCTCCGGCGCTACCGCGAGGCCAAGCTCGCCGAGATCGGGATGCGCGGGATCTTCCCGCTCTGGATGCGGGACACGGCCATCCTCGCCCGCGAGATGATCGAGCTGGGCATCCGCGCCACGCTGACGTGCATCGATCCGAAGAAGCTCGACCGCTCGTTCGCCGGCCGTAGCTTCGACGCCGCGCTCCTCGGGGACCTGCCGGCCGACGTGGACCTGTGCGGAGAGAACGGCGAGTTCCACACGTTCGCCTGGGCCGGGCCGATGTTCAGTCGGCCGATCCCCATCGTGGTCGGGGAGGTGGTCGAGCGCGATGGGTTTGTCTTCGCGGACGTGCTGCCGGCAGCGTCGGCGGTCTGACCGGCCCCCGGCACGCTCCAAGCCAGGGCCGGCGGCGACCCTCTCCTTGATCGGTCGCCGTCGCTGCGTACAGGAGTTGCGCCTTTCGCGCCTCGCCCCGGAGAGCCCGTGCGAACGACCTCCCGCTCCATCTCGAAGACGCTCACGGACCAGGAAGTCAGGGAGCTGCTCGCCGCCACCGGACGGGCCGAGCGTGACCTCCGTGATCGTGTCCTGCTCCTGCTCGCCGTCTCCACCGGCCAGCTACCCGCCGGCTGACGCTGGAGCGCGCTCCATTCGTCGGTTGATCTCGCGCCCGAAGTCGCCGATCCTGGGTGCGATTCATGCGGCCTCCGATGCGCACCGTAACGACCGTCGGCGCCATAGCCGCGGGCCTCTTCATGTGCGTCGGGGCACGTGCGACCGACGACGACTATCCGAGGCTCGCCACAATGTCGCTGGCGTCGGGCCCGCGGCAGATCCAGGTCTCTTGTGAGCCGACGAAACAGTCCTCGCCCCGGCCGCGTATCCACTGCAAGTTCACGACTGTGGACGTGTCCGCACCGAGTCCGCTGCCGGCCATCGACGAGAAGGAGATCGCTGCTGCCGTGGCACGGATGCAAGCGCAGGTACGGAAGGACCCTGTTACATTTTGGAAAACCTGCGGGCCTTCGTCCGAGAGCGACCTGCCACCCGACGGACCGGATCGGAAGTTCTGGGAGGCAGTCGGAGCGGCTTGTCGCGCGCACGATGTGACGCAGTTGGTGCAGGTGCAAGCCGACTACGACCGGCAGTACAAGGCTCATACGTGCCGTATTTCGCAGTGGAAGGCCTGGGCGCAGGACTTCGAGCAGGTGGACACGACCACTTGGGTTGCCAACTCCGGTCCGAACGACGACGTCTTGTGTCACGTGTCGTCGGTACAGACGCTTTCGCGCCAATCGCCGATGTTGTGGAAGTACACGTCCGTGGAGACGGCACCGGACACAACGGACAAGACGCTGTGTGCCGCCGTTCAGGGCACGCACGTGACCGAGTATTCGTGGAGGAACGCGCGAACGCGCGACCTCGGGTGCACCTACCTCGACCTGTAGGTAGCCCGGTCGTACTACCGCCGGTTGCCGGTCGAGCGCCTTCACGCTGCGCCCGAGCACGACGGGCAAATGACCCACGGAGCGCGGTTGTCGCCAATGTAGTCCGCGGCTTGTACCACTTCGTTCGGACCGTTGCGGCGAGAGGGCCGGCGATGCGTCTTGGCGGGCGAAGGGGGCTTGGACCCGCTACTCGCCCAGAGAACCCTGCGGGAACGGGATGCGCGGAGACAGTTTCACGATGACCGCCAAGGGCGATGTCCAGTAGCGTCAGGACATGAAGAGCGGGGCAGTGGCTGTCATCGACGCGTTGGGGTTCAAGGGCATCTGGGGGAGACCGGAGTGCAAGGACGACCCCTCAATCGTCATGCGCAAGATGAAGGACTTGCTCATCAGGATCCGGGACGAACGGACAACCAACGCCACTTTGAGCAAGTTCATTTTCTCTATCAAAGCGACGTTGCTTTCAGACACCATCGTGATCGGGGCAATGGTCGAAGCCAGGAACCCAGAGCAAGACGGAGCCTATGCCGAACGGTATGCAATCGAGCTGGCGGCAACAAGCGTAGGAAGGATGATGATGCACAGCACCACGGCGCCGCCTGCGTTGGCCTGGCGAGGTTGCATCACCTATGGCCAGTTCGACATCGAAGGCCAGATCGTCATGGGTCCGGCAATCGACGAAGCAGCGGATCTTCACCAGCGATCTGATGCCGCTGTCGCTTGGGTGACGCCGGGGGCCAAGAAGATCATGGATGGAGAGCCCATAGGATCGGCGGCGTTAGGTGCCTTAGCACCCAACATCAGGGTCCCGCTGCACGGTAGCAACAGCTACGTGACCTACGTTGTCCAGCCTGGCTTCCTTGAGGAAGACTGGGACAAGCGAAAGAGTTGGAGAAACACCGTGCTGTCCACGTTCGACAGGCAGTCGCTTGAAGTCCAGATCAAGAAGCAGAACACCGAGGCAGTGCTGCAAGAACTGGACAGACACCACGAAAAGTGGGTCAAGGAGATCAATAATCACAACAACAGGATCGGATGACGGGAGCTGAGAGGCATGGAGCCGCCTTCGCTAGGCGCTTGAAGCCAGGCTGAAGGTCGATATCGGAGTGGAGTGCTGACGCGAGACGAGTTTCTTCGGCACCTGCTCGCGTACCTCGGGGCCACCGGGGAGAACTGAGAGCCGTCAGGCGCGGGCGTCGCGCCGACGCGTCAGCGCCACAACTCCATCCGCAGCCCGCGCGCGTCAGCCGGCGGCAGGCGGGGGATGACGATGGCCGAGCCAGCGGCCGCGCGCTCCGCGGTCCAACACGCAATGCAACCGTCGAGGAGGTCGTCGGCCTTCGTGCCCGTCGGCAACTTCGCGCCCAGCAACTGGAGTGGCGCCACGAATCCGAGCCTCCCGAGCAACGCCGCGCGCTCGGTGCGGCCCGCGGGCTCCTTCTTCGAGTGGGTCATCGGCCGGCCGCCGTTCGCCTCCGCGAAGCACAGCTCGGGATGCACTTCGAGCACGACGTTCTGGGTCGCGGCGACGACCGCCCCATCGACCTCGGCGATCTTCGGCAGGATCCCGAAGGTCTGTTGCGAGATGCCCGGGGCAGATGCGATACCGCAGCGGTTGGCGCTCGACACGACCTGGTAGGCGCCGCCCGCACGGAACGCAGCGAGGGCTGGCCGGGCCGGAGCCGAGAAGACGCTCGACGCCCGCTTGCCGAGGAGCTGGCGAGCGAGGACCTCGCACGTACGGCCGCCGGCAGTGGCGACCGCGAGCAAGCCGATGGGCACATCGACCGCGATCACCGCGGGCGCCTCCGGGAGTGCCAGCACCGCACGGAAGTCCGACACGACACGGGCGAGTCGAGTACCGACGTGCCGATCGCGGAGCACGACGACCCAGCCGGCTCGGCACCCATCGACGCCGGCCACCCAACGAGCGGTTGATGCAACGGGCGTCGTCATCGCGGACTACCCTACTCCAGCGTGCCGACGGCGATGCCCCGATCGCGCCACACTCTGGCGGCGGCCGATGTGCCCGCCGATCTAAGATGGGAGCCCCATGCCCCAGATCGTCACGGGATCCGACGCGGGCCTATCCGGCAACGAACAGATCCGTCTTGCGCTCAGGGAGATCATCCGGCGCGACGGTTCCGCTCCGATGGGCGCGCTCTATGAGCCGGTTGAGCGCGCTCTCGCAGCGCGTGGACTTTCACTGTCGGAGCAAGGGAAGGCGAGCCTTCGGTTCTTCATCAACAAGGTGGCGGTGGAGGCCGGGTACGTCGATCCACACGATCCATCGAGGCCAGGGTGGCATGTTACCGCCACCGGTCGAGCATTCGCGGAAGCCGAGGAGGAACATGAGCGCGCGATCGACGTCGAAACGGGGGCCGAAACAACCGTCCCTTCGGCATCAGCTTTCGGCGACGCGTTCGAACTTTACGTTCTCCGCCTGCTTCGCATCGTCTACCCGCACTACGCTTGGTATCATCAAGGCCGGAACAAGCGGCAGGAGCGCGGGGTCGATTTCGTCGGAAACCGTCTCGGCGATGTGGGTAGCGAGCCTGGGTCCATCGGGGTCCAAGTAAAATTTCACAAAGCGACGAACGCGCCGACGAACGAGGAATGGCTAAAATTCCTGGCCGGTTGTTTCGCCCGCAGGTTGCATTCCGCCGTCTTCGTGACGACCGGTCGCTTGACGGGGGAGCAGCGGCGCGAGGCGCAGGAGGCCAAGGTCATCGTGATCGAAGGGCGCGAGGAAGTTGACCGGATCGCAATCAGACACGGCCTGGAATTGTTTGATTTGTCCGAGAACCCGCCCGCCTTTGCCGACGGAGCGCCCTCGGCCGGGTAGTCGGCCAATGCCGGGCAGCCGGCACTCGATCATGTCGCGGCCCGGCTGTCGACGGTACGAGCCCCCGCGCGACGCAGCCGAGCACAGCATCTGCGGGCGAAGGGGGCTTGGACCGGCTATTCGCCGACGACGGCGGTGCTCGCCCGGGCCAGCGCCCGCCGCAGCGTCGCCTCGGGCACCTGGAGCCGACGTGCTGCCTCGCGGCGGCTGACCCCGGTCGCGAGAAGATCCCGCGCCGCATCAACGTCGAGCCGAGGACCTCGCTGGTCGGCGTGCCGGCGTTCGGCGCGCGGGCGGCCGAGGCGCTTCCCTCGGCGCCGCGCCGCCGCGAGTCCGGCGCGCGTGTTCTCCCGCAGCGTGTCGAGGAAAAATTCGTCGATCGCCGCGATGATGTGGAACGTGAGCTTGCCGACCGCGCTCGTCGTGTCGATGCCCTCGGTGATGCTCGCGAAGTCCACGCCGAGGGTCTTGAACTCGTCGAGGGCCGTCACGAGGTGCCGCACGCTGCGAGCGAAGCGCGAGAACCTCCAGACCAGGACGACGTCGATGCCGCCGCGCCGGACGCGTGCGAGCTGCGTGCGCCAGCCCATCGTGAACACCGATTCCAGCGCATCGTGAACACCGATTCCG
>PLYU01000249.1:0-14950 GCA_003153495.1 Myxococcales bacterium
AGAAGCGCGCGACGATCATCAAGGCGGACGGCGATCGGCAGGCGGCCGCCGCCCTCGCCGAGGCCGCCGCGACGATGGCGGCGAGCCCCGGCGCGATGCAGCTTCGCACGCTTCAGACGATCGACGGCCTGGGTCCCAGCTCGTCGAACACGGTCATCCTCGCGCTGCCGCTCGAGGTGATCGACGCCATGCGCGCGTACATCAAGCAGCCGTAGACATCACGGCGCGAGCAGGGTCGGCTTCCACACGCCGCCCTCGAGGTCCCACCGCTGCCGCTCGTGGAGCCGGTCGTCGCCGCGCGTCCAGAACTCGACCACGCGCGCCTCGATGAAGTACCCGCCCCAGGTGACCGGCCGCGGAATGTCGCGCCCCTCGAAGCGCCTGGTCAGCTCCGCGGTCTGCTGCCGGAGCTCGTCGAGGCTGGCGATGGGCCGGCTCTGCGGGGAGACCGCGCCGGAGATCTGGTGGCCGCGCGGCCGGCCCTGGAAGTACGCGTCGGAGTCGGCGCCGGACAGGCGCGAGACGGGGCCCTCGACGCGCAGCTGGCGCCCCAGGCTCGCCCAGTGGAAGGCGACGGCCGCGTGGGGGTTCGCGTCGAGCTCGCGCCCCTTGCGGCTCTCGTAGCCGGTGAAGAACCGGAGCCCCCGCGAGTCGATCCCGCGGCACAGGACCATGCGCACCGACGGCCGCCCGTCGGCGGTGGCGGCGGCGAGCGCCATCGCCTCGGGCTCTCGCTCCTCGGAGACGCGGGCTTCGTCGAGCCAGCCGGATGCGCGGAGGAGGGGGTTCATTGGAGAGAGCTCCTCCTACCACCTTCTGGGCCTCACATCCCGATGCACGCGCGGGCGTCGGTGGCGTCCATGCAGTCGTAGGCGATCGCCGTGTAGCCCACGTAGAAGAGGCCTGCCTCGCGCCCGACCTTCGCCTCGTCCGGCGCGAGGGTGGCCCAGTGGCAGGCTTCCTTGTCGATCTGGTCTCCGCGCGCCGGGCACCACGTGCACGACACGGCCGCGCCGCAGTGGTTCGTCAGCGTCCCGACGACCTCTCCCCCGCTGCGGCGGTGCACGTCGAGGCCGACGCAGGCACGCATCTCGTGGCACCCGGCCGGAGGAGGGGGCGTCGCAGGCGGCGGCTCCGCGCGCTTCAGGGGCGAGGCGACCGGCGCGGCCCCCTTGGCGCCGAAGGACCCCGCCTCCGGCTCGACGCCGAGCTTCCTGGCGCGCGCGCAGCTCTTCTCGTCGCCGAGCGCGCAGGCGCGCGCCCAGAGGCGGCCGGCGTCGGGCCGGCTGTGAGGCTCCAGGTCGAAGTAGAGCTCCGCCAGCCGCGCGCAGATCCCGGCGCGCGCGTCGGTGCCCTCGGCGTCGACCACCATACCGGCGCACGCCTTCTCGCCGGCGGCGCGGGCGCGCGGCAGCTCGCCATACATCAGATCGGGCTGCCCGCGGACGAGCGCGAGGTACTGCTCGCACCCGTGGGCGTCCTCGAGCTGGCAGGCCATGCGCGCGTAGCCGGCGGCAGCGGCGGACCTGTCGTCGGCGATGAGCCGCGCCGCCACCATGCGGCAGGCGGCGCCCTGCCGCACCTGGAAGGCGTCGTTGCCGTCGGCCGAGCCGCGGTTGCAGCGATCGAGCTCGGCCCTGGGCAGGGTCGACCCGCACGCGGACACGAGCGCGAGCAACGCGGCTCTGCAGGCCATCGGGCGGCAGAGGTTCATGCGCCCGAGGGTAACAAAACACGCTCTGCTACGGAAATGAGACCATCAGGCGGGCCGGGGTTCGATGCGGACCTCGTAGCCGAGCCGCGTAGACCGGCTTCCAACAGACGCCGGTTGCCTCCCTCCACGACACCACCCACTCGCAGAACCGTTGCGACCGGCTGTCCGCGTACGTCTTCAATCCCGGCGCCGGGCTGGGATCGGGCGCCGACTGCCAAGTCGCCACTATTCGCCATCTGCACGATCAGAGGTTCCATGCCCAGTGGAGGCGATCGAGGCCGGACTGATTGACGATCGAGAGCGTGAGCGTCGTGCCCGACGTCTTGAGAGTCGTCATGGAATATCCGTCTCCGTCCCTCAGCCCAGGCCAATAGCAGCTGCCCATGCCCGCCGAATGCATGTAGTCTGATACGGACGCAACGTATGAAATTTGGTTATTTCCGTCAGCCGCGTCGACGTCGTAGTTGATGCCGGTGTTCATCGTGTCACCCCATTCGCCAACGATTGTCCTCGAGGCATAGCCGCCGAGCGCTGAGGTCATCGAGTCGGTCCACTGCTTGGTCGTCGTCCATGTCGTGTGCCAGAAGCCATAGATGTGAAGCTCCAGCAGACACCCGGCAAAGCGCGCGTCCCCTCCGACGGCCGCGACGTCGTCGTCGTATCCGGTGCCCGCGACGACGACGCGCCCCCTGGGAACGCCGGGGAAATACGCAAGCCACCGGGCAGCTTCGTCGCTCCAGGAGGTTCCGAATCCGTAGGGCTCGTTGTGAATGTCGAAGTAGACGAGGTCGTTGCTCGTGTATTCGGACACGACCGTCTGCCACATGCTTTGGAACGCGGTCTCGATGTCTGGCTTCCCGTTGTGATAGGCCCAGTAGGCGACGACGACCTTCATGCCATCGGCCGTCGCCGTGTCGATGACGGCTTTGTACGCGTTCCACCACGGACTCGAAACCGTCGGTTCGTTGATGGGAATCCGGATCGCGTTGGCTCCAACCTTGGCGCGAAACTGGGCCAAGATCTGTTCGGCCTTCGCGTGAACCGTCGAATTCGTGTCCGCGCTCGCGTCGAGCCCTGAAAGTTGCAGTAGGCCGTTGACGTAGTTGTCCCTGATATCCGCCCAGTTGACGCCGTGAAACGTCCCGGCTCCCTGCACACCCGGAGCGGCGTCGCGCGGCTCCGCGTCGCCGTTCGAGTTCGCAGCATCCGTGAAGACGGCGTCCACGTCGGCGGCGCCGCCGTCGATGATAGGACCGCTCGTCGCTGTGTCGCTGGCCTGCCCGCCGTCTTGCGATTCCCCGACTACGCCAGCGTCTTGCGAGCCCGCGGCGTCGGCTAAGGCGTCCTGCGCCGTGTGGCTCGGCGACCCGCACGCAGTGGCGGCGGCGACGGCCGACAGCGTTACGGCATGGCGGAACGCCCGGCCACCGTGAACGGGCGAATGCATCCGGATGCGTATAGCTCGTCGTCGATTCATTGAGTCAAGCGGACTTGGAGCCCGGGGGCGCTTTCCAGTGGTCGGGCATTTTTGCACGTGGATCTCGGGGGGGCAGCCGCAGATCGAGCAGGACATGGGCCGGCTCTTCTGGCTTTCGGGTGGGTCCAGACTGGGCACGACGCCGGCCCATCGCGACCTGATGGTCGCGGGGTGCTCGACCGCGTCAAGGGTGCGCCCGCTACGCTCGCCGGCTGGGCCGCCCTTGACCCGCCCTCCGCGCCCCGCGATTCCCGCTGCGCGGGCGTTGGGGCGGCCGGATGCCTCCGGCTGCCCTCCGGGAGAGGGCCGGGGTGAGGGTTGACTCGCCCGCCCGCGCATGCCGGTCTAGCCCCGCCAGCCCGGTGCTCGTCGGAGCACGCTGCCCCCCACCAGACACCGGCCGCACCGCCCTGCGGCACGGGATCGCTCACCCTTCGACGGCGATCGTCCACCCTTCCGCCCGGATCGCGAACGATCGGCCCGGGATCGTCACCGATCGCGCGTCGATCGCTCGCGATCGGCTCCCGATCATCACCGATCGCGCGTCGATCGTCCGCGATCGCCCCCCGAACGTGCCCCGACGCGCGCCGATCGCGTTCGATCGCGCGCCGATCATGCTCGATCGCGCGCCGATCACGCTCGATCGCCTGCCGATCGCGCTCGATCGCGCGCCCATCACGCTCGATCGCCTGCCGATCACGCTCGATCCACCCCGCGGGCTCGCCGATCGCCCCCCGAGCGCCGCCGCTCGTGGCGGCCTCCTCCGCGGATCCCCGAGCAACTTCGCGTGACTCCGCCCCGGATCCATTTTTTTTCGCTTTCTCTGTCAGTTTTTTCGTTCTGGAGCGGCTTAAGGGCTGTGGAGGCAATCACGCCTCCCCCGAACACGAAACCCACATTCATCAAGGAGAACCGTCATGGCTACCGAAACAACCAGCAACAAGATCACCCTCGTTTCTCGATTCAATGTCCTCGTCGCCGGATTGCAGGCTCTTGCCGACGCGGATTCTCTCGTCCTGGCCGGCAAGACGTACACGAAGAGCGCCGTCGTCGACGTCCTCTCCGCGTACGTCAAGGCGAACGGGACGGCAGCAGCCGGCAAGCTGCAATGGAGGAAGGCGGTCGCCGACGAAAAGTCGGCGCTCGCCGCGGCCAGGCCGGTGCGCGCTCTGCTCAAGACGTTCTTGCAGAGCCGTCTCGGCAAGGCGAGCCCGCAGCTCAACGGGTTCGGGTTCGAGACGACGAAGGCGCCGAGAGCGTCGGCCAAGACGAAGGCCGCCGCCGTCGACAAGAACAAGGCGACCCGGGCAGCGCGCCATACGATGGGCACGACCCAGCGCAAGAGGGTCAAGGCGCCGACCCCGCCGTCGCCGGAGCCCGTGCCGACGGCTTCGACGCAGCCCGCGCAGCCTGCGCCGGCCGGCGTCAAGCCCGCCTGAGCCGTCACGGAGACGGAGGGGCGAAAAAGTGGCGCCCCTCCGTCTTCGACCATTCCGCGCCCGCGCCTTGCAGCCAGCCGCTCGTCATGGCCCCGGACAAAACACTGAGCCCCCGCCCGAGAGGAATGGGCGAGGGCGATAAGCCAAGCGATGACTCTTGCGACCGCGCTCCGGCGGCCCGGGCCTCAGCGCTGCTTGCGCTGGAAGGCCGGGACGTCCCAGTCGTGGTCGAGGTTGGGGAACGCGTCCTGCGCGGCGGCCACGGCGGCGCGCGGCGCGGAGCGCGGCTGCATCGCCGCGGCGTGGCTGCGAGCGTCCAGCCGCGGGTCGTCGGCTCGCATGAGCGGAGGCGGAGAGTGCATCGGGCGGCGTACGCTGGCCGCCATCGCGTCGGCCGCCGAGCGCATGCCCGAGGCGGGCACGCTCGAGCGTGACGGGGACGACATCGTCTGGGGCGCCATCGACCCGCGGGCGGCGGTAGCCTCCACGGCGATCTCGGCGTCCTGGACGTCGAAGCCGGTCGCGATGACGGTGACCTTCACGTTCTCGCCGAGCGTCTCGTCGATGCTCGCTCCGAAGATGATGTTGGCGTCCTCGTGGGCCTGCTCCTGGACCAGGCTCGCGGCCTCCTGGATCTCCTTCATCTTGAGGTCGGGGCCGCCGACGATGTTGATGAGGACGCCGGTCGCGCCCTCGACGCTGATGTCGTCGAGGAGCGGCGAGGTCACGGCCATCTCGGCCGCGAGGCGCGCTCGGTTCTGGCCCTTGGCGATGCCGGTGCCCATGAGCGCGCGGCCCATGTGGCTCATGACGGTCTTCACGTCGGCGAAGTCGACGTTGACGATGCCGTTCTGCGTGATGAGATCGCTGATGCCCTTGACGGCCTGGTAGAGCACGTCGTCCGCCTTGCGGCAGGCGTCGATGAACGTCATGTCGTCGTCGCTGAGCAGGACGAGCTTCTGGTTGGGGATCGTGATGAGCGTGTCGACGTGCTCCGAGAGCATCGCCAGACCCAGCTCCGCGCGCCGCGCTCGCTGTCGTCCCTCGAAGAGGAAGGGCTTGGTCACGACGCCGACGCAGAGGGCGCCCTCTTCGCGGGCGATCTGCGCGATGATCGGCGCGGCGCCGGTCCCCGTGCCGCCGCCCATGCCGGCGGTGACGAACACCATGTCGGCGCCGCTGAGCATCTCCTTGAGGCGCTGGACGTCCTCGAGCGCCGCCTTCCGCCCCTTCTCCGGGTCCGCCCCGGCGCCGAGGCCCCGGGTGATGTTGGAGCCGATCGCCAGCTTGGAGGCGGCGGGGCTCGCGTTGAGGGCCTGAGCGTCGGTGTTGACGACGATGAACTCGACCCCTTCCAGGCCGAAGTTGATCATCGTGTTGACCGCATTGCCGCCAGAGCCGCCGACCCCGACCACCTTGATCCGGGCCTCGTAGGTCTGCGTTTCGTCCGCGAACTCGATCGAGAAACTCATCGCCGTGCTCCTCCCGTCCTGATGTTTCCGCTAAGCCACTACGCCACCAGCAGCCAAGTTCTCGTCGGTGATTCGTAAGGGCGCATCGCACTCCGCCGCATCAGAAGGCGGCCTTGACCCAATCCCAGAAACCGCTGCTCTTGCTCTGCTCGGCCGCCTCGGCGGGCGAGCCCGCGCGGGGGCGCGGCGGCGGCACCGAGGCGACGCCGGGCGTGCGCGTCGGGTCGCCGCAGACTACCTGGGCGCCGTACTTCACCAGGCCCACGCCGGTCGCGTACTCCGGCCCGTGGACGAGCTGGGTGATCCCCTTGATGCCCGTCGGCATTCCGACCCGCACCGGCATCCCGAGGATCTCCTCGGCGAACTCCGGCATGCCCTGCAGGAGCACGGCGCCGCCGGTGAGCACGACGCCGGCGCTGAGCTGCTCGAGCAGGCCGGTGTCCTCGATGCGCTTGCGCACGACGGCGAAGATCTCCTCCACGCGCGGCTCGATGATGTCGCTGAGCACCCGGCGGGCGGTCTTGCGCGGGGCGTGCCCCCCGACCCCGGGGACCTCGATCTCCTCGTCGTCGGCGACGAGGCGCCCGAGCGCGCAGCCCGAGAGGCGCTTGAGGCGATCGGCCTCGGCCATGGGCGTGCGCAGGCCGGCGGCGATGTCGCTCGTGATGTTGTTTCCGCCGACGGGGATGACGCTGGTGTGCGCGATGCCGCCGTCGACGTAGAGCAGGATGTCGGTCGTGCCGCCGCCGATGTCGACCACGGCGACGCCGATCTCCTTCTCGTCGTCGCTGAGGACCGCCTCGGCGCTGGCCAGCGGCTGCAGGACGACGTCCGCGACCGTGAGCCCGCAGCGCTCTGCGCAGCGGATCACGTTCTGGACGCAGCTGGTCGCTGCCGTCACCAGGTTCACCTTCACGCCGAGGCGCACGCCGGCCATCCCGACGGGGTCGCGGATGCCGTCCTGGCTGTCGACGGTGTACTCGCGCGGCAGGACGTGGAGGATCTGGCGGTCGGCGTCCACGGGGATGGCGCGCGCGCCCTCGAGGACCCGGTCGACGTCTCCGCGCGTGACCTCGCCGCCGGCGATCGCCGCGACGCCGTCGCTCCCCGACGAGCGGACGTGGCTGCCGCCGATGCCCGCGTAGATGGTCCGGATTTCGACCCCGGCCATCGTCTGGGCGCTGTCGATCGCCTCGCGGATCGAGCGGACGGTCCAGTCGATGTTCGCCACGATGCCCTTGCGGAGCCCGCGGCACGGCACCATGCCCACGCCCAGAATGGTGATGCCGTCACGGCTGTCCACCTCGGCGACGACGGCACACACCCGGGTGGTGCCGATGTCGAGCCCGACGACGATTTCGCCCTGCGTGCTCATCTCCTCCGGCAATCGCACGCCGGAAGGAGATGGGCCAAATCTTCAACGCATCCGTACGACGACGCGGTCGGGGCGCGTCTCGTTGTCGAGCATGATGGCCTCGGCCTTGGCCCCGCGGCGGTCGAGCTCGGCGACGACCCTCGCGGCCTGATCGAGCTTGTGGCGGAAGGGAGGAGCACCGAGGACGATCTGCATGGCAGCCCGCCCGACGACGAGGGTGAACGAGCCGTCGACCCCGACGTGGACCTCCTCGAGGGGTGCGCGCATCCGGGCGAGGGTGCCGTGCTCGTACTCGGCCGCCAGGTCGATCGCGCGGCGGATCGTGCGCTTCGCGCCCTCGCGGTCCGCGGCCAGCCCCTCGGGGGTGAGGCCGGTGACGATGGGCAGGTCGGCCGGGTCGGTGGGCTCGAGCTTCTTGAACGGCTCGCCGTCGGGCGTACAGAGCAGGGTGTCGCCCAGGGCCACGAGCGCCGCCGCCTTCCGCTCGGTCACCCGGATGAGGATCGTGCCCGGGAGGCGGCGCGCGAGGGTCGACTCGGCGATCCACGGGTCGGCGAGGACCTTCGCGCGAGCCGCGTCGAGGTCGGCCGCGAACACGTTGGTCCCCGCGGTGACGCCGCTCTCGCCGACGATCGCCTCGGCTGCCCGGCGCTCGTTGCCGACGACCTCGATCTCGACGATGGCGAACCGAGGGCTCGTCAGGACGTGCCGGCGGGCGGCCCAGCCCACGCCGATCGAGGCGCCGACCACGAGGGCCACCCCGAGGGCCGTCCGGAGCCCCGCCAGGAGCCGGCCGGGAGGCGCGCCCGCCGGCGAGGGCGTCGCAGCGTCGGCGGCCTCGCGCGAGACCCGAGGGGGCTTCACGCGACGATTGCCCGGGGTCACGGCGAGGCCCCCGGCGTGAGCATGGCGAGGAGCTCGCGCGCGCTCGCGTTGATGTCGCCCGCGCCCAGGGCGATCACCAGGTCGCCCGGCTCGAGGAGCGCGTGGAGCGCGCGGGCCACGGCCTTCTTGTCGGGCACGTACGACACGGCGCGGTGGCCGTGCGCGCGGATGGCGGCCGCGAGCGCCTCGCCCGTGGCCCCTTCGATCGGCTTCTCCCCGGCCGCGTACACGTCGGTCACCACGAGGACGTCGGCCTTGTTGAACGCGCGGGTGAACTCGTCGAAGAGCAGCTTCGTGCGGGTGTACCTGTGCGGCTGGAACGCGACGACGACGCGCCGGTCGAAGCCGCGCTGCGCGGCGTCGAGCGTCGCCTCGATCTCGGCGGGGTGATGCCCGTAGTCGTCGACGATCATCACGTCGCCGGGCTTGCCTCCCGGCTTCGCGTACGAGGGCTGCCCCAGCACCGTGAAGCGGCGCTGGACGCCGTGGAAGCTCGCGATGGCGTCGCGCGTCACGTCCAGCGGAACTCCGAGCTCGTCGGCCACGGCGATGGCCGCCAGCGCGTTGAGGATGTTGTGCGCCCCTGGCATGTGGACGACGAACGTGCCGAGCGGCTCGGTCCGCCTCAGCGCGTCGAAGTGCGTGGCGAGCCCCTCGAAGCGCGCGTTCTTCGCGCGGTAGACCGCCTGGCGGGAGACGCCGTACGTCATGTGGCGCCGCTCGATCCGCGGCAGGATCTCCTGCACGCTCGGGTGGTCGATGCAGAGCACGCAGAGGCCGTAGAACGGCACCCTGTTGACGTGCTGCACGAACGCCTCCTTCACGGCGTCGTGCGTTCCGTAGTGGTCGAGGTGCTCGGCGTCGATGTTCGTCACGACGGCGATCGTGGGCGTCAGCTTGAGGAAGCTCCCGTCGCTCTCGTCGGCCTCCGCCACGAACAGGTCGCCTTCGCCGTGCCGCGCGTTGGTGCCCAGGGCGTTGACCTTGCCCCCGACGACGACGGTCGGGTCCAGCCCGGCGGCGCGCAGGACCGTCGCGACGAGGGACGTCGTGGTCGTCTTGCCGTGGGAGCCGGCGATGGTCACCGCGTAGCGGCTCCGCATCAGCTCCGCGAGCATCTCGGCCCGCGGGATGATCGGGATCTCCAGCGCTCGAGCGCGCGCGATCTCGGGATTCTGGACGCTGATGGCGCTGGAGTAGACGACGACGTCCGCGCCGCGCACGTTGTCCGCCGCGTGCCCGAAGAAGACGCGGACGCCGAGCGACTCGAGGCGCCGGGTGTTCTCGTTCGGCTTGAGGTCGGACCCGCTCACCTCGAACTCGAGCGTGCGCAGGACCTCCGCCAGACCGCTCATTCCGATGCCGCCGATCCCGACGAAGTGAACGTGGCGCACGCGACCGCGGAACATCAGGCCGCCCCCCTCAGCGGGATCCCGGCGAAGCCGAGGAGGTCGCCCGCGATCTCGCGCGCGGCGTCCGGCCGCCCGTGCGCCCGCGCCGCGCTGGCCGCCGCGACGCGCGCGGCGTCGTCGGAGAGGAGCCGCTCGATCTCCGACGCGAGACGCTCGGGCGTAGCGGCCTCCTGTCGCAGGCAGATGGCCCCGCCGTCGTGGGCGAGCGCCTCGGCGTTCCTGGCCTGGTGATCGTCGGACGCGTGGGGGAACGGCACCAGGATCGACGCGCGGCCGACGGCGGTGAGCTCGGCCAGGGTGCCCGCGCCGGCGCGAGCCACGACGACGTCGGCGTCTGCGATGGCGCGGCCGACTTCGTCGATGAACGGGACCACGGTGATGCGCTCCAGCTTCTCACGGGCGTAGGCCTCGCGCACGGCCGCGTCGCGGTCCCGGCCGGCCTGGTGCACCACCTCGAGGGCCGGCACGCGCCGCGCGACGCGGGCAACGGCCGCCGGCATGCGTCCGTTGAGCGCGGCGGCGCCCTGGCTCCCACCCATCACCAGGAGGCGCGCCGTCCCCCGGGCGGCGTACGGAGGCGAGCGGAGGGACTGCCGTAGCGGGACGCCGTACCAGCGCAAGGAGTCCGCACGGAAGGGGGACGCCGCCTCGCGCCACGAGAGGTACGCGCGCTTCGCGAACGGCGCGAGGATGCGGTTCGCCAGGCCGACCGTGCTGTTCGGCTCGAGCACGGCGACGGGGACGCCCAGGAGGGCGGCGGCCAGGGCGACCGGGCCGGACGCGTAGCCTCCCACGCTCAGCACCGCCCGCGGGCGGAGCGCCCGGACGATCCCGAAGGCGCGCGCGGTCGCGCGGGCGGCGACCATCGCGCCGCGCACCGCGCCCGCCGCCCCTCTGCCCTGGATCGGCACGACGTCGAGCCGCTCGAGCTTCCACCCGCCCGCCGGCACGACTCGCGCTTCGACGCCGCGGTCGGTGCCGCAGAACACGACCTCGACGTCGGCGAGGGCCTGCATCGCTTCGGCGACCGCCACTCCGGGGAAGACGTGCCCGCCCGTCCCGCCCCCCGCGATGAGGATGGTCGACCGCGTCACGGGCCCGATCCCGCCGCGAGCGCGTCGGCTCCGGCACCGTCGTGCTCGGACGGCACGTCGTCGGGCGCGTCGGGCGGCGAGTCCTGCGCCGGCTGCCCGCCCTGGCGGGAGATGTTGAGCAGGACGCCGGCCGCAGCCGCGTTCACGAGCAGCGACGAGCCCCCGTAGCTCAAGAACGGCAAGGTCAGCCCCTTGGTCGGCAGGATGGCGAGGGCGACGGAGAGGTTCACGAGCGCCTGGACACCGAACATGGTGGATAGCCCGAAAGCCAGGAACGCGCCGAAGTCGTCCGGCGCGCGGAGCGCGGCGCGCACGCCCCGTCCCACGAGCAGCAGGTAGGCCGCGCACACGGCGGCGACGCCCAGGAAGCCGAGCTCCTCGCCGACGATCGCCGCGACGAAGTCGGTGTGGGCCTCGGGCAGGTACAGCGTCTGGAGGCCTCGCCCCAGCCCGAGCCCGGTCGGCCCGCCCGACCCGAACGACATGACGCTCTGGAACGGCTGGTAGGCGAGGTCCTGCCGGTGCTGATCCATGTGCAGCCACGCCAGGTAGCGCTCGTAGCGATACTCGCGGAAGCGGATGGCGGCGGCGCCGAGCCCGCCGCCGAGGATCGACGCGCCCAGGATGTAGCCGACCTTCGCCCCGGCGACGAAGAGCATCGTGAACGTGAGGAGCAGGAGCACCACCGCGCTGCCGAAGTCCGGCTGCTTGAGGCAGAGGAGCATGAAGACGCCCGCGACGATCAGGTGGGGCAGAAAGCCCACGGTGAACGTCTTCACGCGTTCGGCCTTCTTGGCGAGCGAGTAGGCGAGCCAGATCACGAGGGCGGCCTTGGCCATCTCGGCGGGCTGGACGTGGACCGGCCCGACCGAGAGCCACCGCGCCGCGCCCCCTCCCGAGTGTCCGAAGCCGACGACGCAGGCCAGAAGGAGCAGACCGACGAGGACGAGCACCGGATAGGTCAGCTTGTACAGGCGGTGGTAGTCGACGCGGCTCGCGGCCCACATGGTCGACAGGCCGCCCAGCGCGTACGCCGTCTGGCGCTTCAGGAAGAACTGGGGGTCATGGTACTGCACCGTCGCCTGGACGGCGCTCGCGCTGTAGACCATGACGACGCCGAAGCCGACGAGGGCGACGACGAGCGCGGCGAGGACTGCGTCGACGGGGCGGGACGCGCCCGTCGCGTTCGGCCGCGCGTCGAGCGGCGCCGCCAGCTGCACCTCCACGGTGCGTCTCACATTGCGCAGCGCCTCGCGCATCATGGGGCGTTCTCCTCGGCGAGCGCGCGGACGGCGCGGACGAACTCGTCACCTCGATGCTTGTAGTCGCGGAACATGTCGAAGCTCGAGCAGGCCGGGGACAGGAGCACGGCGTCGCCCGGACGCGCGAGCGAGGCGCCGACGCGGACGGCTTCGTCCATCGAGGCGGCGCGGCGCACGGGGACGCGGTCGCCGATGGCCGACTCGATCGCGGCCGCGGCCTCGCCGATGAGGACCGCCGCGCGCCCCTTGCGGGCGAGCGCGCCGACGAGCGGCGCGTAAGCGCCGCCCTTGTCGCGGCCTCCCGCGATGAGCACGGCCCGCGTCTCCGTCAGACCCTCGAGGGCCGTCACGACCGCGCCGACGTTCGTGCCCTTCGAGTCGTCGTAGAAGCGCACGCCGCGGATCTCGGCGACCAGCTCGGTCCGGTGAGGCAGGCCTCGGAACTGCTTCAGGACGCCTCGAACGGTGCCCGGAGAGAGGCCGAACGGATGCGCGCAGGCGATCGCGGCGGCCACGTTGAGGGCGTTGTGCCCGCCGGTGAGCGCGGTCTCGGCCCGGGCGTAGCGCTCGCCGGCGCGCCGGTCGACGACGCCGTCCTCGGTCGTGTCCAGGTCGCCGCCCGGTCCGAAGGTGACGATCCGGCCGCGCCCGCGCTTCGCCTCGCGCAGGCAGACGGCGTCGCCCACCGGGACGACGGCGCAGTCCTCGTCCGTCTGGCGCGCGAAGGCGTTCCCCTTGGCGCGCGCGTAGGCGTCGAGACCGGGGTACCGGTCGAGGTGATCGTCGGTGACGTTGAGCAGCGCGCTGACGCGCGGGCGGAACGCGTCGACGCGCTCCATCTGGAAGCTCGACACCTCGAGTACGATGGCGTCGAAGGACTCGTCGGCGTGGTTCGCCAGGGGCTCTCCGAGGTTCCCTCCGACGAACGTGCGCAGTCCGTGAGCTGTCAGCAGCGCCCCTACCAGCGACGTCGTCGTGCTCTTCCCGTTGGTTCCCCCGACGGCGACGACGGGCGCAGGGTGCGTCATGGAGCGGACGGCCAGCTCGACCTCGCCCCAGACCGGTATCCCGCGGGCCTCGGCGGCCGCGATCTCGGGGAGGGCCGGGACGCCGGGCGAGACGACCACGACGTCGGCCTCGTGCATGCGGGCTCCCGCGTGTCCCCCTGCGACGATCCTGGCGCCCAGCGCCTCGAGCGCCCGCGCGTCGGCCGAGAGCGCCTCCGCGGGCTTGCCGTCACAGGCGACGACGCGCGCGCCTCGGCGCAGGCAGAGGCGCGCAGCCGCGACGCCGCTGGCGCCCAGCCCGACGACCACGACGCGCTTCGCGGAGAGCTCGGACATCAACGAAGCTTCAAGCTCGAAAGGCTGAAGAGTGCCAAGAGAATGGAGATGATCCAGAAGCGGACGATGATCTTCGGCTCGGGCCACCCCTTCTTCTCGAAGTGGTGGTGGATGGGCGCCATGAGGAAGATTCGTTTGCCGGTGAGCCGGAAGCTCGCGACCTGAACGATCACGCTCACCGCCTCGAGGAAGAAGACGCCGCCGAGGACGGCCGACAGCAGCTCGTTCTTCGTGAAGATGGCGCACATGCCGAGGCCGCCGCCCAGCGCCAGCGACCCGACGTCGCCCATGAAGACCTGCGCCGGGTAGGTGTTGTACCAGAGGAAGCCGATTCCGGCGCCGACCATGGCGCCGCAGTAGATGGAGAGCTCCCCGGCGCTGGCGATGAACGGAATGTCGAGATAGCGCGCCACGACGAACCGCTGGGCGACGTGGGCGATCCCGAACGTGGCGCCGGCCAGGTAGGCCCACACGAGGTAGGTCCCCGCGTTGATCATCACCGGCCCGATGGCCAGGCCGTCCAGACCGTCGGTGAGGTTGACGGCGTTCGACGTGCCGATGACGACGAGGATGGCGAACGGCAGGTACAGCCACACCGGCAGGACGATGGGGTGCTTGGAGAAGGCGACGAACGGAACGCCCAGATTGAAGCGGATGTCCCACCAGTCGTTCGGCAGGTGCTCTCGGGCGAGAAACGCGTACGAGAGCACGGCGCCGCCGATCACGAGTTGCCCGATGAGCTTGTAGCGTCCGGGCACCCCGCGCGAGCTCTTCAGCTTGATCTTCAGGTAGTCGTCGAGATACCCGATGACCCCGTAGCCTGCGGTGACCGCGGTGGTCGCCCACACGAAGACGTTGCGCATGTCGCACCAGAGGATGGTCGGCAAGAGCACGCTGAGCAGGATGAGCGCGCCGCCCATCGTCGGCGTTCCGCTCTTGACCTTGTGCGATTCCGGGCCGTCCGCGCGCACGACCTGGCCGATCTGCTGCCGCCGCAGCTCGCGGATGAACCATGGCGCCAGCACGAACGACAGGAGCATCGCGGAGACGGTCGCCGCGATGGCGCGGAACGGGACGTACCGCAGGACGTTGAGCCATCCGAGCCAGGCGGCCTCGTGGCGCAGCGGGAAGAGGAGCTCGTAGAGCATCAGGCAGCTCCCCCCGGGGCGGTGACTTCGCCTCCCCGCGCGCTCACGAGCGCGTCGACGACCCGCTCGGCGCCGACGCTCCGCGAAGCCTTCACCAGAACGACGTCGTTCGCCCGGACGAGGGTCGCGACGAGGCGAGCGGCGTCGGCGGCGTCGGTCGCGTGGGCGCCGGCGACGCCGGCCCCCTCTGCTGCCCGGACGGCCAGATCTGCCAGGCCGCCGCAGCTCACGGCGAGGCGCGCCCCCGACTCGACGATCGGGCCGCCGAGCGAGGCGTGCTCGCCGGGGGCCAGCGCGCCCAGCTCGCGCATCTCGCCGACGACGACGAC
>PLYU01000249.1:14995-15172 GCA_003153495.1 Myxococcales bacterium
CGCGGCGAGGGCGGCGGCCAGGTCGAGCGCGGCCGCGTCCCCGAGCATCGGGAAGGCGACCGACTCCTCGCTCGCATCGCTCCGCCGCTCGATCCGGAGGCGGGCCCCGTCGAGGCCGGAGGGCGTGCGCTCGGCCAGCCGGTAGTCGGCCCCGACGCCGGCGCCGAAAGTGGCGGC
>PLYU01000209.1 GCA_003153495.1 Myxococcales bacterium
TGGCCGACCGGGCCCGCTTCGGCGACGCGTTCGACCCGGCGCGGGACGAGATCACGAAGCTCGACCACGCCGCCGCCGCGACGGCGCGAGACGTGGAGGTCCACGCCGCGGCCCTCGAGGCCTACGACACGACATCGCTGCGCCTGGGCGTCGTCATGATGGGCGCGGCGGCCGTCCTGGGGCTCTCGCTGCTCCTGGCGCCGATCGTGTGGCTCGCGACGCGCGTCGAGGAGCCCGTTCAGCCGGCGACGGCCCAGCCGAAGTAGCGGCGGGCCAGGAGACCGGTGTCTTTCGGCCNNGCGCGCCCGCTCTCGCCGCTCGTCACCTACCGGCCGCCTGCGCACGATCCGCTTCCCCGGATTCGATGAAGAGCCGCTTCATGGAGGCCGAGGCGAAAGGCCCGGGGGAGCAGCGATGCCAGGCGTGCCGAGCTCCGGGCGACGACGCGGCCCCTGGCGTCCTCGGCGACGAGGAGCACCTTCAGGTCGAGCGCGAACTCCGCGAGCACCTGGCGGCAGATGCCGCACGGCGCGCCGGGCTTCGGCCCGGCGGTGACGACGGCGCACGCGACCGGGTCGCGATCGCCGGCGGCGACCATGGCCGCCACGGCCGACCGTTCGGCGCACAGCGTCGCGCCGTACGTCGCGTTCTCGACGTTGCACCCTGCGTACACGTTGCCGCCGCGCGTGAGCACCGCCGCCCCCACGCGGTATCGCGAGTAAGGCGCATGCGCGTTGACCCGCACCGCCCGCGCCGCCGCCACGAGGCGCCGCAGATCGGCGGGGGCCGCACTGCTGACCCGCGGCGCCACCTTAGCGCCTACGCGCCCCCGACGCGCTGGATCCACCCCGTCAGCAAGGTCACCAGCTGCGCGCGACGCGAGCGCGCCGTGGCCTCCACCTCGGCGTGACTCAGCGGGTGCCCCGAGCTGCCCGCCGCCAGGTTGGTGATGCACGACAGGGCGCCGACGCGGACGCCCATGTGCCGGAGCGCGATCACCTCCTGCACCGTGCTCATGCCGACCGCGTGCGCGCCGAGCATCCGGAGCATGCGAACCTCTGCCGGCGTCTCGTACTGGGGCCCCAGCAGGCCGGCATAGACGCCCTCGCGCAGGGGGATGCCCGCGGCCCGCGCGACGGCCTGCAGCGACGCCCGGAGCTCCGGGTCGTAGGCCGCCGTCATGTCCGGAAAACGCGGCCCGAGCGTGCCGTCGTCGGGTCCGACGAGGGGAGAGACGCCGCTCAGGTTCAGGTGATCGGTCACGAGCATCAGGTCGCCCGGGTGCCACGTCGGCTCCAGCCCGCCCGCGGCGTTGGTCAGCAGGATGGCGCGCGCCCCGAGGCGCCCCATGATGCGCACGCCCTGCACGACCCTCTCGACCGGGTGCCCCTCGTACAGGTGCAGGCGACCCTGCATGCAGACGACCGGGACGCCGCCGGCGCGCCCGAAGCAGAAGTTCCCCGGGTGCCCGTCGACCCCGGGCGCGGCCATGTGCGGGAGGTCGCCGTAGGGGATCTTGACGAGGCCATCGAGCGAGTCGGCGAACTCGCCCAGGCCGCTGCCGAGGACGACGCCGACGCGCGGCTCGATCGCGACCCGCTTCTTGATCGCGAAGATGCAGTCCTCGAGGCGGGCGGCGATCGAGGACGGCGGCGACTGCGACGCGTGCGCCATGCCCGGGAGCATAGCTCAGGGGCTGGAGAACTTGGTCTTCAGCGCCTCGCAGACGATCTTCGGCGCGTAGCGGCTCGCATCGCCGCCGTGGCTGGCGATCTCGCGGACCAGCGACGCGCTGATGAAGCCGTTCTTGGTGCGCGTCGGGAGGAACACGGTGTCGACGTCCGGCTCGAGGTCCGCGTTGGCGTGCGCGATCTGCAGCTCGTACTCGAAGTCGGTCGCCGCGCGCAGGCCCCGGACGATCACGCTCGCCTGCTTCTGCTTGCAGAACTGGATCAGCAGGCCACCGAACGCCTCGACCTTCACGTTGGGCAGGTGCGACGAGACGCGCGAGACCAGGTCGAGCCGCTCCTCGATGGAGAACAGCGGGCTCCTGCTCGGGTGCCGGCCGATGCCGACGATCACGTCGCTGAACAGCGCCGACGCGCGCTCGATGAGGTCGAGGTGACCCAGCGTCGGGGGGTCGAAGCTTCCGGCGTAGACGGCAAGGCGATAGATGGCCGTGCTCATGGGTTCCTCGTGGGGGGGCCGAAGAGCGAAGGGTCCGGCTCGATCCACATGAAGCGTCCCTCGTCGGCGAAGGTGACGCGGAAGAACGCGAGCAGCTCGGAGCCTATGACGCCCGACAGGTTCACGTCCTGGCCGGTCGTCAGGTCGCTCAGATCGAGCCCCTCGATCGCCGGCATCTTCGCCAGATCGAAGCCGCCCACGCGCAGGGTAGGGACGATGCCGTGCTTGACCGCCGGCGCGTCGGGCAGCGCGACCAGGGACTTCAGGTCGACCCCGGCCCTCTTCCAGGCCTCGTCCTGCAGGACCAGAGGGAACGGGCGCGCGCTGTCGACGAAGAGCGGGAGGAAGTCCTCGTCGTGCGGAGTGACGCTCGCCCGCAGGACCATCCCGCCGCCGCGCAGGTAGTAGAGGGGCACGCGGCTCGCGTCGGGAGGCGGCGCCGCGTCCAGCCGGCGGACGACGAACTGGTCGCCGCGACGGTCGAAGGTGACGTGGCCGTGCCGCAGGAGCTGCGTGCCGAGGAGCGCCTTGATGGGCACCCCGAGCTGGCGGCTGATGGGCGACAGGTCCTGCGTGAGCGCCGGGACGTCCTTCACGTCGAGGTGATCGAAGCGCAGGCTGACCCACGCAGGCTCTCTGCGCGACGTCGCGTCGAGCAGCACCTCGCTCGACCCGGTGGCGACGAGCGCGAGGATGCGCTCGCCGTCCAGCTCGCAGGGGACGACGTTCGCCGCGCCGAAGGGGACGCGGTCGATCCCGCGCGGCATTTCCACGGCGCCGACGCCGGCGCCGTCCATCTCGAAGGGGTGGCGCCCGGCGCCCCGCCGGGCGAGCCCGGCCACGTCGCGCGCCCACGGGTCCTTGACGGTCGGGTCGGCGAGCTGGGCCTCGAGCTCGTCGGCCGCGTGCTCGATCTCCCCGGAGTACCAGTACGCCCGGCCGCGGATGCCGTGGGCGGCCGACGTGTCGCGCCCCTCGGTGAGGCGGAGCGCCTCGGCGAAGTCGAGGCGCACGAGGGCCACCCGCGCGGCGAGCTCGCGGGCCTCCCCGTCGTTCGGCGCCGCGGCGAGGGCGCGCACGGCGGCGTCCCGCGCGTCCTCGAAGTCACCGGCGCGGTAGCTGGCCCGGGCGCGGTCGAACCACCGGGCGGCGAGCGGCGAGCGCTCGGGCGGTCGCCCGGCGAGGGAGGGACCGCAGGCGGTCGCCACGAGGAGAAGCACGAGGGCGGTCTGGGGACGGCGCATCAGGAAGGAGCTCTCACCGCTAGGTCGGAATGGGCGGGGGCTCGACTCGCAGGATACGGTCGGCCCGGAGCTCCCGCCGACCTCGCCCGGGGAGCTGATACCCTACTACGTGCGGCGGGTCGAGATCGGAGCGCACTTCGAGCACCACCATCATCAGGGGCTCGGGGGCACGGCGGGCGGCGCGGTAGGTGATCACCACCGGCGCCCCGTGCTTGGCGGCCGCCTCGCAGGCGTCCACGATGGCCTGCCGGGCGCGGCGCTCCCCCACGCGCACCTCCCACAGGTCGCGGGCGCTGACGGGGGCGAGCTGCGCGACGCACCGGTCGAACAGGACGCGCATGGCGCGCACGTCGCTCTCGGCCCGGTGAGCGCGGCCTCGGTCGATGTGAAGCTCGTGACACAGGGCGTCGAGCGAGTACGAGTGGAACGCGAAGGCCCGCCTGGCCATGGCCAGCGTGTCGAGCCAGAAGGTCTGCTCGAGGCGCAGCCCGGCGCGGTCGCACTCGGCGGTGAGGAAGCGCACGTCCCACGAGGCGGCGTGCGCTACGAGGATCGCGCCGTCCAGGGCCGCCAGCACCTCGCCGGCGACGGCGGCGAAGGTGGGGGCGCCGGCGACCTGGTCGGCGTCGATCCCGTGGACGTGCGCCGCGCCGCCGACGCGCTCGCCCGGGTCGATGAGCGTGCAGACGCCCGCGACGCGCTCTCCTCCGACGACCCGCTCGACGCAGATCTCGACCACGCGGTCGCGCGCGGCGTCGAGGCCGGTCATCTCGAGGTCGACGAAGGCGAGCGGCGCTCGCGAGACCGGAAGGTCCCAGGGCGGTCCGGGCGGCGGCTGCTCCTGCACGCGGCGAGCTTACCTCGCCGCCGGGGTCTCTCGCGGACGCGCGCGCCGGAGGCGGGCGAGCGCGGGCCCGCCCGCGGCGAGCAGCACCCCCGCCCCGACGACGAGCAAGGAGCCGGCGATCTGCATCGCGTCGGGCCGCTCGCCGAAGACAGGCACGGCCAGCAGACGGGTGAAGACGACGCCCGAGTAGCCCACGACGGCGACCGTGGCCGCGCGGTCGAGGGCGTAGGCCCGCGTCAGCAGGAGCTGCGCCACCCCCGCGGAGAGCCCCGTGACCCCGAGCGCGGCGAGCGCGCGCGCGTCCGGGGTGACCCACACCGGGACGGAGGCGAGCAGCATCGAGCCGAGCCCGACGCAGGCGAAGTGGAACACGATGGCCTCGCTCGACTCGTTGGGCCCGATGCGGCGCAGCCAGATCATCGCGATCGCCGAGGACACGGCCGTCAGGGTGCCGATCACCACGAGGTGGCCTGCCGTGGAGAACGACGGCTGCGCGACGAGGACGATCCCGCCGAATCCGAGGGCGAGGGCGAGGATCGAGCCTCGGGGCACGGGCTCGGCCAGCAGCGGGGCGCTGAGGAGCGCCACGAACAGCGGCGATGTCGCGAAGAGCGTCGTACCGTCGCCGATCGCGAGGGCGGGCGCCGAGACGACGAAGAACGTCCCGGCGGCGGCGAGCGTCCCGAAGGCGCTGCGCACCCAGGCGTCGCGCTGGTTCACGATGCGCAGCGACTGCCCGCGCACGCGCGCGACGGCGTAGGCGGTCAGCGCGCCGACGAGGAAGCGCGACGCGCAGACCTCCTGCCACGGGACGTGACGCGCGCCGATGCGCGCCCCGGCACCCATGACGGCGAAGCAGGCCTGCGCGCCCAGCATCCAGAGGGCCGAGCGAAGTGGTTTGGTGGAGGAAGCGGCCAATTCTGATCGCCCGGGCGTCCTGGCGATCGCCAGAGTAGCGGAGAATGTGAACAGGGAGACGGGGAGGATGGTCTAATCGGAGGAGGTCCCTTTCTCCCCGTCTCCCTGTGAAATCCAAACGACCGACCAGTCGCTACCGGCTGCGTTCCGCGGGGACGGGGCTGGCCGTGCGCACTGCGCTCTTCGGGCTGGTCGCCATCGCCGGCGCCGCGTGGGCCCTCGTGCAGCACTACACGCACGAGCCGCCGCCGCTGCGCGTGCCGGTGGGGCCCAGGACGGCGCCCACGTACGACGCGGACGCGGGGGAGATCCCCGTGCCGGAGGTGCTCCAGGGAGACGGCGGTTAGCGCCGGGCGGTGCTAGATCGCCGCTGCCGCCGTGATCGACGAGACCCTTCTCATCCACGAGATTTACGCGAGCATCCAGGGCGAGTCGACGTTCGCCGGGCTGCCGTGCGCCTTCGTGCGGACGACGGGGTGCAACCTGCGCTGCACCTGGTGCGACACTCCCCAGGCGTTCCACGGGGGCACGCGGATGCGACGCGAGGACGTGCTCGCGCGGGCTCTCGCGCTGGGCACGCCGCTCGTGGAGCTCACGGGCGGCGAGCCGCTGCTGCAGCCGGGGGTGTTTCCGCTGATGACCGAGCTGTGCGACGCGGGGCGCACGGTCCTCGTCGAGACGAGCGGCGAGGCCGACCTCGCGCGGGTGGACGCCCGCGTGCACAAGATCATGGACCTGAAGTGCCCCGGGAGCGGAGAGTCGCACCGCAACCGCTGGAGCAACCTGGGGCACCTCGGCCCCGGTGACGAGATCAAGTTCGTCCTGGCCGACCGCGCGGACTACGAGTGGATGCGCGCGACGATCGCGGAGCGACGGCTCGCCAGCGTCACTCCGAACCTGCTCGCCAGCACCGTGTTCGGCAAGCTCGCGCCGCGGGATCTCGTCGAGTGGGTCCTGCAGGACGCGATCCCCGTGCGCGTGCAGCTCCAGATGCACAAGTACGTGTGGGCGCCCGACGCGACCGGGGTGTAGAACCGAGAGCGACGATTCCCGACGCCGGCAGCGCGAAGGAATCGCAAGGTCATGGGATGCGTCCTACGAGCCGCGTGATTCTCGTTCGAGAATCACGATCGGTCATTTAGCGACGCCCGAGCATGAAGTCGCGGTAGGCCTCGACGTCCAGCTTCGACCCGATGACCAGCGGCGTGCGGTCGTGCAGCCCCCTGGGCTCGATGTCGAGGATGCGGTCGACCCCGCTGGTCGCCATACCGCCCGCCTGCTCGAACAGGAAGGCCATGGGGTTGGCCTCGTAGAGGAGGCGCAGCTTGCCGCTGGGGCTCTTCCTGTCGGCGGGATAGGCGAATATGCCGCCCTTCACGAGCGTCCGGTGCGCGTCGGCGACCAGGGAGCCGACGTAGCGGTGGCCGTACGGCAGCCCGTGCTCCTTGCTCTCGCTCTTGATCCACCCGTTCCACTTCTTCACCTTGTCGTCCCACCGGGCGAAGTTGCCTTCGTTGATGGAGTAGGTGTTCCCGCGCTCCGGACACTTGACGTCGGGATGCGACAGGAAGAACTCTCCGACCCCCGGGTCGAGCGTGAAGCCGTGGACGCCGTGGCCCGTCGACAGGAACAGCGTCGTCGCGCTGCCGTAGACGGCGTAGCCCGCCGCCACGATCTCGTGGCCGGCCTGCAGCGCGCCCGCCGCGGTCTGCACGTCGCCGCTCGGGGCACGGAGCACGCAGAAGATCGTCCCGATGGAGATGTTGACGTCGATGTTGCTCGACCCGTCGAGCGGATCGAAGCAGACGATGTACTTGCCCGACCGCCCGAACACCTTCACCTGCTCGAGCTCTTCGCTGGCGACGATGGCGCAGTGGCCGCTGCGCTCGAGCACGGTACACAGGACCTCGTTGGCGAAGGCGTCGAGCTTCTGCACCTCTTCGCCCTGGACGTTGATCTCGCCGGTGTACCCGAGCATCCCGGCCAGGCCGGCGGCGCGCACGCGCGTGTGAATGATGCGCACGGCCAGGGTGACCGAGTTGAGGAGCGAGGCGAACTCGCCGGTCGCGCCGGGCGTGCCGCGCATTCCGGCCCAGATGTGGGCTTCGAGCGTGGTGCCGACGACGGACGGGAACGGAGGCGGCTTGAGAGAGTCGTTCATGACGGTTCTTGGTGGCCCGGGGCGCCTTGCCGGGGCGCGCCGCGAGGGCTAGAAGGGCTGCGAGAGGAGCCCCTCAGCATGGCCGCCGCGACCGATCGGGTAAAGCAGATTCTGTCCTGGTACTCGAGCGAGAACGTCGGGGTGAAGACGAACCTCGCCCGCCTGATGAACCACGGCGCCCTCGCCGGGACGGGGAAGTTCGTCATCCTGCCGGTCGACCAGGGGTTCGAGCACGGCCCGGCCCGCTCGTTCGCGCCGAACCCGGCGGCGTACGACCCGGACTACCATTTCCAGCTCGCGATCGACGCCGGGTGCAACGCGTATGCGGCGCCCCTCGGCTTCCTCGAGGCCGCGGCCGACAAGTTCGCCGGCCAGATCCCGCTCATCTTGAAGCTGAACAACTCGGACACGCTGGCGAAGATGGACCAGCCGTGCAGCGCAGTGACGGCGAGCGTGAGGGATGCCGTGCGCCTCGGCTGCGTCGCCATCGGCTACACGATCTACCCCGGGTCCGGGCACCGGAACCGGATGTATGAGGACCTTCGCCAGCTCATTCTCGAGGCGAAGGACCACGGGCTGCCGACGGTCGTCTGGGCGTACCCGCGCGGGGCGGGGGTCTCGAAGGACGGCGAGACGGCGGTCGACATCTGCGCCTACGCCGCCCAGATCTCGTGCCAGCTCGGCGCGCAGGTGGTCAAGGTGAAGCCCCCGAAGGACTTCATCGAGCAGGCCGAGGCGAAGAAGGTATTCGAGAAGCACGCGATTCCGACGAAGACGATGCCCGAGAGGGTGCGGCACGTCGTGCAGAGCGCGTTCAACGGCAAGCGCATCATCATCTTCTCCGGCGGCGAGGCCAAGGGAACCGACGAGGTGCTCGAGGAGGTGCGCGGCATCGCCGCCGGCGGCGCCTTCGGGAGCATCATGGGGCGAAACGCCTTCCAGCGCCCGCGCGCCGAGGCCCTCAAGCTCCTGGGCAGCGTGATGGACATCTACCGCACCGCTGGCTGACGCTCGGGCTCGCCCGGCCGCGTACGGCGGCCGGGCGGGTCCGAGGGTATGCTTGCGCCGCCCGGGATGAATGCGCACACCGAGTACCTCACGTTCCACACGAAGAAGCGGCGCGAGCTGGTCCACCTGACGCCGAAGCTCGAGTCGATCCTCGCGCGAAGCGGGGTCGCCGAGGGCTTCATGCTCGTCAGCGCGATGCACATCACCGCTGGCGTGTTCGTGAACGACGACGAGAGCGGGCTTCACGCCGACATCCTCGAGTGGCTCGAGAAGCTGGCCCCGTCGGGCGTGGACTACCGGCACCACCGCACCGGGGAAGACAACGGCGACGCTCACCTCAAGTCGATGCTGGTGCATCACGAGGTCATCGTCCCGATCACCAAGGGGGTGCTCGACCTGGGGACGTGGCAGCGCGTCTTCTACGCGGAGTTCGACGGCATGCGGGACAAGCGCGTGATCGTCAAGGTGATGGGCGAGTGAGGCGATTCGCGCGCGCGGCGGCGGCGGCGTGCCTCGTGGGAGGGTGCGCGGCGCCGCAGGGAGCCGTCCGCGCTGCCGCCTCGCCGCCGCGGCCGACGCAGGTCGAGGAGGACCGAGCGAGCGTGGCCGCGTTCGTGCCGCACGTGGAGGCGGCACTGCAATGGCTGTCCGCGTCGGACCCGCGGCTCGCGGTACGCACGGGGGCGGCCGCGCCCGACGCCCTGGTCGACCGCATCGGGACCGAGGCCGTGCTGGCCGAGGACGTGACGGCGCAGGTGCGCGGCCGGTCGCTGGATCTCTTCGCGTTTCGAGCCCGGGCGCATGCGCTCGACGAGGCGGCCAGGCAGCTCGCCTCGTTCCCCGGGCCGCTGCCCGAGGCGGCGCCGCCTGACGCACCGCTGGCGCGACCGAGGCTCGAGCGCGAGCTGGTCGAGCGGCTGATCGCGGAGGAGCGCGAGCGCGCCGACGACGAGGGCCACCTCGGCGACGCGTCGGGCGATCTGGTGCGCGCGGTCGTCGAGACGTGGACGCAGCCGGCGACCCCGGACGAGTGGCCGGCACGCGACGTGTGGCTCGGGACGCACCTGCTCGAGATCCGTCAGTCGCTGCGCGACGGCCGCCCGCGCACCGGACCGCTCGACCTGGACGTGGCCCTCTATCCGCTCGAGCGACTCCTCGCGCCCCTGCCGCTGCCTCGCGGCTCTGCGGCGATCGCGCAGCTGCGGATGGCGATCGACGATCTTAGCGCAGCGCCGCCGCTCGTCGGTCCCGCGCGCCTCGTTCGCGGCGCGAAGGTCCATCTCGGGGTCGAGGTGGATCCCGCGACGATCGTGGCCCGGCTCGAGCGCATCGAGGCGACCCTGCGCGAGCTGGCGACGCAGGCGCTCGCCGCGAGCGGCGACGCGCGGCTTGGGCTCGAAGCGCGCGCCCGCGCGGTTCTGCTCCAGTCCGGGCCGTGCCCCGCCGTCGCTGGCACGAGGGTGCGCGCCATGGCGCCCCCGCCGGAGCGCGCGGCGATCTGCGGGGCGCTCCGGGCGGCCCTCGAGGAGGCGCCGGCGGCGGCGCTGGTGGCGCTGCACGACGACGTGCTCTTCGCGTTCTCGGCGGTCACCACCACGCCGCCGTTGCGGACGAAGTTCCTGTCCCACCCGGAGAACGACGTGGTCGACGCGCTCGAGCGCACGGCGCGCGAGCGGCCGGAGCTCGTCCTGGGGGCCGCGCTCGCGGCGGAGATCGTGTACGGCGGGCAACGTGAAGACGAGCGTCTCGGCGCGTGGCGGGCGCTGGGAGAGGCGCCCCTCGACGTGGTCATTCGCGAGCTCGGGGCGAGCCGGTAGACGCCGCTCGCGTCTCTTCACTCGACGGGCGGCGGAGCGCTTCGCCGCACGAACAGGTTCCATTCGCTCTGCGTCTCGCGCAGCTCGTAGTCGCGCTCCAGAGCGGCGGCGACCGCGGGGATCGCGCGAAGCTCAGTCCAGGAGTGCTCGAGGTAGCAGCGCGCGTCCGGATGCTCGACCTCGGTCAGGAGAACGTCCACTGGCACCTTGCCGGCGCGCACGAGATGGCTGAACTGATACGCCGGCGTCAGGATCCGGCCGTCGAGATCCAGCTCGTCCCCCGTGTCGTTGGAGAGCACGAGACCTCCCCGCGGGAGGCACACGGCACGCGCGGTATCCATGATCCTTCGGTGCGCGCGGCTCCGGTCGAGGGCGTCGAAGACCGAGCGGTTCGAGGCGACCCCCACCCAGACGGACTGGAACAGGGCGACGCCGGCCGCGACCGGCCAGAGCGCGGAGGTGGGGGCCGGCCACGACGCCGCGGCCAGCGTCGCCACCGCGGCCACGCACGGCTCGAGCCAGTAGTTGGTCCCGCGCCCGGTCTTCGCGGCGAGGAAGAGCGCCCAGGCCGTCGACACGCAGAGCGCCCCGAGCGCCAGGCGGGCGTCGGAGCGCCGGGTCCGCAGCCCCACGCCCGCGGCGAGCGCCACGGGCAGCCCGAACCATACGAGGTCCTTCTGGATGGCGGCGAGCCAGTTGCCCAGGGTGAGCGGTTGAGCGGTCGAGCGGACCAAGTGATCGAACCAGGTGCCGTGGCTCGCGCGGGTCAGCGCGAGAGCGCACGCGCCGCTCACGGCGAGGGCGCCGGACAGGCCCGCCGCGAGCGCCTGGGGCGACATCACGAGCTGCGCGAGAAGGGCCCCTGCCGCCATGCCGAGGACGCTCGGCTTGACCCAGGCGCCGAGCGCGAAGAGCGCCCCCGCGAGCGCATCGACGCGGCCCCGTCGCATCGAGCGCGCGAGGCCGAGCCCGGCCAGCGCAACGCCGAGCATGTCGTGCCGCGCCGAGGTGGCGAAGATGGCGAGGTTGTACGTCCCGGCGAAGTACGCGGCGAGCAGCGCGGCAGGGCGCCGCTCTCCGCGAGGGGCCATGGCCACGAAGAGCCCCAGGGTGCCGAGCCACGCGGCCGTGGTGACGGCTCGGGCGATCGTCAGCGCGTAGCCGGCGGGCAGCGGCGACAGAAGGGCGGGCCACAGTGGAGTGTAGAGAACGTAGTAGTGCGACGGCAGCGAGCCGTAGTCGAAGGCGCCGGCCACGGCGTCGAAGTAGAGCGGGAGGCCCGCCCGGATACGCGACGCTTCGAAGAGTGCCTCGCCTTCACCGAAGTAGGGCCGGCTGGCGATCGTCGCGACCGCCCACGCGACGACGACCACGAGCGACTCGCCGGCCACGAGGGTCGCGGCCCGGAGCGCCCAGACCGACAGCGCCGGGACGATGCGACCCCCTCCGCCCGTGGTCGCCGGCACTGGCGCGCACCGCGTCTACTTCTTGGCGGCCGCCTTCGGCGCGCCCGCGTCCGGGGAGGACTGGAACTTGGCCTCGCCCGCGACCGCCCACTCGGCCGCGAAGTTGGTCACCTGGTAGATGATGCCGCCGTCCGACCGCTTGGCCCAGCGGTTGGAGCCAGAGGCGATCTTGCCGAGCGCCAGCTCGTAGGTCCCCGCGTTGTCCTTGAGCTGGATCGTCACGGTCGCCTCCGGCCTATCGAGGCCCGTCTCGGCGAGCGACTTGCCGTCCCCGAAGTCGTCCGCGGCGAGCGACTTGTAGGCGCGGAGCATGTCCTTGACCTTCTCCTCGTCCAGCCGCGAAATGGGCTTCTTGTCGGCCGTCCCCGCCCACCTGTCGCCCTTGGTGAACGACAGCGTGCCGTGCGAGCTCGTCACGGTGATCTGCGAGGCGTTCGCGTCGTCGAAACGGAAGATCTCCTTGTCGCGGAAGTCCTTCGGCTCCTTGGTATAGAGGTACGACGAGTAGCCCTTGACCGCCCAGACCTGGTCCGGCTGGCTGCTCGCGACCATCAGCTCACCCGCGGCGCCGCTCTTTCCGAACAGCTCGTCGAGCTTCTTCGTGCCGGCCTTCCACGCCACGACGTGAACGGCGTGCGCGGGGTCGAGCTGCTTGTCTTTGCGGACCGCGTCGTCCAGCTTCAGGTGGACCTGCGAGTCTGCCTTCAGGTCCTTGAGGTTCGCGAGCAGATCCTTGACCACCTGCTGGCTCGCGTCCGCCTTCACGGGCGCGGTCAGCACCCACTTCGCGGTCGCCCCTGCGTCGGCGGGCCCCGAGGAATCCGCGGCCTTCTCGAGCACCACCTCGCCCTTGTCGCCGTTGGTGATGCTGATCTTGTCGATGTCGTCCGGCGCAGCGACCGACGGCTTCTCCGCGGCGACCTCGACGGGTCGTCCAATGGCTTCGTCCTTCTTCGCCTGCTTGTAGACGAGCAGCGAGAGACAACCGAGGACAATGGCCCCAAAGATGATCAACTTGTCACGCGACATGACCGTGTCTTCCATGATTCCTACGCCAGAGAGACGTTGGCGCGCGCGGCGATGCGCATGCGCCATCGCAAGAGACCGTACACGGCGAACAGACCCGGCAGGCCGAGGATCAAGAAGAGCTCCACGCTGTGCTGCTGCTCCTTGCGCGCGCTCCGGAGGTCCTCCTCCTGCTTCTTGATCTGCTCCTCGCTCTCGTCGGGCGTGATCTTGAGCTTGCCGTTGTCGTTGTAGACGAGGTTCGGCTCGCTCAGCATCTTCGCGCTGACCGCCAGGAGGTCGGTGTCGCCGCTCAGCCAGTCCAGCGTGTTCTTGAAGACGAGGATCGTCCCGGTGATGAACTGCTGCACGTAGGGACCGGCGACCATGAGCAGCTGCTCGTCGCCGCCGAGGTTCGGCATCATCTGGCCGTACTGGCCCATGTCCGGTCCGTTGCCGGCCCGCGCGAACGGGTTCGCCAGGAACTGAGACGACGCGAGGACGAACACGCGCGCAGGCTTCGCGCTCTGGGCCGGCGCCTCGACCCCCTGCTTGTCGCCCTCGGGGAAGGCGCTCTTGAGGGTGCCCTCGACGTCCGCTCCGATGGCGAACTGCTGCTGCGACAGACCCTTGAGCTTGGGCGCCCACTTCTGGAAAGGTCGGAGGTCGGCCGTCTCGCCGGTCAGGTGGACGGCGGCCGGCGACGACCGCATCACCGTCTGCATCTTGGCGCCGGGCTGCTTGTCGGCCTTGAGGGAGATGCTCGAGACGAACGGCACGGCGATGTCCTGGGTGCGGAAGAGGGCGGGGAACGTCGTGTCGATGAGGCGCTCGTTGCCGGTGAGGCGCGGGTCGTCCTGCAGCTCGAGGATCTGGGGGAAGTCCGGCTGCGCCAGGCCGCCGGCCGTGGGCACCACGACGCGCACGCGCCGCCAGAGGTCGAGGACCACGTCCTTGTTGACGCTCACCCCGTAACCGTCGAGCAGCTTGTCGAGCCCGTGCAGGTTGAGCGTGGCGTTCATCGACGCGTCGTTCGGCTTGACGTTCACGGCGCCCGCGAACACCGCGAGCGACTTGCCCTTCATGACGAACTGGTCGATGCGCCGCAGCTCCTTCTCGGTGAGGTCCTTGCCGGGCTGGGTGATGATGAGGCCGTCCAGCTCGTCCGAGATCTCCGACTCGCCGTTCTTCAGGTCGACGTCCTGGAGCGTGTAGAAGGGGAAGTTCTGCGTGATGATCGTCTGGATCGAGTACTTGCCCATGTGGCTGGGCACCAGGTCGTTGTCCGACGGCTTCATCTCGTCGTGCCCGGTCAGGACGCCGATCTTGTGGTGGACGTCGTCGCCCTTGTCCCTGATCTCGCGGATCTTGTTCGTGATCCAGAACTCGAGCCCGTCGGTCCGGTCGGGCGGGAGGAACTTGATGACCTCCTGCTGCTCGCCGTACTTGAAGACGAGGCCCATGAAGCCCTGCGTGACGGCGGCCTTCTCGTCGGTGTCGCTCGCCTCTCCGAAGGGCTGCTCGAGCAGGCCGGCGTCCTTCGCCTTCTTCTTCGTGTCCTCGTCCTTCGCCTCGATGAGCGCGTAGTCGAACTTGCCGCCGCCGGCGTTCTTGTACTCCTGCATCAGGTCGCGCAGGTCTCGCACGAACGCGTCGAGCTTCGGCAGCCCCTTGGTGACGTAGGCGTCGACCGTGAGGTCCTGCTTCATCGAGCGCAGCAGGTTCCCGCTCCCCTTCGAGAGCGTGTACTTCTCGGATTCGGTGACGTCCTTGCGGGCGTACACGCCCAGGGCGGACAGGGCGTTCACCGCGACCAGGATGGCCGCGACGATCAGGATCAGGACGCCGCTTTCGATTGAGGTCTTCTTACGTTTTTCCATGGTTCAAGACCACTTGCGGCTCTCGAGCGAGCGGAAGCTCACCAAGAGGCAGAGAGTCGCCACCGACAGGAAGTAGACGATGGCGCGGGTGTCGATCATCCCGCGGGCGAACGACTGGAAGCGCGACTCGAACGAGATGAACTCGACCACCGCGGTCCAGCTGCCCTGGAAGAGAGAGACGAGCAGACCGACCGCGTAGAGGAGGAACAGCGCGCCGGTCGTCATGAAGAAGGCGACGACGTCGTTCTCGGTCAGGCTCGAGAGCATCATCCCGACGCCCACCGCGGCGAGCGAGAAGAACAGGCACCCGAGGTACCCGGCCCATACGGGGCCCCAGTCGAGCGCGCCCAAGTTCCACCCGATGCCCCAATGCCCCCAGAACATCGCGATGGGATAGAGCAGCGTCCCCGCCAGGAGGACGACCACGACCCCGCACGCGGCCAGGTACTTGCCGATGATCACCTCGCTGTCGCGCACCGGCATCGTGATGAGAAGCTCGAGGGTGCCCGACCCTTTCTCGGCGGCCAGCGATCGCATCGTCACCGCCGGGATGACCAGGAGGCTCAGCAGCGGCGGGAGGCAGACGAACATCTGGTCCATCGAGGCGCGGTCGATGGCCCAGAAGCCGCCCACCGACACACCGCCCACGCTCATGTGCGGCAAGATGAAGATGATGAGCCCGAGCAGCAGCATGGTCCCGCCGATGACCACGTAGGCGACCGGGGAGTTGAACTGCGCGCGCAGATCGCGCCGCGCGATGATCAGGATGTTTCGCATGGGTCAGCTCCGCTGGTCCTTGGCGGCCACCTCGGCCGCGTCGCCGCCAGCCGCGCCGGGCCGGTCGCCGTCGGACTCCTCGTCCTCGTCGTCCTCGTCGTCCTCGACCTCGGGCTGGGGCCCGAGCCTGCGGTTCCGGCGCTCGTCGCCGATCGTGAGGCTGCGGAAGACGTCCTCGAGGGTCTGCGCGTCGCGGTGCAGCTCGAGCATCACCCAGCCCTTGTCGGCCACCAGCCGGAAGATCTCCGGGCGAAGGTCGACCTCCTGCTCGCTCACGACCTCGAACGCGTGCGCGCGGTCGTCGGTCGGCAGCTCGCCGAGCTTCTTCACGCCGCCGACCTTCCCGAGCGCGTCCTCGACCTCGCTCTTCTTGGGGAGCGGGCCGCGGCCGCGATAGGCGCCGTCTCCGGCGGACTCCTGGATCGACACGACGTACCGGACGCGACCGCTCTTGGCGCGGATCTCGTCGAGCGGCCCGTCGGCGACGATGCGCCCGCTCGAGATGATGATGGCCCGGGCGCACGACGCCTCGACCTCGGCGAGGTTGTGCGTCGAGAGCATGACCGTCCGCTCTTTGCCTATCTGCTTGAGGTAGTCGAGGAACTCGGCCTTCTCGTTGGGGTCGAGATCGCTCGTCGGCTCGTCGAGAACGAGGATCGGCGGATCGTGGATGAGCGCCTGGGCGAGGCCGACCCGCTGCCTGTAGCCGTGAGAGAGGTGGCGGATCTCCTTGCCCAGCACCTGGGCGAGCCCGCACACTTCGACGACCGACCGCGCCCGCTTGCGGAACGTCTGGGCGTCGAGGTGGCGCAGGTCGGCCGCGAAGCGCAGATACTCGAGCACGCTCATCTCGAGGTAGAGCGGAGCGCGCTGCGGGAGGTACCCGAGGCTCTCCCGGACCGCGAGCGAGTCGTCGAACACGTCGTGCCCGTTGACGCGCGCGGTGCCGCCGGTGGGAGAGATGAAGCAGGTGAGGATGCGCATCGTCGTCGACTTCCCGGCGCCGTTTGGCCCCAGAAACCCAACGATCTCACCTCGCTTCACCTCGAAGTTGATCTTGTCCAGTGCGCGAAACGACCCGAAAGTCTTCGAGAGGTCGCTCGCATAGATCATCACGTCGTTGGACATTTCGGACCCGCTACCCCCTCGGTGCTCGTAAATGCGCGAAAAACCGGCGCGGATGGTACCGACAGCGCGCCTTCTGTCAACCGCCAGAGCCGCGCGGTGGAGCGCGCCTGCCGGCTGTCCGCTGGCACGAGGAAACACGCCGGCGACCGGGTTATTCCCGGGCGCCCCGCTTTTTCATTCCCCTCGCAGCGTCGCGAGCACGCCGAAGTGGTCGCTCGGGTAGGTGCCCTTGACCGGCTGGTCGAAGCACAGGCGGGCCTCGAGCGGCTCGCCGCGGAAGCGCTCGTCGCAGCCGCGCACCAGGATGTAGTCGATGCGGCGGTCCGGCTCGCGGAGGGGCGCGGCGAAGGGGTTGCGGCGCGCGAAGGTGAACCCGGGCGAGCCGTCCCCCGCGATCGCGAACGCGTCCTGGAAGTACGCCCGCTTGCCGGCCCCGAGCGACGTCAGGCCGCGCAGGAACCTCATCTCGTCGGCGTCCGGCTCGGCGTTGAAGTCGCCGACGAGGATCGCGGGGAAGCCCCCCGGCTGGGCGAGGGACTCGACGCGCAGGACGATGTCGCGCACCTGCGCCTCGCGCACGTGCCCCTCCTCGAGCTTCCAGTTGAGGTGCGTCACGAAGAACGGGACCGGTCCGAAGGGTGACTCCACCTCCGCGAAGAGCAGCGTGCGCCGCTCGTCGGTGCCGCCGCGCGGCAGCTCGAAGACGTGGGTCCGCGCGATGGGCCAGCGCGAAAGGGCCGCGTTGCCGAACCATCGCGCGTCCTTCGCGCGCGCGTACGCCACGTGCAGCCCGAACCCGTCGGCGATCGCCGCGGCCTGGTCGAGCGCGTCACCCTCTCCCGGGTCCAGGCGGACGACCTCCTGCAAGCCGAGCAAGTCCGGAGCCAGAGCGTCGACGTCGGAGCGGATGGCCGCGAGGCGCTCCTCCCACGGACCGAAGCGGTTCCAGACGTTGAGCGTGGCTACGCGCAGGGTCTTCATCGCGGCGCAAAGGTATCACCACCCACACGCCTGGCCCTTGTTGCGCTCCGCGAGCCACTGCGCGAGCGGCGCGAAGTACTCGAGCATGGCGCCGGCGTCGGCCTTGCGCCCCGCGCCCATCGCCTCGAGCGCGTCCGGCCAGGGCCTGCTCGCGCCGAGGGAGAGCATCGCCATCAGCCTCTTTCCCGCAGCCGCGTTGTCGTGAATCGAGCACCGGTCGAGCGGGCCGGTGTAGCCGGCTGCCTGGCACAGCGCGCGGTGGAACTGGAACTGGTAGATGCGCGCCAGAAAGTAGCGGACGTACGGCGTGCTCGACGCGACGTGGAACTTCGCGCCGGGGTCGAAGTCATCGGCCGAGCGCGCCACGGGCGCGCTGACGCCCTGGTACTTCTCCTTCAGCTTCCACCAGGCCGCGTTGTACTCGCCCGGCGAGACCTTCCCCGCGAAGACGTCCCAGCGCCACTTGTCGATGGTGAGGCCGAAGGGCAGGAAGGCCACCTTGTCGAGGGCGGTCCTCATCAGCTGGTTGATGCGCGCGTGCTCCCCCTTGACCGCGCCGCCGAGGCCGATGCTCCTGAGGTACTCGGGCGTCACGCTCAGGGCCATCGTGTCGCCGATCGCCTCGTGGAACCCGTCGTTCGCCCCTTGCTGGAACAGGATCGGCAGCGCCGCGTACCGCTGGAAGTAGAAGTCGTGCCCCAGCTCGTGATGAATCGTCACCAGATCGTCGAGGGTCGGCTCGATGCACATCTTGACGCGAAGGTCGGCGCTCCAGGTCACGTCCCAGGCGCTCGCGTGGCAGACGACCTCGCGGTCGCGCGGCCGCGTGAAGAGCGACCGCGCCCAGAAGGTGGCCGGCAGCGGCTCGAAGCCGAGCGTCGTGAAGAAGTGCTCGCCCTGATGGACCATCCGCGCGGCGTCCCAGCGGCCCGCCTCGAGGGCCTGCGTGACGTCGGCGGCTGCCTCGTGCGGATACGGCATCACGAGGTCCTCGATGTCGTTCCACTCCTGCGCCCACATGTTGCCCAGGAGCTGCGCCGGGATCGGAGCATGGTCCGGCACCCTGTCCTTAGCCGTACCTGGCCTGCAGCTGCGAGCGCACGTAGCAGTGAAGCGCGTCGTAGAGGGGCCTGGTGTCGCCCCAGAGGCGCTCGACGTCCGCCTCGAAGTCGGCCGGCGCCATGTCGTAGCCGGCGCGCCAGAGCGCCCCCACATCGGCGAAGCCGATCTCCCGGGCCCCGTCGTTCGCGAGCTCGACGTACCGGGCGTATCGGTCCTTCATCGGCGCCGCGACGGCGTGCCACCCGCGCCACGCCTCGACCAGCTCGCCATATTGCCGGCTGGTCCGCAGCACGCGAGAGAGATCGTCGAGGCGCAGGCAGCGCGGCGCGGCCTTCTCGCTGCCGGCCCGGACGTACCGGAGCAGAGGCGACCCGGGCGGCGGGCAGTACTGGCCCTTGCCGTACGTGCTCTTCAGCCAGGTCTCGATCCAGGCGAGCTCCGCGCGCTTCTGCGCGTCCCCGGGCGCGGGGATGGTCTGCGCGAGCGACAGGAGGTAGAGCTTGCGCGCCACGTCGGGGGCCAGCTGCGCGCGGATCGGGTCGAAGCGCCGTGAGGCCTTGATGGCCTCGCCGACGTAGCCCGCCGTCGCCTCCTCGCCGGCTGCGGCGAGGGCTTCGGTGTCGTCGGTGATGAAGTTCTCGTTCACCCAGGCCGCGCGGTCGCGGTCGACCCACAGCCGGTGCAGGTGAGCCTCGACGTCATCGATGAACGCGCGCGCCTCGTCGGGAGTCGGGGTCGAGGTTGGGGTCGGGGTCGGGGTCGGGGTCGCGGTCGCGGTCGCGCTCGCGCTCGCGCTCGCGGTCGGGCGGACCGGCGGCGCCGCGCACGCGGAAGCGCCGAGAGCGAGAAAATTGAACAGGAAGATCAGAAGATCAGGAAGATCGGAGGGTGCAGGGCGATCCATCCCTCAACCTTCCTGATCTTCTGATCTTTCTGTCAATTCTCTTCTCTCTTCTGCCCGCCAGTGAGACCTAGCGGTCGCGCCCGGGCCGCGGTAGATGCGAAACCGTGAGCAGCCATCCGCCTACGTCGTTCCCCAAGGACCGCATCAAGGTCCTCCTCGTCGAGAACATCCACCCGAGCGCCCACGGGCTCTTCCGGGGCGAGGGCTTCCAGCTCGAGACGCTCCCCGGCGCCCTCGGCGAAGAGGAGCTCATTCGCCGGATCGAAGACGTGCACGTCCTCGGGATCCGCAGCAAGACGCGGGTGACCGACCGCGCGCTCGCTGGGGCGCGCAGGCTGCTCTCGGTGGGCTGCTTCTGCATCGGCACCAACCAGGTCGACCTCACCGGAAGCGAGCGCCGCGGCGTCCCCGTATTCAACGCCCCCTTTTCGAACACGCGCAGCGTGGCCGAGCTCGTCATGGCCGAGATCGTGATGCTCGCGCGTCGCCTGGGAGACCGGATCCGCGAGATGCACGCGGGGCAGTGGCGAAAGGTCGCCACCGGCTCGTACGAGGTCCGCCACAAGACGCTCGGGATCGTCGGCTACGGACACATCGGGCGGCAGGTCGGAGTGATCGCCGAGGCGCTCGGCATGCACGTCGTCTTCTTCGACGTGGCCGCCAAGCTGTCGATGGGCAATAACCAACCCACCAGGACGCTCGAGGAGCTGCTCGTGCAGAGCGACTTCGTGACGCTGCACGTGCCCGAGACCCCGCAGACCAAGGGCATGTTCGGCGCGCGCGAGATCGCGCAGATGCGCCCGGGGTCGTGCCTCATCAACGCCAGCCGCGGGACGGTCGTCGACGTCGACGCGCTCGCGGTCGGGCTGAAAAGCGGTCAGGTCGGCGGCGCCGCGATCGACGTCTTCCCCCAGGAGCCCGAGACGAACAGCGACGGCTTCGAGACTCCGCTGAGGGGCCTGCCGAACGTCGTGATGACGCCGCACATCGGCGGCTCGACGGCCGAGGCGCAGGAGGCAATCGGCAAGGAGGTCGGGGCCGCCCTCATTAAGTACGTCAACGCCGGAGTGACGACGGGCGCGGTGAACTTCCCGCAGGTCGACGTCGGGCCGACGCCGGGCAAGCACCGCATCCTGAACGTGCACCAGAACGTGCCGGGCGTCCTGCGCGACATCAACCGCATCGTCAGCGAGAAGGGCGCGAACATCGCGTCTCAGGTGCTCGCGACCGATCCGGACATCGGCTACCTCGTGATGGACCTCGACCAGGACGTCTCGCACGACGTGAAGGACGCCGTCGGCGCCCTCGAGACGAGCATCAAGACGCGCATCCTTTACTGATCGAGGCGCCCGCGACGCGCGAGGGCTATTTCTTCGCGCAGCTGTAAGGCGGCGCGCTCTGCAGCCCGCAGAGGCTGAGGTTCGCGCCGCCGGCGCACGACTGCGGGATGCAGGTCTCGCCGTTCTTGCACTCGGCGTCGCACTTGCAGAGCTGCGCCGCCCCCACCGTCCCCGTGGCCGACGGCTTGGGGCACGTTCCGCCCGGGGTCACGGTCTGACACGCCGTCGTCGCGTAGAGCTGCGTGGCCTGCCCGCAGCAGACCTGACCCCCGGAGCAGTCGCCGTCCCACTGGCAGTGGAAGGCGGCCGTCAGACCGGTACACGTGGCGGTGTTGCCTGACATGCACTGTCCCGTGGCCTGCCCGCCGGCTCCCTGACCCACGCAGCACGTGTTGGTCTTCAGATCGCACGGCGCCGTGCCGCAGAGCGGGACGCCGGCGTCGACGCCGCAGCCCGTCGAGCCCGAGTCGTTCGGAGAGCCGGACGAGGTGCCCGAACTCGAGCCGGACGAGCTTCCGCTGGCGGCCGAGTCGCCGGCGCCGCCGCTCGAGCTGCCGCTGCTGCTGCCGCTGCCTGCGCCGCTGTCGTCTCCGGACGACGAGGTGCCTGGGGTGCTGCTGCACGCGGAGGCGAGCGGCGCCACCAGGCCGGCGAGGAGGAGACCAAGATAAGGGAACCGCGCGTTCATGAACGACCTCCGGAGGGGGAAAGGTCAGTATATCGCCGATCGCGGGCCGTGACGAAGCCTCAATTCGTGCGCATGATGTGCGCATCGTGATGAGGGCGAAGCACTCACGTCCCGCCCTGGCAGGGCTCGTCGGGCTGATCTTCCTCGCGCACTGCGAGCCGGCCGACGAGGGCCCTCCCGTGGCAAGTCCCCTGCCCGCGCAGCCCGAGCCGGTCGCCGCACCCGAGCCGCCGACGGACACCGCCGGAGACGAGACCGCCTACGCGTCGGACGAGTACGTCGTCGGCGAAGACTCGGAGCGCTACGACGACCGCGATCCCTCGGCCCTCACCGACTTCCGCCGCACGCTCGACCCCTACGGGGCGTGGAAGGACGACCCCACGTACGGCACCGTCTGGACGCCTTCGCCTGCCGCCGTCGGCCCGGAATTCCAGCCGTACGTCACCGCGGGCCACTGGGCTTACGACGACGACTGGGTCTGGGAGAGCGACTACCCGTGGGGTTGGGCGCCCTTTCACTATGGCCGCTGGGTGCTGATCGAGGGAAGCGGCTGGGGATGGATCCCCGGGCGGGCCTACGCGGGCGCGTGGGTCATGTGGAGCGTGGACGACGGGTTCGGCTACGTGGGCTGGGCGCCGGCGCCGCCGCTCTTCGTCTGGTTCGGCGGGGTGCCCGTGGGGTGGGGCCTCTATCTGCGGCCCCACTGGGCGTACTGCCGCCACGACGAGGTGTTCGCGCCGGGGGTGTCCCGGCACGTCCTCGTGGGACCGGCCGCGGGCCCGATCGCGGGTCGTATGCGAGTCTACGTGCCGGCGACCCCCGGCGTGGGAGGCGGGCCTCCCCCGCAGCGCCTCGGGTACGCCCCCGGCCAGATCCCGAGCGCGGCCCCCGCGGCGGCTCCAGGGCTCGCGCGGGCGCAGCAGTTTGCGCGCCCATCCACGGCACAGCCGCTCGGAGCTCGCCCGCCGACGCGCATCGAGATCGCGCCGCGCGGCGTGGCCGCGAGCGTCAGCCCCGCGACGCCGCGAGTGCCGTACGGCGGCGCCCGTTCCCCCGTGCTCAGCGCCCCACGCCAGGGTGGCTTCGTTCCCCCGCGCCCGTCCGCGCCGCCGGTCTTCCGGCCCCCTACGGTCGCGCCGCGAGCGCCGGTCTTCCGGCCCCCTACGGTCGCGCCGCGAGCGCCGGTCTTCCG
>PLYU01000366.1 GCA_003153495.1 Myxococcales bacterium
CGGGTTGTCGAGCAGCTCGTCGAGCGGCGCGGCCAGCTGCGGCGAGGTTCGCGGCTCGCTGTCCCGGTCGTCGAGGATCGGCTCGGTGGAGCCGTCGTCCGCCTCCCCGGCGACCGCCGCGAGCGCTGCGGCCGACGGAGGCGCCTCCGAGTTCTGCGCGCCGCCTGCGTCTTCGTCCTGCTCTAGCTCCGCGCCGTCGGCGCCTTCGCCGCCGCCTTCGGGGTCCGCGTCGGCGTCGCCAGCCGCGTCGTCAGCGAGGACCGCCACCGAGTCCTGCGCGCCATTGGCGGGCGCGTCCTCCGCGGCCTCCTGGGCGTTGGCGACCTCCTCTTCGGCCGCCTCGGCGGCCATGACCTCGACTGCGTCCGGAGCCTCGGGCCCGCTCTCGACCGCCCCCATGGCGAGCTTCCGCCCACCGGCGAGGTGGGCCTCGAAGTCGTCCGGCCGGATGAGGTCCTCGACGTGCAGGAACGCCGCGCGCTCGAGCCCGACGTCGATGAACGCCGCCTGCAGGCCCGGCAGGACCCGGGTGACTTTGCCTAGGTAGATGTCACCGACGGCGCCGCCCCTCGGCTGGGCGCCGCGCCGTTCGATGTGAAGCTCCGCGATGATGCCGCTCTCGATGAGGGCCACGCGGGTCTCTGCGATGTCACATGAAATGACGAGAATGTTCTTGGCCATTGGGGGGAGTGCTTTCCCGCCCGGGCTCGGCAGTCGCTTCCGGTAAACGCACACAGCGCCTCTCCGCCGGGACGACGGTCAAAAGACACGTCGAGAGCACGGCGGTCGACCGATGACGGTGCGCAGGAGTCGGAACGGAGCAACTGATTGCCTCGGACGACGCCGCGGCCTGAGAAACTCGCGCCTTTCTTCGGGCGCGCTGGCCGTGGCGGCTGGGAGTAACTTTCCGCGATCGTGGCCCCGAAGGGGCGATCGCAAACCTTTTGGGGCGGCGCGTGGCCCGGCCGGAGCCGGAGCGCTTTCCCTTCCAAAGTCGCTTAGCGGAAACTCGCCCAGCTTGCTAGCTCGTTGACGTGGCGCTGCGCCTCGAGGCGCGAGATTACGGTGCAAATGCGGTCGGTTACGAGATTCGCAGGCCCGAAATAGATGAAGGCCCTGCCACACGCTTTCACGCTACCGTTGCTCCCTTCCGGGCCTGGCGGGGTTCACGTTTCCGCGTCGGCAGAGCCGTACGGGCGCCGCTCTACGGGGCGCCACACGGGACTCTCTAGCCTCGGGCCCGGACGCCGTCGAGGGGATTGTCGGCCAGCTCGAGCTTGCCTGCGCCGGAGGCAGGCGTTTACCGTGCGGCCCGCCCGTGAGCCCCCTCGCCGAAATCCAGCTCGTCGCGGGGCGCGAGCTTCGCCGGAGCGTCCGGAGCGCGAAGGGCATCGTGCTGGGCGTCCTGACGTTGCTCGGCGCCACCGTATCCGCGCTCGTGTGCGTCCGGATCGAGGCCTCCGAGCGCGCAGCTGCCAAGGCCCTCTCCAACGAGGGGTTCGTCGAGGCGAAGCGCCAGCTGTTCGAGCGGGTCACCGGCGACGACGCGCTCGCCGCCTACATGGCGCGCGTGCCCACTTCGCTCATCGTCTTCCTCAAGATCACCGTCTGGTTTCTGCCGCTGCTCGTCGCCCTGCTCGGGTTCGACACCGTGTCGGCGGACCTGCAGCACAGGAGCGTTCGCTTCTGGGCGGTCCGTGTTCGCCGCGGCTCGTACTTCACCGGCAAGCTCCTGGGCCTCTGGGCGACCGTCGCCCTCATCGCCCTCGCGCTCAACGTCCTCGCCGACGCCGTGGCCGTCGCGCGCGGCTATGTCACGATCGGACAGGCCGCCGGCTGGGGGTTGAAGTTCTGGCTCGTCGCGGTCGTCATCGCCGGCGCCTGGGCCGGCGTCGCGACGCTGATCAGCTCTTGCTTCCGCGCGCCGATCCTCGCGCTCCTGACGACGTTCGCCGCGTTCTTCGTCCTGTGGCTGTTCGGCATCGGGGGCTTCTTCGCCAGGGTCGGCGAGAGCGTCGACCATGGCATGGCAGCCGCCGCCAAGGAGATGAGCTGGTACGAGTATCTCTATCCGAACGCCTACGACACGATGCTCGTCGGGCCCGACCCGGCGCGCGTGCTCACCGCGGTCGCCATCCTCGCGGGCTTCACCGTGGCGGTGGGGGCCCTCGGCTCGCTCCTCTTCGCGCGGAGGGACGTCTGATGGCGGCGGAGCCCGCGGCGCGGCTGCAGCGCGTGACGAAGCGCTTCGGCGCGAAGACGGCGGTCGACGACGTCACCCTGGCGATCGACGAGGGCGTCACCTTCGGTCTCATCGGTCCGAACGGCGCCGGCAAGACGACGACCTTCTCGATGCTCGCGGGGTATCTGTCGCCCACCGAGGGCCGCGTGGAGGTGCTCGGCCTCCTGCCGTCCGCGGTCGACCGGCTGCGCGCGCGCCTGTCCGTCTTGCCCCAGGACGCGCTCCTGCCCGCGACCGATACCGTGGGTGAGTTCTTACTGCACATGGCCCGCCTGCAGGACATCCCCGCGAAGAAGGCGCTCGACGCAGCGCGCACGGTGCTCGACGAGGTGGCCGGCCGAGACTGGTGGGGTCAGCGCTGCGGCAGTCTCTCGCACGGCATGGCCAAGCGCGTCGCGCTCGCGCAGGCGTTTCTCGGCGAGCCCGAGCTCGTGCTCCTCGACGAGCCGACCGCTGGCCTCGACCCGCGCGTCGCCCGCGAGATGCGCGAGCTCATCGCGGCCAGGAAGGGCCGCGCGACCATCGTCGTCTCGAGCCACAACCTGCAGGAGCTCGAGGAGCTCTGCGACGCCGCGGCGGTGCTCGATCGCGGGCGCGTCGTGGCGAGCGGGTCGATCGCCGAGCTGACGGCCGCCAACGAGGAGATCCGCGTCCAGGTCGCCCCCGGCACGACGCGCGGCACGCAGCCCGGTCAGGTGCCCGTCGAGAAGCTCCGCGAGCTACCCGTGGTCAAGAGCGCGAGCCTGGACGAGGAGCGGCTCGAGATCACCGTCTACTTCGAGCGCAGGCAGGCGGACGCCGAGAGCGTCATCGGGCAGGTGCTCTCGCTGCTGCTCGCCCATCAGGTGCGCATCAGCGGCGTGGCCAAGGGGCGCGGCCTCGAGCAGCGCGTCATGGACCTGACCGCGGGTCAGGGCTTGAACAGGTAGAGGTCCCACAGGAAACGTGAAGAGCGGACATGACGACCTCCGTAGACAGGAGAGCCTACCCCCCGCCCGGCCCGGGGGTGCCGCGTTCCGTCCGGAAGCGATCTTTCGGGGCCGCCTCGCCCCCTACTCGGTCGCGGCGTCCGCGGCCTGCGCCGCATCGGCGCCCGCGTCGAACGTGAACCCGATCTCCTCGGCCTGCGCCGGGTCGAGAATGGTCTGACCCTTGTTCGCGGCGGGCGCGTGCCCCCAGCGAGGCATCACGCAGAGGTGCTCACCGTCGGGCGTCGTGCCCTCGAGCGCTGCACCGATGTTGCCCCTGCCCGCGCTCGCGCGGTCGATCGGCGCGCGCATGCGGGACATACCCGCGGGTACGCGTTCGATGGGGGCGCGCAAGCGAGACATGGCCGTGGGTATGCGTTCGATGGGCGCGCGCATGCGGGACATACCCGCGGGTATGCGTTCGATGGGGGCGCGCAAGCGAGACATGGCCGTGGGTATGCGTTCGATGGGGGCACGCAAGCGAGACATGGCCGTGGGTATGCGTTCGATGGGGGCGCGCAAGCGAGACATGCCCGTGGGTATGGGGTCGATGGCCTCGCTCCCGAGGCTCATGGGCGCGCCCATGGGCCCGAGGCCGGCAGGCACGAGGTTCAACCTCCCGTCCCTCGGCGAGAGGGGGGCGGGCGTGAATCTCGAGGGCGTGTCCCCCGGCAAGAGGGGTGCAGGCATGCGTCTCCAGGTCGCCTCCTCGGCGAGGGGACGCGCGCCGTCCGCGGGGAAATCACACCCGGTGAAGAACGAGCCGCTTGCCGAGGGCTCCGACCACCACCGAGGCGTCAATTCGACCCCGCGTCGCTCTCGCAGCAGTAGGTGCCCCTCGCACCGGCGTCGTCGTACGCGCCGGACGTGCACGCGAGCTGGTACCGGCTCGGGGTCGCGTCGCCCACGCAAGCGTACGACTGTCCCGCGTCACCGCAGCCAAATAGGATCGCCGAGAAGCACGCAGTGTGCTGCGCGCAGCAGTACGAGGACCAGCCGTCACCGCGTGAGAAGATGGTCGCGCATTCGAGCGACGGATCGGACGCCTGCGGGATGACGGGATCGTCGCACTGGAGGTTCCTTCCGGCGTCGCCGCACGGGCCGTAATCTCCGCAATGCGGGACGTATGTGCAACAATAGAGGGTAACGCCCGGCGCCGCGTCATCGGGGCTGGGAGCTGCGGTGCACCCGGTCTCGTAGGGATCGTTCGGCGTCCCGCCGCCGTGGCAGAGGTACCCGTCGCGGCTTCCGCACCCGGTGCCCCGCAACTCGCAGTAGCTGGACGACGCGATCGCCGGCTCGCAGGTCCCGCGCGAGTCCATGCAGACCAGGCCGTTGGCGCAGCCCAACCCCCACCCGCACGCCTCCCCCTGACCCGCGCCGTTGCTGCATCCCGACGTGGCGGCGGCCGCGCCAGGGAGGGCCGCGAGCAGGAGCGCCGAAAGGGCCCACCTGGTCCGGCGTTGCCACGTTCTGTGAACGGGGCGCACGTCTGCGACGCGTGGATCGGGCCTGCGGCCCCTGACAGGCGACATGAGGGGCCTGTACGCAAGGGGCGGGCCGACGGCGCACCTTCGGTGATTCCGACACGCACCGCGATCAATCGACCCCGCGTCGCTCCCGTCCGCTGCAAGGCCCAGTATCCGGGGGACGGGCGCGGGCCCGAGAAGCACCCCGATGCTATCCTTTGGCCATGTTGACGGTGCGCGCACGGGTGAAGAACGGAAGGCTCGTCCTGGACGAGCCGACGGACCTTCCCGAGGGCGCCGACGTCGAGCTGCGGGCTGGCAAGGGCATTGTTCGTTTCGCCGCCGCTCGGTGCTAGAGGATGCGCCATGGCTCGGACGTCGATCGACCTCGACGCGCTGCTCAGCCGCGTCGAGGATCTGGTGCGCACGCACGGGGCCGTCCCGCGCGGTGAGCTCCGAGCGATCAAGCGCCACCTGCCCGCGATCGCTCCGCGGCTCGTCGCCAGCGGGCTCGAGGTGGGATCGACCGTTCGTCGGCCCCTGGAGGCGCAGCTGCTCGACCTGGCGAAGGGCGGGTTTCTGCCGAGCAAGGGGCTCGAGCGGCGTGTCGCCGGAGCTTCGGCGCGCGAGGTCAAGGAGGCCGCCGAGCGTCTCGTCCGACGAGGGGCCCTGGTCGACGTGGTGCGCGAGTCCGGGCCGGGCCTGGTGGCTCCGAACGGGGACGTGCTGGACGCGCTGGATCTGGCCGAGCTCCTCCGCTGCCTGTCGAAGGTCCAGAAGCTCGTGCGCCGGGCGCGACCTGCGCGCGGCATGCGTCCGACCGTTCTGCGCAGCGACGTGAGCGCGCCGCTGGTGCGCTGGATCGTGCCGGCGATCGAATCGGCGCCAGCGTCGGCGGGCGAGTCGCCACGCCTTGCACTCTCGCCGCTCGTCGCGGCGCTGGCGCGGGAGATTCGAAATCGGTCTCGCGAGACCTCCCTTCCGATCAGGATCCCCGAGCTTCTGCGCTCTACGGGAACACCGGTGGAAGAGGGCAAACGAGCGCTCATCGACGGCGCGGCGCGAGGTTTGTTCGAGCTCGAGCCGGAGAGCGGAATGGGCCGCCTGTCGGGCGAGGACGCCGAGCTTTGTCCCCCGGGGCCCATGGGCACGCGCCTGTCCTGGGTCGTCGCACGCGAACCGAAAGGGAACGACGTATGACCATGGCGGAGGAGCTCTCACTGCAGGCGACGCCGTTCGCAGACGATTTCGTCGACGTGACCGCGCTCAACGCGCGCGTCTCGACGTACCTCCTCGAGCGAATCGAGCGCGTGCGGCTCGCCGCGCAGTCCGGCGAGAACGTCGCGTCGAAGGCCGTAGCCATCCTCGGACCGGCCGGCGGCGGCAAGACCCATCTGTTCTCGCGCCTCTCGCACCGGGCCGGCCCTCGGCCAACGCTCGTCCTCATGCGCCCCTTCTTCGGCCTGTCCATCGGGCTTCGCGATGTCCTTGCGGCGGTCGTCGATCAGCTTTGCCTCCCCGTGCGCGGCGAGGACCGGACGCAGCTCGACGTCATCGCGTCGCACTGGGCGACGGGGGGAGGCATCGAGGCCGCGGTCGGCGCCGTCGTGTCGCGGCTACCCGGGGTCGCCCCGGCTGCCCATCTCGTGCGCGCCCTCCTCGAACTGGGAGCGCGTGAGCCCTCGGCGATGTGGAGCGACCTCGCATGGCTCTCCGGCCGCGAGCCGCGCGCCGGTGCGGATGGCGCAGCGTCGGCCCTCAGCGAGGGAGACGTCCTCCACGTGCTGCGGATCGTCGGCGTGCTCGCGGCGCCGGTGGCGCCGGTCGTACTGACGTTCGACCAGCTCGAGAACCTGGCGGGCGACGACGATGCGCGCGTCCTGGGCTACGGCAACCTGGTGAGCGAGATCGTCGACTCGCTGCCCGCCTACACGATCGTGCAGCTCGCGCTCACGAGCGAGTGGATGCAGTACATCGAGCCGAGGCTGAGCCTCCCGCAGAAGACGCGCCTCGCGCACGAGGCGTTCGTGCTCGAAGCGCCGGATCGGAAGGAGCGAGAGCTCCTGCTCCGGGCGTGGCACCAGCGGCTCGCGCCGAAGGCGGGACCGCGGCGCCAGGCGCGTTTCCCGAGCCCGCTGTCCGAGAGCGAGCTGGACCAGCTCCTCGGCGCGCCCGGGATGACTCCGCGCATCCTCCTCTCGGCGCTCGCCCGCGCGATCTCCGGACAGCCTGTGCGGCTCGAAGCCCTCGACTCGCCGCCCTCCGGCGCTGGCCTGGCGATGGACTCGCTGTGGAACGACGAATACGAGCGTGTTCGCGCCGAGCAACAGGACAAGGACCGATCGAATCTCACCTTCGACGCCGCGGAGCTCGCGGAGGCGCTGACGAGCGCGCTCGGATTCGCATCGAACCTAGCGATCAGCCACCGGACCGAGCGCGATCGCGTCATGACCTGGGTCAAGGCGCCGGGGCACGAGCTGGCCATCGTGTACCTGACGTCGACTCACCACGCTTCGGTGGCCGCTACGCTGGCGAAAGCCGCCGAGCTCGCGCGGACCACCAAGGTCGCCGTCGTGCGCGAGAAGCGCCTCGAGTTCCCGAGCACCTGGGAGACGGTGCAGGAGCGCAGGTCCGCCTTCGAGCGACTGCCGAACGCGCGCTGGCTATGGATCGAGGGCGAGGACCTCGCGCGGTGCCTCACGCTGGCCCGGCTCCTCAGCAAGTCCCGCGCGAAGAAGCTGCTCGCCGCCGGCTCTGGCGACCCGGTCGCGCCGGACCTGGTTCGCGAGGCGGTGCTCCGTACGCAGTCGCCGGGGGAGTGGCCTAGCGTCTCCTCGATCACGCGATGGCTATCGGACATTCCGAGGGACAGTCCGTCGACCGTCCGCGAGACGCCCGTGCCTTCCGCCGCTCCAGTGCCGCCTGCATCGGTGCCCGCTCCCGCGGCGTCCGCGTCGCCGCCGACGCTGCGACAGTGGCTTGCGCAGGGCCGGGCTCTCGGACGCCTGGCCGCGAGTCGGTGGGTAGAGAAGGTGCGAGCTCTCGTCGGCCGGGACGAAGACTCGGTCGAATAGCCTTCGTCGCTCGCGTGCCGCAACGCAAGGCAACGATCAGCCAAGCGATCTGACTTGCTGGGTATTTGCGGAGAGGGCGGGATTCGAACCCGCGGCAGGCTTTTGACCTGCGCCCGCTTAGCAAGCGGGTACCTTCGGCCACTCGGTCACCTCTCCCAACGGCGGGAAACGGCCGGCACCCTACACCAAGCACGCGCCGGGACAAGCCCAGCCGCTAGGCCGTCGTGCAAGTAGCACGACGGCACGTGGCCAGGGCTAGGCTGGGCCCCGCCCGATGCGCGACCGCGCCCCGTTCGTCCTCTTCACGCTCGTGGTCGGCTACGGGGCATTCTACCTGTGCCGGGCCAACGTCGAGTCGGCCTTTCCGCTGCTGGCGCACGACTTCGGCTTCACCCGGACCCAGCTCGGCTGGCTCTCCTCGGTCCCCATCGCGGTCTACGCCGTCGGCAAGGTCGTGATGGGGGGACTCGGCGACGTCATCGGCGGCAAGCGCCTCATTCTCCTGGCGACCGGCGGCTCGATCGTGGCCACCCTCGCCTTCGGCGCCTCGGCGAGCCTCGCCGCGTTCGTCGCCTTCGCGTCCATCGGCCGCTTCTTCCAGTCCGGCGGCTGGAGCGGCAGCGTCAGCGTCGTCGCGCACCGGTTCGAGCCGGAGCGGCATGGCCTGGTCATGGGCGTCATGTCGACGAGCTACGAGCTCGGCAACGTCCTCGCCATCCTGCTCTGCAGCGCCATCACCTCGGCGCTGGCCGGGTGGCGCCCGCTCTTCCTCATCAACCCGCTCCTCTTCGCCGCCGTCGGCCTGTTCGTCGCGCTCGCCCTGCGCGACTCGCGCGGCCGGCCCTCTGCGGTCGGCGGAGCACCGGCGCTCACCCGCCTCGGGGACGACGATCCGTCGCTCGGACCGATCCTCGCCGCGCTATTCCGCAGACCGCCGTTCTGGATCGCCGTCGTCCTCTCCGTGCTGCTCACCTTCCTCCGCGTCGGGTTTCTGACGTGGACGCCGACGTACCTGTACGAGCTGTCCACGACGGCGGGCCACGCCGCCATCTCCGGGTCGATCGCGAAGAGCGCCATCTTCCCCGCGTCGGGCGTCATCGCGGCGCTGTCGGTGGGGGCCCTGAGCGACCGCTTCGGCCCCGGCCGGCGCGCTCCCGTCATGGCCGTCTCGCTCGCCATGGTGGTCGCGCTGGTGCTCATCCTCGCCCACGGCCACGTGCGCTCGCCGATGGTCGCGGCGCTGCTCATCGGCGGGGTCGGCCTCTTCCTGCTTGGCCCGTACTCGCTGCTCGCAGGCGCGCTCGCGCTCGACGTGTCGGGACGTCGCGGCGCAGCGACCGCCGCCGGCATCATCGACGGCGCCGGGTACCTGGGCGCGAGCACGGCGGGCGTGCTGCTCGGGAAGGTCGCGGACGCGCGAGGGTGGCCGGCTGCGTTCGACGTGGTGGCCGGGGCAGCGCTGGCGGCGACGCTGGTGGCGTGGGCGTGGGCGGTGGTGGTCCTGAGGAGGCGGTGACCAACAGCCTCGACCTCGACCTCGACCTCGACCTCAACCTCAACCGCAGCGCCCCCCCCTCGACCTGCCGCGACGCCCAAGAGACGCACGGGCTCGCCATCGACCAGGCAAGCTTTCGTGGTACCTTCACCATCCACATCAACTTCGGGAGGCCTACTTCAATGAGGAAATCAGTGATCTTGCTGGCTGTGTCGTTCAGCGCAGCCCTTGGGTTTGCTTGCAGCTCCAGCGATAACACCGGAGGCGGAAGCAGCGGCAGCAGTGGAAGCAGCGGTAGCAGTAGCGGCAGCAGCAGCGGCAGCACCAGTGGCAGCACCAGTGGCAGCACCAGCGGCAGCACCAGCGGCAGCACGACCGACGCCGCGACCGACAGTCCGATCGCCGTCAGTCTGACCTGCCAGAAGGCTGCGGATTGCACCACGAGCGGCCAGGTCTGCTGCGGAACCGGGAGCTTCGCCGGCGGAAGCATCAGCTTCACCAGCTCGTGCCAGACGGGGCCCTGTCCCGCTGGCCTCACCAGCCCGCAGCTCTGCGCGACCTCGGCGGAATGCGCGACAGGTAGCACGTGCGCGGCATCGCCCATCCCCATCCCCGGCGCTTCCGGGGTCATGATCTGCTCGGCGGCCGGGAACCCCCGCGACGGCGGCGGCAATGACGGCGGCTCGACCCCGACCGACTCCGGCACGGCCCCGACGGACGCCCCCACCGGCGACTGATCGTCACCAGACAGTCGCGGTCGAGGCGACCGGATCGGGCCTGTTTGCCCCGGTCCGCGTCGCCTCGTCGCGTTCCCGGGCGCCAGGCCGTCGTGCAGGTAGCACGACGGCGCGTCGCTCGCGCTAGGGTGGGGCCTCCCCTCGCCCCATGCTCCGTCTCGTCTACTCGAACCACACCGAAGAGCTGCTCGCCGAGCTGGCAGCCCGCGTGCGCTCGCAGCAGGTCGAGCACGGCGTCCTCGTCCCGGTGCGCGTCGTGGTGCAAAGCGGTACGGTCGAGAGCTACCTGCAGCTCGGCCTGGCGCGCGTCTGCGGCATCGCGGCCAACCTCGACGCCGCCCTCCTCACGCGCTTCGCGTCGGACGTCGTTGCGAGCGTGTCGGGGGCGCGCATCGCCGACGCCTCGGCCTTCGAGGCGATGGCCCTGGCGCTCCTGCTCGACGACGCCGCGCTGGGCGCGCCCGACCTCGCGCCCGTCCTCGCCTACCTCCATGCGGCGGGCGACGCGCCCGACGCCGTCGACCTGCGCCGCGTGCAGCTGGCGGCGCGCGTGGGCCGGCTCTTCGAGGAGTACACGTACTCTCGCGGCGACATGCTCCTCGCCTGGGCCCGCGGCCCCACGCTCGGCGCGTCCTGCGCGGACACCGAGGCCTGGCAGCGGCGCATGTGGCTGGCGATGTTCGGCGAGCAGGGGCTCGCCGCGCGGCGGGCGGCGTCCGGGCAGCTGCCTCTCCTCCCGCTGCACGAGGCCGTGGCGGGGCTCGAACCGCAGCCGGGCCAGCTCCCGCCGGCCGTGCACGTCTTCGGCTTCTCCCACGTGGCTCGCACGTTCCATGACCTCTTCGCGCGCATCGCCCGGGCCACCGACGTGGTCGTCTACGCCCTCAGCCCGTGCGAGGGCTTCTGGGAGGACGTCGACGCGCGCGACCCCGCGCCGCTGCACCTGTGGGGGCGCCCCGGACGCGAGCAGGTGCGCGCGCTCAACGCCATGGCGAGCTTCGACCACGAGGACCGGTTCGTCGATCCTCGCGGGGATCGCCGCGCCTCCGGCACGGTGCTCCGGCGCCTGCAGAGCGACATCCTGCGCCGCGAGACGCCGCGCGCTCCCGCCGCCCCGGAGCCCGCGTCCGGGGGCGACGGGAGCATCGCGATCCTCGAGCACGCCAGCGTGCGGCGCGAGCTCGAGGCGGTGGCCAGCGAGATCTGGCGCCTGGTCGAGGCCGACGAGACGCTCCGGTTCGACGACATCGCGGTCGTCGTGCCCGACGCCGACGCGGGCCTCTACGGGGCGCAGCTGCCCGCCGTGTTCCGCGAGGCGCACGAGCTGCCATGTCACATGGCCCAGGTCCCGGTCCCCGGCGGCAGCCCGGTCGTCGAGGCCGTCGACATGCTGCTCGCCTTGCCCCTCGGCCGGTTCACGCGCCACGAGCTGCTGCGGCTCGCCGTGCACCCTGCGGTGGTCGCCTCCTTCGACGACGTGGACCCGCAGCGCTGGGTGGCCTGGTGCGACGCGCTCGGCGTCGTGCACGGCGCCGACCGTGCGGACCACGAGGGGACGTACATCCGCGGCGACATCCTGAACTGGGACCAGGGGCTGCGCCGCCTCGCCCTCGGCTCGTTCATGGTGGGCGACGCCAGCGGAGAGCGGCGGCCCTTCGAGCTCGCGGGAGAGTCGTACGTCCCCTACGAGGTGGCCGCGTCCGAGCTGCGCGACGCGGCGGCGTTCGGCACGCTGGTGCGGTCGCTCCTCGCGGACGCGAGGTTCGCGCGAGAGATGGTGGCCACGATGGCCGAATGGTCGGCGTTCCTGCGGGCCATGGTCGAGGCGTACGTCGCGCCCACGCGCCCCTCGGAGGAGGAGCAGCTCGCGGGCTGCCTGCGCCGCCTGCACGCGCTGGGCGAGCTCGACCTCGGAGGCCGCAAGGTGCGCTACCGCGTCGCCTGCGAGCTGGCGCGGGCGCGGGTGGCGAGCCTCAACCGCGCACAGGGCGGCGAGGGGGTCCTCGTCTCGACGCTGTCGTCGCTGCGGCCGCTGCCCATGCGCGTCGTCTTCGCGTGCGGCATGGGCGAGGGGCGCTTCCCGACGCCCGACTCGGACGATCCGCTCGACCTTCGCTGGGCCGAGCGCCGCGAGGGGGACGTCACCGCGCGCGAGCGCGACAAGTACGCGTTCCTCGAGCTGCTCCTCGGCGCGCGCGACAGGCTCTACGCCTCGTACGTGTCGCGCGATCCCGTGTCGGGCGACTCCCTCGCCCCCTCGTCGGTCGTGCAGGAGCTGCTCCACGCGCTCGCGCCCGCGTACGTGCGCGACGCCGACCTGCTGCGGCGCAGGCACCCGCTGCGGCGCTGGGACCCTCGCTACTTCCCGGACCTCTTCGGCGGCGCCGAGGACGAGGCGGGGCTCGGCACGACGCGCGTGGCCGAGGCGCGGGCGGAGGCGCGCACCCTCGCCCTGCGCCGCAGCCTCGAGGCGAGCGGCGGGCGCTTCGACCCGGACGACGCGCTGGCGCGCGCCGGGACGGACCCGGCGTGGGCGGCCCTGGTCGATCACCTGGGCATCGCGCGCCTGCCGGAGGCGGCGCCGGCCCCCGAGGGGCGGGTCGAGCTGACCATCTCGGCGCTCACCAAGTTCCTCGAGTTCCCGCTCCAGGGGTGGGCCCGTTTCCGCGTCGGCCTCGAGGAGGCCGAGGACGAAGACGTGATGGCCCGCGAGGACGAGCCCTTCGAGACGGACCGGCGGGAAGAGACCGTGATGCTGCGCGGCGTCCTGCTCGACGCGGCGGCCGGCGGCAAGCCGGTCGAGCAGGCCTACGACGAGGTGGCGCGGGACCGCGCGCTGCGCGGGCGCGGGCCGTCGGGGCTGTTCGCGCAGGGCGAGCGCTCCGGGCACCTCGAGGCCCTCGAGGTCTGGCGCTCGGAGCTGGCGAAGCTCGACGTGGACGCCGGCGCGATCGAGGTGCACAGGTTCGGGCGCGCCGGAGAGCACGCGCGCGCCGACCACGTCCACGACGCGCTCGCGCTCGACGTGGACGTGACCGACGCGGCCGGGGTGACCCGGGTGGTCCGCGCGCAGATCAGCGGCAGGACGTCGCCGATGGGCGCGGGCGGCGGCGCGACCCTCGCGCTGTTCAAGCGCACCGACGAGAAGAAGAAGGATCCCTGGGCGCGCGCCGACCGCGCGCGCGCGTCGCTGCGCGCGTTCGTGCACCATGCGATCCTGGCGGCGTCGGGCGTGGCGGAAGGCCGGGCGCACACCTCGGTGATCGTGGTGGCGACGCCCGGCGAGCCGGTCACCGAGCGGGTCAGGTTCGCGCCTCTGTCGCGCGACGAGGCCGTCGTGTGGCTCCGGGGCGTCGCGCGCGACCTGCTCTCGGGGCCGCACGCATACTTCCTGCCGTGCGAGGCGGTGTTCGTCCATGCGGAGGAGAAGCCCGAGGGGCCGCTCGCGCCGTGGCTCGCCGCGGCCCGCGACAGGCTCGCCGACTCCGACGGGCCCCTCGCGCTCCGCTCGGCGTACGGCCCGGTCCCCCGCCCGAACGACCCGGCGAGGTACCCGACCCCGGACGAGGACGCGGCGCGCGCGATGGTCGCGAGGCGGCTCGGGGCATTCTTCGCCACGCGGGGGGAGGCGTCGTGAGCCCGCGTCGCGTCGCGCGTCCGTCCGTGCTCCGCGGCCTGGCGCCGGACCGGCACGCGGTGGTCGAGGCGTCGGCCGGGACGGGCAAGACGTTCGCCCTCGAGCACCTCGTCGTCGAGCTGCTGCTCGCTACCGACGCGACGCTCGACGAGCTACTCGTCGTGACGTTCACCGAGAAGGCGACCAGCGAGCTGCGCGCGCGCGTGCGGGCGAAGCTCGAAGACCTGCTGTCGGGCCGGGTCGGGCCGGCGACGGACGAGCAGATAGCCGCCGGCGACTTCTGGACGCTCGACGACGCGGCGCTCGGCAAGGTGAAGCGAGCGCTGCACGCGTTCGACGGCGCGACGATCGCCACGATCCACGCCTTCTGCCACCGGGTCCTGCGCGAGAATGCGTTCGCGAGCGGCCGCCTCTTCGACGAGCAGCAGGTCGACGGGCGCGCCGCGTTCGGCAGGGCCCTCCGCGAGGCGCTACGGCGGCACGTGGCCCCCGACCCCGCGCGCGCTCCCTGGCTCGAGGAGGCCCTGCGCACCGGCTGGTCGATGGAACGAATCGAGAAGCTCCTCTGGAGCTGCGCCACCTCGCGCAGCGAGCTGCGCCCAGTGTTCGACGCGCCGGCGCTGGCCGCGGCCCTCGCGGCGTTTCCGGTCGAGGCGGCGCGGCGGGCCGGGACGATCGCCGACCTGAAGGCCTGGGGAGTCCACGCGTCGACCGCCGGCTCGATCGCGCGGCAGATGTTCGCGCTCGCCGAGGTCGTGGAGCTCGCGCGCGAGGCGCACGACCCGCCGCGCTACGTCACGCGGGCCTCCGAGCTGGACCTCGGCAAGCTGGTCGAGAAGCTCCAGCCGGTCTCGCCCCGCCCCGGCGAGACGGCTCGTCTGTGCGTCGCCGCGCTCGCCCTCGCGCGCGCGACGCCGCCGTTCCCGGCGGCCCTTGTGCAGGCGCTGCTGCCGAGCGTGGCCGGCGAGCTGGCGCGCGGCAAGCGCGAGACCGGCCGCTTCGACTTCGACGACATGCTCACGCTCGTCGACGAGGCCCTGCGCGGGCCGCGCGGGGGCGCCCTGGCCGCGGCGATGCGACGTCGATGGCGGTACGCCCTCATCGACGAGTTCCAGGACACCGACGAGACCCAGTGGGCGATCTTCCGCCGCGCGTTCTTCGAGCCTCTGCCGCAGGCTCCCCCGAGCGTGCTTTATCTCGTGGGCGATCCCAAGCAGTCCATCTACCGCTTCCGCGGCGCCGACGTGGACACGTACCTGCGCGCGTGCGACGAGGTCGCCCCGGCGCGCGAGGCGCGGGTGTCGCTCGACCGGAACTTCCGCGCGACGCGCGCGCTCGTCGACGCGACCAACCGGCTCTTCGATCAGTCCGCGCCCGAGCCGATCTTCAGCGGCCAGATCACCTATGCGCCGGTCGATTGCGGCCGGCCCGACCGCGACCTGGTCGACGGCGACGGGCGCGCGCCGTCGCCGGTCCACGTGCTTCGCGTGCACGGCAAGCCCTCGCTGCCGGCGCTCGGCGCGCTCATCGCGCGCGAGATCCGGACCTTGACGGACCCGGCTCGCCCGTGGCGGCTCGACCGCGAGCCGATCGAGCACCACCACGTCTACGTGCTCACGCGCAATGCGTGGGAAGGGCGCGCGATCGGGGCCGAGCTACGCGCCGCGGGCGTGCCCCACGCCTTCTTCAAGGAGGACGGGCTCTTCCAGACCGACGAGGCGCGGGATGTCTGCGCCCTCCTCGCCGCGATCGACGACCCGGGCCGACGGGGCTGGCGCTTCACGGCCTGGCTGACGCCGTTCTTCTCCCTGCCGCTGGTGGCGATCGAGCGGGCGCGCGAGCTGCCGCCCTCCCACCCACTCGTCGCGCGCTTGCACGCGTGGAAGGCGCTCGCCGACGCCCGGGACTTCGACGCGCTCTTCGAGAGTGTCCTGATGGACTCGGCGATCGTACGCAGGGAGATCTTCTTCTCCGACGGCGAGCGCGAGCTGACCAACTACCTGCACGTCCTCGAGCTGCTGCTCGAGCGGACGCGAGGGACGCACGTGACACTGGGCGAGCTGGTCCGCGAGCTCTCCGGGCTCATCGCCAGGACCCGCCTGCCGCCGGGCATCGAAGGGAACGTGCAGCGCCTCGAGAGCGAGAGGCGCGCCGTGCAGATCATGACCATGCACAAGGCCAAGGGGCTGGAGGCCCCCGTCGTCTTCGTGGCGGGCGGCTTCGGGCCGCCACGCGTCGGCGAAGAGCCGCGCGTCTACCACGACGCGGGCCGGCGCCTCGCGTGGGTCGGCAGCCTCTCGCCCGGCGTGGAGGCCGCCGTGAAGCGCGAAGAGCGGGAGGAGGACCAGCGCCTGATGTACGTCGCCCTGACCCGGGCGATGGGGCGCCTGTACCTTCCGTGCGTGGTCGACGACGCGGTCACGGCCAAGGCCGGGCGTTCTCCCGGAGGACCTGCGCCGCTGCGCGGAGCCTACGACTGCGTGAACCGGCGCGTCGCGCAGCTCGAGCGCGACCGCGACCCCGCGCTGACCGTCGAGGACGTGCCGGGGCAGCCCGCCGCCGTGACGCCGGCTCCGGGCGACGACGGCACGTGGCGCCCTCCGCTGGCGCTGCTGCGCGACGACGACACGGGCACGTCGTACGCTGCCCTCCGCGCGAGCCACGCGGCGGCGATCGTGACGTCGTACACCCGCATGAAGGGCCAGCGCGGCGACGGGCGCGCCGGCTGGGTCGAGCAGCTCGACGAACGCCGCGCCGAGAAAGCCGCCGAGGGCGTCGACGAGGCCCCGGCGACGACCCTGCGCGCCGCGCGGGCGTCGGGCGTGTTCCTGCACGAGGTGCTCGAGCGCGTTTCGCTCGCGTCTTTCGTGGCGCCCGGTGGTCTCGAAGCCTGGCGGGCGCGCCCGGAGGTGTCGGCGCTGTTCGCCGAGGCGATGGCCGCGTACCGCGTCGACGCCGGCCAGCGGGAGCACGCCGAGCGCATCGTCTGGGCCGCGTACACGACCGAGGTCGCGCTGCCCGGCGGCGATCGCATCGCGGGCCTCGCCCGGGCCGCGCGCGCCGTCCGGGAGATGGGCTTCGTGTATCCGATCCCCGAGGCGGACCCGCAGCCGCGAGCCGGAAAGGGCTATGTCCGCGGGTCGCTCGATCTCGCGTTCGAGCACCGCGGGCTGACGTACTTCGTGGACTGGAAGAGCGACTCGCTCGCCTCGTACGCCCCCGGCGCGCTCTCGCACCAGGTGGCCGGGCACTACGCCGAGCAGGTCAAGCTCTACACCCTCGCCATCGTGCGGCTGCTCGGCGCGCGCGGCCGCGCGGAGTACGACGCGCGCTTCGGAGGTTTGCTCTATTGCTTTCTGCGCGGGCTAAACGACCGCGGTCAAGGGGTCTGGTCGGCGCGGCCCGGCTGGGACGAGGTGGTCGGGTACGACGAGGAGCTGCGCGCCACCCGGCTCTGGGGAACGGCGAGGGCCCCATGGGCGGACTGACGCCCCGCGGCACTGCCCGCGAGCGGTTCCTCCGCGAGCGGGGGGCGCCGGCGGTCCCGGACGTGGAGCGCCGCGCGCGCTCGGCCGAGGGGGAAGACTTCGAGCCCGGCTACCTCGGCTGGGAGGTCGCGCGCTGCGCCGGCGGTCTCGGCGCCGAGGACCAGGGCGTACTCGCGTCGCTCGCCGCGGCGTGCGTGGTGTCGATCGAGTCGGGGAGCACGCGCATGCCGCTCGAGGGCCCCGCCTTCGTCGCGGCGCTCTCCGCCGCGGGGGCGGAGGAGCACGTCGACGCGGCGAGGCGGCTGCTGGCGCGCGCGCGCGCCGCGGCGGGAGGCGACGCCGTGACGGCTGTCGTCGGCCTCCCCGGTGAGCGCAAGCCGCTCATCGTCGACGGCCAGTGGCTCTACATCGAGCGAATGCGCGTGCTCGAGGAGCGCTTCTGCGCGCGGATCCGCGCGCGCCTCGCTGCGGCCGCCCCGGGCGACCCGCGCGCAGCGACGCGAGCCCTCGCGGCTGTCGCGTCGGGCCCTCCGCCCCTCACGCCGGAGCAGAAGCGCGCTGTCCGCGACGCGCTCTCGTCGTCTCTCGTGCTGGTCGCAGGCGGCCCCGGCACGGGGAAGACGACCACCGTGGTCGCGCTGCTCCGCGCGCTCGTCTGGATGGGCGTGCCGATGGAGGCGGTCGCCATCGCCGCGCCGACGGGCAAGGCCGCGCAGCGCCTGTCCGAGAGCATCACCGCCGGACTGAGCTCGGTCCCGCGCGACATCGCGAGCCCGTCGCTCCACGCGCTCGCGCACAGCCCGCAGACGCTGCATCGCTTGCTCGGGTGGTCGCCCTCCGCCGGGCGCTTCGCCCGCCATCAGAACGACCCGCTCCCCCACCGGGTGGTCATCGTCGACGAGGCGTCGATGATCGACCTGGCGATGATGGACCGGCTCGTGGCCTCGCTGCGGCCGGACGCGCGGCTGGTGCTGTTCGGCGACGCCGATCAGCTTCCGTCCGTCGAGGCGGGCGCGGTGTTCCGCGACCTGTGCGCGAGCCTCGGGCCGACACGCCTCACGACCAACCTCAGGGTCGCCCGGGAGGAGAGCGCCAGGGGCATCATCGCCGCTGCGCAGGCGGTCAACGCGGGGCTCGCCGGAGAGGGGCTCCTGTCCGTGGTCGCCGGGCGCGGCTCGATCGAGGCCGTGACCTTCGAGGGCGTCGAGCACCTTGCGGGCCGGTGGTCCGACGTCGGGGGTCCGTTGCTCGAGAGCTGGTGGCAGCGGTTCGGGGCGACGGGCGAAGACGTCGTCCGCCGCTCGGCGCGGACGTACCGCTTCCCGGCCGGAGCGCCGGAGGCCGAGTGCGCCGACGACCTGCGCGCGCTCTTCGACCACTACGCCCGCTCGCGCCTGCTCTGCGTGACGCGCGTGCACGGGCTGCCGACAGGCGCCGGGGAGATCAACGACAGGCTGCTCGCGCGCCTCCGCGGCGGAGGCTCGCGCGCCCGGTTCTGGCGGCGCGCCCAGGAGCTTCCGCCCGGCGCGCCGGTGATGGTCCTGCGCAACGACTACGAGCGAGAGCTGTATAACGGCGATCAGGGGCTCGTCGCCCGCGTGGACCCGGGCGACGGCGGCGAGGCGAGGCCCATGGCTGTGTTCCCCCGGGACGGCTCCTTCCACGCGGTCCCCATCGACCCGTCGATCGAGCTCGCCCCGGCCTTCGCGATGAGCGTGCACAAGGCCCAGGGATCCGAGTTCGACCACGTCGCCCTCGTGCTGCCCGACGACGACATGCCCCTGCTCACCCGCGAGCTGCTGTACACGGCCATCACCCGGGCGCGTCGCTCCGTCCTGCTCGTGGGGAGCGGCGACCTGCTCGCCCGTGCGGTGACTCGGGGCGCCCAGCGGTTCAGCGGCATCGCCGAGCGGATGTCCTAATCCCTGCCGGCCTGGCGCTTTCCCCCGCGTGAGCGGCGAGCGCGACCGACTCCATGCTATACATCCGAGCAGGAGGCCCTGCCATGGAGCAAGCCGCGAGGGCGATGGGGTCGGTGGGATCGCTCGAGAGCGTGCGGGCGCGCGGCGGGGCGGCCTCCCTGCGCCTCGAGCTCGAGGTCAGCGACGCAGAGGTCCTCGCAGAGCTGAGGCGCCACGCCGAAGGCGACGAGCGCAACCGGTTCGCGCTGACCGCCCTCCGCGTCGGGGTGCTCGCTCTGCGCTCTGCGAGCGGGCAGGTGGACGCCACGAGCATCCGCGAGGCGGGCGACGCCCTCGTGACCCAGATGCGCGAGATGCTCTCCCCCGACGGCTCGCTCCTCGCCACCTCGCTGGCGACGCATCTCGGCGAAGGCAGCCCGCTGCTGAAGCTGCTCTCCCCGACGGACGCGACCGGCCTGCGCGCCCACCTCGGCGCCACGATCCAGGAGGCCCTCGCCGAGCAGCGCAAGCACATCCTCCGCGAGTTCTCGCTCGACGACGAGCGCTCCGCCGTGAGCCGGCTCTCGAAGATGTTCTCCGCCACCAGCGAGCAGATCGGCAAGAACTTCACGCTCGACGACGAGGGCTCCGCGCTCGCCAGGCTGAAACGCGAGCTGGACGCGACGATCGAGCGGCTGGCGCGCGACAACGCCGAGTTCCAGGCGCGGGTGGGCGAGGCCCTCGCGCGGCTGGACACGCGGAGGAAAGAGGAGGCCCGCACGCCGCGCCACGGGGTCGAGTTCGAGGAGCGCCTCGGGGCGCTCCTCGCGGGCGAGGCGCAGCGGCTCGGCGACCTGTGCGAGGCGACGGGCGACACGACAGGCGTCATCAAGAACTGCAAGGTGGGCGACGTCGTGATCGAGCTCGGAGCCGACTCCGCGGCGGCGCACGCGCGCGTCGTCTGGGAAGCCAAGGACAAGAACGGGTACTCGCTCCGCGCTGCGCTCGAGGAGATCGACGAGGCCCGGCGCAACCGCAACGCCCAGGTGGGCGTGTTCGTGTTCTCGAGGAAGACCGCGCCGGAGGAGCTCGAGCCGCTTCAGCGACACGGTAGCGACGTCATCGTCGCGTGGGACCCGGACGACTCGTCGGGCGATCTGATCGTGCGCGCGGCTTACAGCCTCTCCCGTGCGCTCGCCGTCCGCGAGCGGCGCGACGATCGAGAGTCGCAGGCCGCCATGGTCGAGATCGACCGGGCCACGCGCGGGATCGAGAAGCAGATCTGCTACCTGGAGGACGTGCGCAAGTGGGCGGAGACCGTCCGCGGCCACGGCGACAAGATCGCGGAGCGCTCGGCGCGCATGGCCGAGGAGCTGAAGCGCGACGTCCAGGTGCTCGACGCGCACGTCGGCGCGATGCGGCGCGCCGACCCGCCGATGTGACGCTCGCTGCGTCGCCACGTATGCTGCCTCGGGCATACGGATGCTGGGCAAGACCGAACGCCGCCTCGCGCTCGTCATTCTCGTGACGGCCATCTTGCCCCTGGCGAGCGCGATGATGCTCGCCTACTCGCTGCTCAAATCGGCGTCGTCGGTGTGGCTGCGCCCCGAGGTCGAGCAGGAGCTGGAGCGCGGAATCGACGTTTACAAGGACTACGTCGGCGCGGTGAAGGACGGCATGAAGCAGCAGGCTGACGCCATCGCGGGCGACGAGGCCCTCCGCGAGGCCGCCCGCAAGCGCGACGTCGCCGGCTGTGCGCGCGCTCTCGGCGCCGTGTTCCCGCGTCACCAGCAGCTCGTGTCGCTCGCGGTCGAGGACGTCGAAGGGCACCCGATCGCCCTGGTCGATCGCGGCCGGCCGCTCGATGACGCGACGGAACGCAAGCTGGAGCTCCTGCGCCCGCTCTCAGCCGACGGCGGCGGCGCGACCTTGCTGGCGACCTTCGCCTTCAACCGCCGCTACGAGCAGCAGCTGGAGCGCGCGGGCGAGATCCACGACACGTACGCGCAGCTCCAGAAGGAGCGCACGCAGGTGTACGCGGGCTACTTCGAGGCGTTCGCAGCGCTCCTCGGGATCACCGTCGTGGCGACCGTGGTGCTCGGGTTCTTCCTCGCGCGGGGCATCACGCGCAGGATCAGCCGGCTCGCCAACGCCATTAACGAAGTGGCCGGCGGCAACCTGGAGGTGCGGGTGCCCGTGACCGGCTCGGACGAGCTCACCGAGCTGGCGCGCGTGTTCAACCGCATGCTGGGCGAGATGCAGCAGTCGCGCGCGCGGATCGAGTACCTCCAGCGGATCGGCGCATGGCAGGAGATGGCCCAGCGCCTGGCGCACGAGATCAAGAACCCGCTGACCCCCATCCAGCTGGCCGTCCAGGAATGCCACCGCAAGTACGCCGGAGAGGACGTGAAGTTCCGCGGCCTGCTCGACACCACGCTCGAGATCGTCGAGGAAGAGGTGGGGACCCTGAGGCGTCTGGTCGGGAACTTCTCGAGCTTCGCGCGGCTGCCGCACGTGGAGCTCCGCGAGGCGGACCTGCGCGAGTTCCTGCGCGAGTGCTCCGAACAGCTGGGACACCTCGGCGTCGAGCTGGCGGAAGACGGCGCCGACGACATCATGACGGCTCACGACGTCGACGTGCGCTGGGAGCTCCCCACCGACCCCATGAAGGTCGCGATCGACCGCCAGATGCTGCGCAGGGTCCTGGTGAACCTGGTGCGCAACGCGGTGGAGGCGATCCGCAGCGCGCGCCCCGACGGGCGCGAGGACGGCCTGCGCGGCCGCGTCGTTGTCCGCGCGGAGCCGGCCGCGGACGGCGTCACGATCCTCGTGGAGGACGACGGGCCAGGCGTGCCCGAGGTCGCACGCGCTCGCGTGTTCGATCCGTATTTCACGACGAAACCCGACGGCACCGGGCTAGGCTTGGCGATCGTCAAGAAGATCGTCGTGGAGCACAACGGAGACATCACCGTTCGCCGGAGCGAGCGCCTCGGCGGCGCGGCGTTCGAGATCGCGCTGCCTCCAGCGCACTCGCTGGCGATCGTAGCCGCCCGACACGGGGGCAATCTGGAGGCCCCGCCGTCGTCCGGCGCGCTGCGTCGTCCGGCTTCCTAGCGCGAGCGACGTGCGGTCGTGCTAGCCGCACGACGGCCTGAGCTAGGGAACGGACGACCTCAGGGGAACGAAGTACAGGCGCCCGCTCGGCGCGTGCACGCCGACGTCGACGTCGGCGTCGAAGGTGGCCAGCAGCCTATCGGGCGTCATCACCTCCGCCGGCGCTCCGGACGCGATGACGCGACCCTGGCGCATGAGCACAGCGTGCGACGCGAAGCGCGCCGCCGCGTCCAGGTCGTGCATCGCCACGACGCAGGCGATGCCGTCGGTCGCTGCCCGGTTCGCCAGCAGCTCGTGAAGCTCGAGACGGTGCCTCACGTCGAGGAAGGCAGCCGGCTCGTCCAGTAGGAGCAGCCGCGGCTTCTGCGCGAGAGCGCGCGCGATGGCCACCCGCCGCTGCTCGCCGCAGCTCAGCGTCTCGATCCGCCTGTCGGCCAGCTCCGCGAGGTCGCAGCGATCGATGGCGCCCTGGACGACGGCGCGATCCCCGGGGCGCTCGTTCATCCAGGACCCCTGGTGTGGCGCGCGGCCCATGGCCACCACGTCGCGGACGCGGAAGCCCGACGCGACCGCCTCGCTCTGGGGCACCACCGCGACGACCCTGGCGAGCGTCTCGCGCGACACGTCTCGCACGTCCTTGCCGTCCACCCGCGCCGACCCCCGCGTGGGCCGGAGAAGGCCCGCGGCCACCCGCAGGAGCGTCGACTTGCCGGCGCCGTTCGGCCCGAGCAGCGCTGTGATCTCGCCGGCTCGCACGCACAACGTCGCACTCGAGAGGGCCTCGCGCGAGCTCCCCGGGTAGCTGGCCGATACGCGGTCGAGCGCCAGGGCCGGCGACCCGTCTCCGGGGGCGACGCGGCTATCCTCCGGCGGCTTCTCCAACGTCGACTCCTCGCCTTGATGTATCTTGAGGTCGTGAGCGCGACTTGCGACGCGCCAGGAGAACGATCTTGGACCCGAAGCCCGAGGCACCCGCCCCGCTGTCCGATCGTCCGCGGCGGATCATCAAGCGCTACTCGAACCGCAAGCTATACGACACCAAGGACAGCCGCTACGTCACCCTTCTGCAGATCGCCGAGATGGTGCGCGGCGGCGAAGAGGTGCAGATCATCGACAACAACACCAAGGACGATCTGACCGAGATCACCCTGGCGCAGATCATCTTCGAGGAGCAGAAGGCGCACTCGCGGAACGTCCCGCTGCAGACCTTGAAAGAGCTGATCCACACGCGGACCGAGAAGGTGCTCGCCGACCTGCGCGAGGGGCCGATCGGCCGGCTCATCCCCGGCGGCGTCAAGCCCGACGAGAAGGTCGAGCCCCCCGTCCAGAAGGACGCCGCGAAGGACGCCAAGCCGACGCTCGTCGACCAGGCGAAGGAGAAGCTGGAAGAGGTCCAGCACCAGCTCGACGAGCGAATCCGCTCGATTCTCGCGAGCTTTCGACCCTTCCAGCAGCTCCAGCAGGAGGTCCGGCGCCTGAACGAGCGTATAGAGGAGCTCGAGCGCAAGCTGAAGGGACCCCCGAGCTCGCGATGAGCGCCGCTCGACCACAGTGATTACAAGGGAATAGGCGACCGCGCCGGCGGTTCTACCCCTGAGACTTCGATGCCCCTCCTCGCCTCGGCAGCCCCGGACCCCTTCGCGGACGACGTCCTGAGCCATCTGGACGCGATGTTCGGCGTGGCGTGCAAGCTGACCCGCAACCCCACCGAGGCGGAGGACCTGGTCCAGGACGCCTTCGTGAAGGCCATGCGGGCGCGCGATACCTTCCACGCCGGCACGAACCTGAAAGCGTGGCTCTTCCGCATCCTGACGAACACGTTCATCAACAAGTACCGGCGCGGGGGTCTCGAGCGCTCCGTGCTCGACGGCCCGGACGCCGACCCGCTGGCCGACGGCTGGGTCAGCGCGAGCACGATGCGCCAGCTCCGCGATCCCGAGACGCAGGCGCTCATGCCGCTCGTCGAGGACGAGATCCGGCGCGCTCTCGACAAGCTCCCGGCGGAGTTCCGGCTCGCCGTTGTGCTCTGCGACGTCGAGGAGTTCTCCTACGAGGAGATCGCGCAGATCATGGGCTGCCCGATCGGCACAGTCATGAGCCGGCTGCACCGGGGTCGCAAGCTGCTGCAAAGCGCGCTCTACAACCATGCCCTCGCTCTCGGCATCGTGAAGGGCGAGCCGCGCGTGGGTGAGCAGGCGGGCGACGAGACCCCCCGGACGGCGAACCTCGCGGAGTACCGCGCCCGGACGCGAAAGCGAAGCGCAGGATGACCACGCAGGGTTGTCGCGACAGGGCCCGGATGCTCGGGCCGTACGTGGACGGCGAGCTCGAGCCGCCGAAGCTGATCGAGATGGACGAGCACGTCACCCGCTGCGGGACGTGCGGCGAGGAAGTCCAGCTGCTCCGGGCGATTCGCGGGTCGATGAAGCGCATCGTGCGGTCCACGGCTCCCGGCGGGCTTCGCGAGCGCATCGGGAACGCGATGGCCGCCGAGCGGGCGCGCGCAGACGTGCGCGCCGACGCCGAGGACGCGATGTTCGGGGCGATGGGGCCCGCCGTGAAGGTGGCCTCATGGCGCACGATGGTGCCCCTGGCGACCGCCGCAGCCATCGCGCTGGCGTGGGGCGCGGCGACGCGGGGCTCTCAGGCGGACCTGCGGGCCAGCGAGCTGCACGCCGGGCTCGGAACCGACCTGCTCTCCGAATTCGTCGAGGAGCATTCTCAGCCTCTGCCGCCGGAGGCCACCGATCCGAAGGCCGTGCGAGGTCTCGAGACCCTGGTGGGCGTTCCGGTGCACCCCGAGAGCTTCGAGCGGGGTGGAGCGCATTTCGTCGGAGGGCGGGTAGTGAGGCTCAACTCACAGCGCACGATGATGTTCCAGTACGTCGTGGGCACGGCCGAGGATCCCCGTCGTGTGAGCGTGCTCGTATACAATCCTCAGAAGCTTCAGGTCGGCGTGGCGCGCCTGGCGCCGCGCGCGATCGGCACCGCCGAGGTGCGCGTGGGGCAGGAGAAGGGGTACTCGGTCGCGGCGACGCAGCGCGCGGGCGTGGGTTACCTGTTCGCGAGCGACCTCGACCCCGACAGGCTCGCGGCGATGGCGAACGAAGGCCGCTGACGGGCTCTGGTGAGCGCCCCGATGGGCTATGCTCATCGGCCATGCGCTTCGTCTACGTGATGGACCCGATGGATCGGGTACTCCCCGACAAGGACACGACCTTCGCGTTCCAGCGGGCGGCGCAGCGGCGCGGTCACGTGTCGCTTCATTGCCAGCCGCGCGACGTCTACATGCAGGACGGAGACGTCTGGGCGCGCGTGCGCGACGTCCGCGTGAGCGACGCGGGGCCGCACTTCGTCTACGGGGCACCAGAGGACGTGCGCCTCGCCGACCTGGAATGCGTGTTCATCCGCAAGGACCCGCCCTTCGACGCCGAGTACCTCTACATCACGCTCATGCTCGAGAAGCTGCGCGGGCGCACGCTCGTCGTCAACGACCCGCGCGGGCTGCGCGACGCGAACGAGAAGCTCTATACGCTCCACTTCGCGCGACACATGCCGCGCACTCTCGTGACCACCAACCGCGAGCGGATCCACCGCTTCATTGCCGAGCTCGGCGCGGCGGTGATCAAGCCCCTCGACGGCGCGGGCGGCGCCGGCGTGATGACGGTGTCGAAGGCGGACCGGAACACGCGGTCCATCGTGGACTACATGACGGGCGAAGGGGCTCGCCACACGATGGTGCAAGAGTACTTGCCCGCGGTCCGCGCCGGCGACAAGCGAGTCCTCTTGCTGGAGGGGGAGGTCCTCGGCGCCATCAACCGCGTCGCGCGCGACGACGACGTGCGGTCCAATATCCACGCCGGCGGTCGCGTCGAGCCGTGCATCGTGACCGCCGAGGAGCGCGCGGTCGTGGCGGACATGGTCCCGCGGCTCGCCGCCGACGGTCTGGTCTTCGTCGGCCTGGACTTCATCGGTGGCCGGCTGACCGAGGTGAACGTGACCTCCCCGACCGGCATCCAGGAGCTGAGCCGTCACGAGGGGCGGGACATGGCCGAGATCGTGATCGCCTGGGTCGAGCGCCGTGCGGCGGAGTTCCGTCCGGTGCTCGGAAGCCTCCGCCCGGCGTGACCGACACGCATGTCGATCACCGTGATCGTGCGGTCGGCGGCGGGCGCTGACCTTCGGCTGACCTTCGACGGGACGCAGCGCGTCGTGATCGGGCGCGGCTCGGGCAGCGACGTTCGGCTGCCCGACGCGAGCGTCAGCCATCGTCACGCGAGCCTGGAGGCGCGGGGGGCAGACTTCGTCCTCCTGGACGATGGAAGCACCAACGGCACCTTCGTGGGCGACGTCCGCATCGCACCACGCACTTCCCGCATCGTCCGCTCCGGAGATGTGGTGCGAGTCGGTCGCGTCCGGCTGGGCCTTCAGATCGACGGAAGCCCTGTCACCCGCGACCTCGCTGCCGCGACGCGGGAGGTGGCCCTCGAGCTCGTGTCGCGCGCCATGGCCGCGCTGGGCGCCGACGTGACGGTCAAGGTGCACGTCGTCGAGGGCCGCGACCAGGGCGCGACGCTGTCGCTCGCGGAGGAGGGGCGCGCGTACGTCGTCGGGCGCGCGCCGCACTGCGACCTGCCGTTGGCCGACGCCGACGTCTCCCGCGAGCACGTCCGGATCTTCCGCAAGGGCGGCGCCGTATTCCTGCGCGCTCTCGGCGCGAAGAACGGCACGCTGCTGGGCGACGGACGCGCTCCGGAAGACCGCGAGGTGACCTGGCGTCCGGCGCAGATGATGAAGGTCGGGCAGACCGTGCTCGCGCTACAGCAGCCGATCAGCGACGCCCTCGCAGACATCGAGACGGCGGCCGACGAGGTGATGGGGGCCGGAGAGAGCGCCCTCCCGGCCGCGCCCCCGTCGGGGGCGCCGGCTCCTTCGCCTCCAGTCTCCCAGCTCGCGGCGCCAGCTGCCCCCGTGGCGCGGCCCCAGCCGGCCAGGAGACCGTCGCGCTGGTCGCTCGCCGACATCGTGGTCATGACGGCTGCCGTGACCATCCTCGCGCTCAGCCTCGCGGGGCTCGTGTGGCTCCTGCGCGGGTAATCTAGTGGTCGCGCTCATCGGCGGCGTCATTGGCCGCCGGCCCGGTCACGGTATTGGCGTTCTGGTCCCACTTGGGCCGCCTCGTCCCGCCTGGCCGGCGCCCGATGCCCGGCGGATACGAGGACGGAAGCCCGTCGAGCGGGACGGCCGCGAGAAGCTGCTCCAGCTGCGCCGCACCCTTGGGCCTCTCGTTGAGGCGCTTCTTGAGGCACTGCATGACCGCCGCGTCCAGCGCCTCCGGGATCGGAAGGTCCGGCCTTCGCACGCGCATCGGCACGGGGATCTGCCGCTGGTGCAGGTCGAGGAGCTCCCGACGGCTCTGGGCCACGATGGGCAGCTCGCCGGTGAGCGCCTCGTACATCATGACCCCGAGGGCGTAGATGTCCGTGCGCTGCTCGACCTGCGCCCCGATGCACTGCTCGGGAGCCATGTACTCCGGCGTTCCCAGCGTGTATCCGGTCTGCGTCAGCGACTCTGCGCTCGCCAGCTTGCCCATGCCGAAGTCGAGCACCTTCGCGACGCCGTCGTCGCAGAGGAAGATGTTGCCCGGCTTCAGGTCCCGGTGCACGACTCCCTTCTTGTGGGCGGCTTCCAGCGCCCCGCAGACGTGGATGAAGATGCGTGTCGCGGCGACGGGTGTGAGCAGACCGTCGCGCCCCAGCTTGTCGGCCAGGGAGCGCCCGACGAGCCGCTCCATGACGACGTAGATGCTGCCGTCGGGCATCTCGTCGAGGTCGAGCACGCGGACGACGTTCGGGTGCTCGACGTGCACCTGGATGTAGGCTTCGCGACGCAGCCGCGCAATCTCTCCGCCGTCTCTCGCCGCCGCACCTCGAAGCACCTTGACCGCTACCTCGTGGCCGAGGGCGATGTGCTCCGCCGCGTAGACGACCCCGATTCCGCCGGAGCCGATCTTCCGCCCGATCCGGTACTTGCCGCCGAGCACCGATCCGGTGAGGTCCCCCGGCGTCGCCCCCCCGTCTCCCCGGAGCTCCAGGCCCCGCTCGAGCGCCGCGATGCGGTTGCGCTCGAAGGCCCGCGCCGCCCGCTCGCTGCGCGAGCGATCCCATAGGATGCCGGCCCCGCCGCCGAGCGTCGCTCCGAGGCACGCGGCGAGGAGCCCGGCGAGGGGGCCCCCCGCGCCTGCCACGATGCCCCCGGACGCCGTGGCGCCCCCGACGACGCCGAGGACGAGGCCTCGGCGCGAGCGCCGGTCTTCCCAGCGCACGGCGTACACGCAGGCATCCCCGCCCTTCGCGAGGCAAGCCTCGTGGGTGATCTCCGCTTCGGGGAGCCCCCAGATTCGAGGCAGGCTGGCCAGCTCGCCGGCCCGCGCGTTGCAGAGCAGCTCCTCGCCGTCCGGGTCCGCGCGCTCCGCGTCCTCGCCGCCGTCGGCGCGGAGGCGATACGTCATCCGGACGCTCTCGTGAGCTCCGGGGCGCAGGCCCTTTCCCGGCTCGCCTTCCTCGATGTCCCAGGTCCCGATGCGAGTCACCTCCCGCGCGTTCTCGGCCAGGTACCGGTATGCGTCGACCGGGTGCTCGCCCGAGCGCAGCATGCGCACCAGAATCCCGAGCGCTTCGGAGTGGGTGACCCAGTCGCCGCGATGGCGAATGGCGTCGCGGCCCAGCAGGTCGGCGATCGCCCGAAGGGCGCGCTTGGCCGCGAGCTGACTCACCCAGCCGGTCTCGTTGTCCACCGCCGCGGGATCGATGCCGGCGCCGACGAGGAGCTGCCGCACGAACCGCTCGCCCTTCTCCGTCCGGACCCGCAAGAGATACGTCTTGAGGACCGACGCGCGCAGCTCCTCCTTGCCGCCCTGGCGCACGCTGCCTCGGGAGATCGACGGAACCGGCACGCTGTCAGCGTACGCCTTGCGCCCGCTCTTGGGAAAGCTGCGGCGCCGCCCGGTCAGTGATTCGTGAGGACGTCCTCGCGGCGGATGCCCAGGCTCGGCGCCAGGTCTCGGAGCGCCTCCACCATGGAGTCGGTCCCGACCGCGAAGAGCAGCGCGCCGCGCACGGGTCGCCGATTCCTTGCCGCGAGCCAGCGCAGGACGTCCTGGACGTAGCCCGGCGCATAGCGCGGACTGTCGCCCCGCTGGTTCTCCTGCGACAGGCAGACGGTCACTCCGACGCCGCTCTCCGACCACGCGTCGAGATCCTGCGTCAGGGACACCTCACTCATCGTTCGCACGCCGATGAGAACCTCGGTGCGCGTCGCGTCTCCGTCCGCCATCCGGCGTCGCACGACCGGGCGTGCGGCCGCGACGCCTGTGCCGCCCAGCACGACGACGAGGGGGCGCCCGCGCGCCGACTCCATGGGGAAGCCCTCACCGATGGGCGCGGTGACCTCGACGTCGGCTCCGGGCGCGACGGCCAGCAGTACGTCCGAGGCGCCTCCTCCGTGACGCATGATGAGGTCCCAGGTCGTGCTTCCCGGCTCGTTCGCGAGCACGAAGTACCCGGTCTCCCCGCCGGCTCTCACCTCGACGTATTGACCGGGCGAGACGTACCCCGCGGCGACCTGCGCCCCGGGATCTACTCTGACGAGCGTCAGCCCGCCCCCGGTGTGCTCACGGCCGACCAGACTGGCCGGGTGAAAGCGCTGCACTTCGACGGGCGACGTCATGCGCGTGAATCACTACCGTAGTCGCCGGGCGGCGGGCTTGCGAGGGCGCGTCAGAGCCGTCCGGCCAGCGTGATCCCCGCGTAACCCGGCGCGATCACGGGCTCCACTCGCGCCCCACCCTGCCCGGGCGACGAGGACACATTCTCGACGAAATGCCAGTAGAGCCCGCCGACGACGGCGGCGAGACCGACGCCGCCGACGATCACCCCGGCCGTCTCCAGTGTCCGGCCGTCGTTCCCCTGAGAGGCGACGTCCTGCGCGCAGAGACGGCGATCGGGGCAGCTCTTCGCTGCCGCCGACACATCTCCCACGCCGACGAGATACGACACGAGCCCCCCCACCACGGCAGCGCCGCCGACGCCTACGAGAATCCAGGGGACCGGACTCCTCGTGGCTGCAGACGGAGTCTCGACGGGGCCCGAAGGAACCGGTGCGACAGGCGGCGCCGACGCAGCCGCCGGCGCCGCCGTCGAGCCGGCCGGGGCCGGCGAGGTCACGGCCGGGGCAGGCAGGGCCGGCGCGGGCGGTGGCGGCTGCTCCCGAGAGAGCTGGTCGTTGAGGTTCTTGATGCGCCGCTCGACGACGTCGTGATCCGCCGCGCCGGGGGCCCGCCACATGTACTCCTGGAGCGCGCCTACTGCCGCGCCCTTGTCGCCCTTGCGCTCGTATGCAGTCGCGATGGCCGGCAGGATACCGTGGACGCTGCAATCAATCGAGTACGCATCCTTGAAGTAGCCGATCGCTTTGTCGTAGTTCGACTCATCGAGAAACTGCTTGCCGCTCAGGTACACCGTATGGGCGCGCTCGACGTTGGCCTTGCTCACCTTGGAGGCGTCGCACGGGGCTGGGTACTCGCTCGACGCCTGCTCGGCCCGGGCCGGCGCCGCCGCGATGACACCTGCCAGGGCGCCGATGAGAAGCAGTTTCCCGGTGGCTCGCATCGCTGTCCCCTGACAGGGGACCGTATCATAAGGGGTCCTGCGACAGCCCCAAAGTGGACCCTCGAGTTCGACGGCGGGAAGCGCAACGGGGCCCCTCCTCCGAGGCGGTTCAGGGGGTCGTTGCTCCGAGCATCGGACCGGGGCCCTCCCCGGCTGCGAGCGGTCCGTGCGGCATCTGCTCGCCGTGCTGCTTCCGCTGCTGCATCTCGTACTTGCTCGGGCACTTCGCCAGCACGCTCGTCGCCTCGAACGTGTCGTCCTGGTGCAGCTCGCCCTCGACGGTGACCCCGACGTCCGTATCGGGCACGTCGCGGAAGGTGTCCGGCACCACGCATTGCGCGAAGCGCACGGGCAGCTCCGCGCCGTTCTTCTCGATGAGAAACCGGTACTCGCAGGGCTGATCCCTCTTCGCCAGCGACCCATGGACCAGATTGCCCTCGGCGCGTACCGGTCGACCCACGAACTTCGCTTTCTGCGCCAGCAGCTGATCCACCGGCTTCGAGTAGATGGCCCTGTCCTGCATCCCGGTCAGCACGAGCGTGGCGATGGCGGCGGCGCCCATGGCCAGGGCCGTCGCGATCGCCAGCCCGACCCAGCGCCTGCGCGGAGGCTCGTCCCCCAAAGGAGGATGCGGGATCGGCTCGCCATCCATAGTTTCCGCAAGAAGCGTAGCGTCGCCGGCCGGCGCGTCAAATCGCGCCGCGCGCCCGCTAGTGAATCGCCCCTCCGGCGGTGTACACTGACGCGTAACCACTGGGCCGAGCGTCGGTCGACGGCCCGCGTTCGCGGCGGCACATCGCCGCGGGCGGCGTCCGCGAACGATGACAGACGTTCTCTCCCTTCCCGTTCTCGTCCTCAATCGACACCTGGTGCCGGTGCAGGTGACGACCGTGAAGCGCGCCGTGGTGCTGCTCTACGGCGGCTCGGCCCTCGCCCTCGACGAGGGGGGCGACTCCTACGACTTCATGCTCTGGCGCGACCTGCCGTGCCGCCACCGGGACGACGCCATTCCGATCGTCGGTGGCGCCGTCCGGGTGCCGCGGGTCGTGCACCTCCTCCGGTACGATCGGACTCCGCGCGTCACCGTCCGCCTGACGCGACGCAACCTGATGTTCCGCGACGCGCATCAGTGCCAGTACTGTGGCAAGCGACCCCCCGTGCGCGAGCTGAACATCGACCACGTCGTGCCCCGCTCCCGCGGGGGAGACGATTCCTGGGAGAACCTCGTCACGGCCTGTCGCACCTGCAACTTGCACAAAGGATGGAAGACGCCGGAAGAGGCCGACATGCGCCTGGCGCGCCGGCCGTTTCGCCCGAAATGGACCATGACCGCGCAGCTTCTCCTCGGCAGTGGAGGCTGGAAGTTCAAGGAGTGGGAGCCGTTTCTCAAGGCGGCGAGCTGAATCCGGCCGGCAGCCTCAGTGCAGCTTGGTGAACCCGTTTCGTACGGTGCCGATGGGGTGGGGCGTATGGACCCCGTCGACGCGGCGCACGTCCCCGTCACTCGACTGCGGCGGCGCGACGAACGTATAGCCATCGCCGTCCGGGCGGGCGATCCCGTCCTCCTCTCGCACGTACCCCTCGGCGCGCGTGCCGTCGAGCGCGACGGCCGTCACCCGGTGCCGGGCGCCGCTCTCCATCGGCGCCTCGAACCCGACGACGTCCGTTGCCGGATCGAGATCGCGAGCGTCCTGGTCGAACGATACGTGGGTCGACATGAACGGAAGGGAAAGAACGACCTTCCGGGGCGAAGGCGGGGCGGCGACCGCCGGGGCGTTGCTTGCGAGTGCGGCGGGGCCTCTGACAACGCCGATGCCCGCCTTGCGGTGACCCGCCACCACGGCGAGCGTGACGAACGTGCCGAGCGCCACGCCTGCAGCGACCGCGGCGACCGAGCGCCAGGGCAGGCGCCGCGACGCGAGCAATCCGATGCCCTCGTGCAGGCCCGTGCCGAGGAGGTAGCGGCCCGTGGGGGCAGGAGGGGCGAGCTCGGCCAGCAGCTGCCCCGTGGGCACGTCGGCGAGCGATACCTGACGAGCCGGCAATCCCGACTCGCGTAGCAGGTCGGCGAGGTCGCCTCCGCCGACCGTGGCGCGCACCTGCTCCTGCCGCAGTGCCATGCGGGCCCCGAACAGCGCTTCCATCAGCCGAGCGACGTCAGTGGCCGTTCCGACGTTCTCGGGGCCCGCGCCGCGCTCGATCGCCTGCAGGAAATCGAGCGCGGTGGCGTACCGTGTCTCGAGGTCTCGCGAGAGGGCGCGAGCGATCACCTCGTCGAGCGCACGAGGGATCTGCGCGCCTATCTGCCTGAGAGTCGGGATCGGGGCCCCCATCACTTCTTGCAGAACGTCCACTGCCTCCTCGCCGCGGAAGAGGCGCCGGCCTGCGAAGCACTCCCACAGCACGACCGCCATCGAGAACACGTCGCTCTGCACGGTGCAGGTGCGCCGCTTGTCGATGCGCTCCGGGGCCAGGTAAGCAAGCTTCCCTTTGACCTCGTGAGTGCGCGTGGTCTGGATCCGGTCCTCTGCCTTGGCGATGCCGAAGTCCGTGATGTGCGAGCGGCCGTCGCACCCGATGAGGACGTTGTGCGGCGAGACGTCGCGGTGGACGATGTGCAGGGGTCGCCCGGTGTCGTCGGCGAGCTCGTGGGCAGCCTGGAGCCCCGACAGGGCGTCGAGCACGATGCGAACCGCGACGCGGACGTCGATCGCGCGGCCGATGGCCCCCAGCTCGCGACGCAGCTCGGCCAGCGAGGCGCCTTCGATGTAGTCCATCACGATGAAGGGCATCCCGCCCTCGAACCCGAGCTCCCTCACCTTGACGACGTTCGGGTGCTGGATCGCCGACGCGAGCCGGGCCTCGTCCACGAGCATCGTGAGGAACGTCGTGTCCTTCGAGAGGTGTCGGTGCGGTCGCTTTATGGCGACCAGCGGGGGCCCCTGCCGCTTGTCGGTCGCGCGGGCCAGGTGAACGGTTGCCATGCCGCCCGAGGCGAGCTCGATGAGCAGCTCGTACGGCCCCTGACGCTCCGGCCGCGGGGGCGGCGTCGGCGCCGGCTCGGGGACGGCGGCCGGGACGGGGGCGGGGGGCGCCGATGGAGACGACACGGCACATCCAGGGTAACCTCGCGGCCGCTCCTGCGTCGAGGCGCCGACTTGAGGTACCGTAGGGCCCATGAAAACCCTCCTCGCGCAGGCTCTTCTCGCCGGGTGCGCCGCCGCCTGGGCCTGCGGCGGAAGTCGTGACGCCTCCGGAGGCGCGACGTCTCCGGTCGCCTCGGCGGCCCCGGCGTCGCTCACCTCGGATTCCGGAGGCGAAGGCCCCGCGGCGGCCGCGGCATCGACGACCACTGTCGCCCCGGGCGAGGGCGGTGATCTCCAGGGCACGAAGCTGACCGAGACGCACGCCGTCGCCTCCGCCTCCGCGAGCGCCGCCGCGCCTCCGAAGGGGGTGCACACCCACGATCCCGGCCGCGGGCCGCAGGACATCAGGGCGATCATCGTTGGGCACCGCGACGAGGCGCGCGCTTGCTATGATCGCGGGCTCAAAGACCACCCGGGCATCGAAGGCGACCTCGTCGTTCAATGGACCATCGATCCCAAAGGTGCGGTGACGGACGCGTCCCTCGACATGTCCCGAAGCACGCTCGTCGAGCCCACCGTGGTCTCTTGCATCGAGGACGTCGTGAAGCGCGTGCAGTTCGCGCCCAGCGCCGGCGGCTTCGAGACGAAGGCGTTCTACCCTTTCAACTTCCACCCGCGCCGCGATCAGCCGCGCAAGGGCCCCTGAGCCCTACTCGCCGAGGCGAATCGCGGTCAGCCATCCGTTCGCCGTCCACTGCTGGAACCAGGTTGCGAGCCTCGCGCCGAGCTCCGAGAGGTTCATCGCGGCGCCCGGTCGCGCAACGCCTTCGCAAGCAGCGCCCAGTGGAACCCCCGCGCGGAGCGCGTCGAGCAGCTCCCAACCCGCCGCTTCGATGGAGACGGCCCGCAAGAAGCACGCGGCATCTCGCCATATCACCAGGTGAGTGTCCACGGCTTCCAGGCGCGCCGGTGCCGCTCCGTGCTTCACGGCTTCTCTCAGCTCGTGCACCGGGTGCGCCAGAGCGAGCAACCTGACCGACGGGTGAAAGACGAGCCGCACGTGCGGCCACGTCTCCTCCGCCGTAGCCGCGAGCACGCGCGGGTCGAAGGGCTGCGCGTCCGGCGCATCGAACGCTTCCATGAACGCCCAGTCGAGTCGCGCGGCATCCAGTGCGAGCCTGTCCCCGGTCCAGGGGGACTGGCTCGACAGGAACGCGGGCAGCTCCGCGCCGAGCCGCTGCAGATCCCAGGTCCGGGGCGGGTGCGCCTGGAGATACCGCGCGGCAAGATCCCGGAAGCCTCCCCGCCCCCCGAGCACCCACGTGAGCGTGGGGAAGTCCTCATCCAGGCTCTGGAGGTGACGCGCCCAGAACTGCTCGCGGTACACCTCCAGGCGATCCGCAGGGGTCATCCCGCGGACGCTCGGCGCGACGAGACGCTCGACGCTCGCGGCCACGTCCGGGTTCCCGTCCACCGACGCCTCGCGTCGGACGGCCTCTGCGACGAACCGCTGAAGGTCGGCTAGGGAGAGGTCGCCCAACTGGCCTTCTCCGCTGCCTCGCTCCCGAGTGTCTCGTCCCGAGCGCCCCGAGCTCTCGCCACCTCTCCGTTCAGCACGTCCCAGGTCGGGATGTCCTCGTCCCACTCGATCAGGGTCGATACGGGCCCGGTGCGGCGAACCGCGCGTCGATAGAGCTCCCACACCTGGGCGGACACGCAGTCCGAATGGGTGTCGAGGAGGTAGCTCCCCTTGTCGGTGTGTCCCGCGAGGTGGATCTGCACGATGCGATCGGCGGGAATCGCGTCGATGTATGCGTTGGCGTCGAAGCCGTGATTGTAGGCGCTGACGAACACGTTGTTCACGTCAAGGAGTACGCCGCAATCCGCGCGCCGGACGACCTCGGCGAGAAACTCGTGCTCGGGCATGGTGCTGTCGCGAAACTCCAGGTACGAGGAGACGTTCTCGAGCGCGAAGGGCACGCTCAGCTCTCCTTGCACGCGCTTGACTCGCTCCACCACGTGCGCCAGCGTCCCTGCCGTGTAGGGAAGCGGAAGCAGGTCGTGAACGTCGATGCCTGCGACTCCGGTCCAGCAGAGGTGGTCGCTGCACCAGGGAGCGTCCACGCGCCGCACGAGCGCCCTCAGCCTCGCGAGGTACGTCAGCTCGATGGCGTCGGCCCCTCCTATCGAGAGCGACACCCCGTGGGGCACCACGCGATAGGTCGCGCGAACGGCCTCGAGGTTGGACCGCTGGATGCCGCCTTCGGCGAGGTAGTTCTCGCTGATGACCTCGAACCAGTCCATCGCAGGTCGCTCGCGCAGCACGTGAGCGATGTGCGGTGCGCGCAGCCCGACGCCGACGCCCAGGTCGGGAATCGCGTGTCGCTTGCGATAGTCCATCGCACCCGTTTCTCTTACAAAATGCGAACGCCAGGTCTCACATACGGACGACCTGGCGCGTTCCCGACGTTTCAGTACTTGGGGGCTGCCGCACCTGAAGCGCTGCAGGACGACTTGCCGCCAGCAGCACCGCTGGCAGCCGGAGCCGCCGCGCCGCCGCTCGCGCTGCAGGACGCCTTGCCTCCCGCCGCCGAGGGATCCGCCGCGCCGGGCTGAGCGGAATTGCCGCCGCCGCACGCCGCCGTGGAACCGATGAGCATCCCCGCAACCGCCGACACTGCCAGAGCCTTAGCAACGTTCATAACTATCGCCTCCTCGCTCCGTATAGAGCGTCTCCACTATGTGTGTCCCGGCACTGTCCGGGGCGGCTGAGGTTACCCACGTATCGCTCGAGGCGAGGACTTTTTTTTCGGCACCGCCCCAACCTGCGCCTGAGCCGGACACATTCGCCACACCTTGCTCACAAAATAGACAATGGGCGCCCCCTCTTCGGAGGCGCCCATCCCTTGGAGCCCGCCGATGCTACGCGGGCGAGGCTCGACCCATCTTCTCCGAGCCAACCTACAAAAAAGACTACTCTTCTCCGTCGTCGAGGCCATGGCTCGACGTCGGAGTACCGCCCAACATTGACGGCACACCGGCCGGCGGTGCGGCCTTGGGGGCCGCCGCATGGGGCTTCGCTACTGACCGAGGCGCCGCCTTTTTCGCGGGCCTTTTGGCGGCTGCCCGCTTGGCTGGCCTTTTTGCAGCCTTCCGTCTTGCAGGCTTCTTGGCGGTCTTGCCAGCCTTCTTCGTGGTCTTCGTCTTCTTACCGCCCGGCTTGGCCTTCTTCGCACCCTTCTTAGCAGCCATCTCAGTCCTCCAGGTTTGAGGTTAGTCTCAAGATGACGTATATGGTCACGTACGTTAGGTGTCAATCAGAAAAGTTGACCGGCCGGTCGGAGTCGTGTCGGGGCGGCGCGCGGCTGCATCGCTTGACCCTGCTCGGGGCCGTCGATACGGTCGGCTCCGTTTTCCCGACATCCCTCTGGAGAGATTCCTGATGCATCGTCCCAAGCTTCGCATGGGATTGTTTCTGGTAGCCGTGGTCGCGTCTTTCGCACTCGTCGGCTGCGGACATAGCGAGGACGAGTGGCAGCAAGCGCAGCGAGACATCGCCAAGCTCAAGGCCGATCTCGACGCGGCCGGCAAGCGTCATGCTGACGACGAGCAGAAGTACGCCGACGCCCAGCAGCAGATCGAAGACCTGAAGGCCAAGCTCAAGGATCTCGGCGTCGGTCTCTCGCGGTCGGAAGAGGAGAAGTCGAAGCTTCGTCAGGCGATGTCCGAGTACGAAGCCCGCCTCAAGCAGCTGGACGACATGAAGGCTCGCTTTCGAGACCTGAAGGCGCGTCTCGACAAGCTCACCAGCGTCGGGTTGAAGGTCGTGGTGCGTAACAACCGCATGGTCATCCAGCTGCCCGGAGATATTCTCTTCGATTCCGGGAAGGACACGCTCAAGCCGGACGGGCGGAAGATCCTCAAGCAAGTGGCCGATGTCATCAAGGGCGACTCGACCCTCAGCACGCGTAGCTTCCAGGTCGCCGGGCATACGGACAAGGAGCCCTACGGGGGCGTCTACTACGACAACTGGGGCCTCAGCGTCATGCGCGCGCGCCAGGTCGTGACCTTCCTGGTCGCTCCTGACAAGGGGACGGACGCCAAGGGGATCCCCACCGGCGGCGGTCTCGATTCGGCCCATCTCGCGGCCGCGGGGTACGCTCAGATGGATCCGGTGGCCGGAGCCGTGGACCAGCAGACGCCGGCCGAAGAGGCCAAGAACCGCCGGGTCGAGCTGGTCCTGCAGCCGAACGTGGAAGAGATGCTCAACCTGAAGGACCTCGCGAACTGAGCGCCCGGTCCATCCCACGATCGACATGCGGATCGCGGCGGTCGACATCGGCACGAACACCGTGCTGCTCCTGGTCGCGGAGACGACGAGCAGTGGCTCGCTTCTGGCCCTGGCCGAACGCGCGACGATCACGCGGCTGGGGCAAGGTGTCGATCGCTCGCGAGCCCTCGACCCCGTGGCCGTCGCGCGGACGCTGGACTGTCTCGACGACTACTCCCGTGTCCTTCGGGATCTCGGCGCCGAGAGAGTCGCCGTCGTCGGCACGAGCGCGATGCGCGACGCCGCGGGTGGGGACGTCCTCCGGGCGCGGGTGCGCGAGGCCTTCGGGGTGGAGGCCCGAGTCCTGACGGGCGACGAGGAAGCGCGGCTCACCTTCCGCGGCGCGTTGAGCGGGCTTGAAGGATACGCGGGCGGCGACGTCGCGGTCTTCGACATCGGCGGCGGGAGCACCGAGGTCGTCCTGGGACGCATGCAGCAGGGCGACGCGAGACTCGGATACGCCGCCAGCTTCGACGTCGGTAGCGTGCGCTTGACCGAGCGGCACGTTGCGCACGACCCTCCTATGCGCGAGGAGCAGGACGCACTGACGCGCGCGGCCAGCGCAGCGTTCTCGCGAGTGCCTCAGCTGGGGACAGCCCGGGTGCCGGTCGGTGTCGCTGGCACCATGACGACCCTCGCCGCGGTCTCCTTGGCCCTCGAACCGTACGACGGCGCTCGCGTACACGGTCACGTGATGCGCCGAGAGGCCCTGCGATCGACGATCGGTAGGCTGGCTGCAGTCGATCTCGAGACACGCTCTCGTATGCGCGGAATGGAGCCGAAGCGGGCCGACGTCATCGTGGCCGGCGGCTCCATCGCGCTCGCCCTACTCGACCACTGGAACGCCGACGAGGTGCAGATCTCGGATCGCGGCGTGAGGTGGGGTCTGGCCCACGACCTTGCGCTGTCCTGAGGGGGGCCGCCGGGGCGCGACGCCGCTCCGGGCTGTAGGGGCGTGGCTGTAAGACAAGTAAGTTGACAAGTCCCGTCAGGTCAACTACAACGCTGATGCCTGTTTTTCTGATCTCGGCCGCGGCGAGCATCTTTCCTCGCCACCGCCCGGGAATGGGCTCCGAGACTTCCTCGTTTCGCTTCAGTCACGTTGCCACGAGGCCGAGTCACGGCGAGCCATTCGACGGAGGTACCTTTGCGTTCAGGTGCTCTTTCGAAGGGTTGCGTTTGCGCGGACGAAGGTAAGGAGACCCTATGCAAGCTGCTACCGGCGTGAAGTTCAAGGTGGGCGACAAGGCCGTGTACCCCGCCCAAGGCGTCGCGGAAGTGATCCGCATCGAAGAGAAGGACATCGCGGGCAGCCGGCAGAAGTTCTACGTCCTTCGCATCCTCGACACGGACCGGAAGATCATGGTCCCCGTCGCCAACGCCAGCGCCGTCGGCCTGAGGCAGGTCATCAGCGAGCAGGAAATCCGCGAAATTTTCGACATCCTCCGGGAGCGGACGATCGCGTTCGACAACCAGACCTGGAATCGCCGGTATCGCGGCTTCATGGACAAGATCAAGACGGGGTCGATCTACGATGTCGCAGAAGTCCTGAGGGATCTCTACCGCCTCAAGACGGACAAGCAACTCAGCTTCGGCGAGCGGCGCATGCTGGATACGGCGCGCTCGCTGATCGTCAAGGAGATCGCCATCGCACGTGAGCAGACCGACGAGCAGGTCAAGACCGAAATCGAGGCCATCTTCGTCTCCAACTGAGGCCGCGCCGCCCGGCGGCTCCCGGCGTCCCCTGGAGAGCCGCCGCGAGCGTGCCAGTTTGTGCCGCTAGGCTCCGACGGGCGCGGCAAGTGCGCAGGAACGTAGGTTCCTGCGCCAGAACTTGGATGGCACACATCGTGCGTGGTCAAGTGCGTGGCCATGGATCACAGATCGACTCGTGCATGGAAGGGGCTCGCGGCGGGCCTGCTGGTCGTCCTGGCGGCCGCGCAAGGGTGCGACCTCAATCCCCAGCCTCTGCCCCCGTCCCGCGGAGGCGAGTTCTCGAGCACTCCGGAAGCGGATTCGGGGACCATGCAGCCGCCTGTTTCCGTCGGTGACGACGACGGCGGGATGCTGAGTTCCGGGTCGAGCGGCTCGAGCAGCGGTTACTACGGGGGAGCCGACGCGGGGGCTTCCAGCGACGCGACCATGCCGAGCTTCGCCGACGCCGGGGACGACGCACCCGGGTCCGCTGACGCTGCGGACGGGGAGGGCGTCGGTGCGGCAACCGACGGAAGCGCATCCGACGGCTCGGTGGACGCTACTGACGCCCGCGCTGTTGAGTGAGCCTCAGACCTTCTTGCCGACAACGTACTCGTCGAGCACGTTGGCGGTGAAGTCCGCGAGAATCCCGTCGGTCACGCGCAGCCGGCGCGAGAGGTCTCGCGCGATGTTGAGCACGATGAGCGCGTACGACTTGAGGTCCGAACGGTAGAGAGCGTCGAGGTTCTCGCTCGTCATCGTCAGCAGCCGCGAAGGGGCAAGGGCTCGCACCGTGGCCGAGCGAGCCTGCATGTCGATGATCGACATCTCTCCGAAGCCGTCACCCGGGCCGAGGATCGCGACGCGCATGTCGCGTCCGCGCCGGCTGCGCTTCGAGACCTCCATCTCGCCCTCGAGCACGACGTACATCTCGCGGGCCTTCGGATCCCCCTCGCGAAACACCGTCTCGCCGGCCGAGACGCGCTGAGTCTTCAGCATGCGAGCCAGCTCTTCGAGAACATCGTCGTTCAGGGCGCCAAACAGGCCGATCTCACGCAGCGTGGCCGGGTTGATCGGTCGATCGTGAGCGTCCGCCCGCGCGGGCTTGGAAGGACTCGAAGCCATGTCGCTGCCGGAGTATACGTCGGCCAAGGCAGAGCGGCGAGCCGCGTCGATCAAACCAGCGGCTTGGTGAACACGATGCGACGGCGGCCCGGGCCGGCGTAGTCATCCACTTCCTGCGCATTCCAGCCCAGCGCCATGTGGAAGCGGATCGAGCCTTCGTTTCCCGGTGCCGTGATCGCCTTCATCCGACGACATCCGGCGGCCCCGCATTCCTCCGTGAAACGATCGTAGAGGCGCCGACCGACGCCACGGCGCCGGTAGTCGGGGTGAATGCCCACGAGATGGATGTAGCCCGTGCGCACCGAGTCCGACGTCGGCGACGCGGGGCCGGCAGCACCCGGGACGTGAAAGCCGAGCAAGAAGCCGATCGTCTCGCTGCCCTGCTCGACGACGAGCGCCTGCTCCCCCAGCTCGTAGAAGAAGATCGGATGCGCGAAGGTACTGATCGGTCCGCCCCACCAGTGGTCGATGACCTCCACGATGCGGTCGAAGTCGCCCTTGGTGATGCGGCGCACGTTCATGGTCGTTCCTGGTGGCCTCGGAAGCCGTCCGCCTCGCGAGGGGGCTACGCGCGGCCCCTACAAGAGTCGTCCCTTTCGGACGGGGACGCAACCGAGTCTCGACGAGGGGCTTGACGGACGCCCATGCTTCCGGTGCGTTTCCGGTGTGACTTTCACCAACAAAGGCCCCGTGCTCGTCGCGCCCTCCGTCCTCTCGGCCGACTTCGGCCGGCTCGCCGACGAGGTCCGCGCCGTCGAGGCGGCCGGCGCCGACTGGATCCACGTCGACGTGATGGACGGGCGCTTCGTCCCGAACATCACGATAGGACCGATCCTCGTGAAGGCCATCCGTTCGGCGACGAAGCTACCGGTCGACGTGCACCTGATGATCGTCGAGCCCGAGCGCTACGTAGACGACTTCGCCCGCGCCGGGGCCGACTCGATCAGCGTTCACGTCGAAGCGTGCCCCCACCTTCACCGAACGCTTCAGCACATTCGTCACCTCGGCAAGCGCGCAGGAGTCGTCCTGAATCCATCGACCAGCGAGGAGACGATCAAGTACGTGCTGGACGTCGCCGACCTCGCCCTCGTCATGAGCGTGAACCCCGGGTTCGGCGGACAGGCGTTCCTCCCCGAGGTGCTCCCCAAGGTGCGCGCCATCCGCGAGATGATCGACCGCGGCGGTCGATCCATCGCGCTCGAGATCGACGGCGGCATCACGACGGACACCGTCGCGAGCGCGGTCGCCGCGGGGGCCACCGTCCTCGTGGCAGGCAGCGCCGTCTTCACTCAGCCAAGCTACGCGGACGCGATCGGAGCGCTTAGGCACCACGCTCAGGGCGGGGCGGCGCCCCGGTGAGGCGCAAGAGCCTCGCGGCGGTTGCCCTCGCGCTTGTCGGCTGCCAGCCGAGCGCTGCTCCACCGCGGAGACCTTCGTCGGCGCCGCCGCTCACCGTCGTCCCCGAGATCCCGAGCGGTGATCCCGCCCCCCGGGGCGCAGCCGGCGCTTCACTCGAATCGCGCGAGACGCGCCTCATTGCGCGCATGTTGACGCGCGTCGAGGCGGCGCGTGGGCTAAAGGCGACAAGGCCGGTTCCCGGGGAAGTGCTCGGGCGACCGGCGCTCATCGCTCGGGTGAAGGAGCACCTGTCGCGGGAGCTCCCCCGCGAGGCCATCCGGAACGAGGGGCTCGCCCTGCAGCTCTTCGGCTTCGTACCTGTCCAGCTCGACTACGAAGCAGCCGAGTACGGTCTCTTGCAGGCCCAGCTTGCGGGCTACTACGAGCCCGACGACGGCACGATGTACCTGGCGAGCGACCTCGCCGCCGAAGACGCGGAGGCCACTCTCGCTCACGAGCTCGTCCACGCGCTCCAGGATCAGCGCTGGAGCCTGGAGGACCGCTCGAAGTACCGACCGGGGCAGGGCGATCGCTCGGAGGCCATCAGCGCTCTCGCAGAAGGCGACGCCACGAGCGCAATGTTCGACGTGATGATCGGCCGCGTAGCCCCGGGACGGGGGAAGACGGCCCTCGACGTGCCCGATGACGTCTTCGTCGCCCAGATCACGCAGGGCATGGGCTCACCCGATGCGCGCGCGCCGCACGTCATGATGTCGTCGCTCGCCGCTCCGTACATCTACGGAACCCTCTTCGTGAACGCCCTTCGTCGCCGCGGCGGGTGGGACGCCGTCGACGGCGCCTGGGACGACGCTCCGACGACGAGCGAACAGATACTCCACGTGGACAAGTGGCTGGCCCGCGAGCCGGCCGAGGCGGTCGCGCCGCCGCCGTTCTCCGCGCTGGGCCAGGGGTGGGCCGTGCTCGACGAGGACTCGGAGGGCGAGCTGGGGACGCGCATCGCGTTCGAGGAGTGGATGGACCCTCGCTCCGCCGCCGAGGCCAGCGCGGGTTGGGGTGGCGATCGCGGAGTCCTCGTGGCGAAGGGGGGCCGCGCGGCTTTTGCGTGGAGGCTTCGGTACGACCCCGGTGTCGAGCGCTCGTCTCGCGCCTTCGCGGCGGTCGCCGGCGCGCTCGACAGGGCGCTGGGGTCGGGCCACGCCCCCCGCGGAGACTTCTACTGCCAGGAGCGCGTCGACCGGGGGCCGATCGCCGTCGCCCGCGCGGGGACGGACGTGATCTTCGTCCTCGGTCCCGCGAGCACGGGTACAGCGGGCTGGGCGAGCGCCGGGGACTGTGCGCTCGCTCGCAAGTGGACGCGCGAGATAGCGACCACGCCTTGAGGTCTAGATCCGCGCGACGCGACTACCGCGGGTCTGGACAGCTTCGCGCGCCAGCGCGTCGGCGCGCTCGTTGAGGGCGACGCCCTGGTGCCCCGGCACGTACACCAGCAGCGCGCCGTGGCCCTGCACCGCGCGCTTCGCGCTCGCCACGAGCTCCTGGTTCGCCTTCGCCTTCCAGCCTTTCTGCAGGACCCCGATGGCGTACTGGCTGTCGGTGTGCACGACGACGGGCCCCACGTCTCGTGGGAGCCACTCGACGGCGCGCAAGATCGCCGTGAGCTCGGCGACGTTGTTGGTGGCCTCGCCGAGGTACTCCCAGCCCTCGTGCGTCTTGCCGTCCGGCGAAACGAGCACCACCCCCGCTCCGGCGGGCCCCGGATTGCCCGAGCACGCGCCATCCGTGTACGCGATCCAGGCGTGGGCCGGCACCCCGCGCGGTCGGACCTCGGTCGGCCTCGGGGCGGCGGGCTGCGTCGCCACCGGGCCGCAAGCGTCGTCCGCCAGGAGCTTGGCGCCCGCCGGCGTCTCGACGTTGCGCGCCGCGGCGCGGTAAGCCCGCCCGTCATTGGGCTTGTAGCGAATCTCCACCCGCCCGCCGTCGACCTCGAGGGACCCGTCGGCCTTCGCGCGCGCCAGGACGCGCTGTCCCCGCAGTATTGCTTCGATCCACGGCATTCGGGTCCCCATATCACGCCCGGGCGAGGTGCCGCCGGCCGATGCCGGATGCTATGGTCTCGCCCCGATGACCGCCAAGGCCCGACAGCGACCTGTGGTCCTCGTCGTTCTCGACGGCTTCGGTGAGCGCGCCGAGCGCGCGGACAACGCCGTCCGTCTCGCCCGGGCCCCCGTCCTCTCGTCGCTCTTCGAGCGCTATCCGCACGGCCTCATCGGCACGAGCGGGCCCGACGTGGGCCTGCCGCCCGGCCAGATGGGAAACAGCGAGGTGGGACACCTCAACCTCGGCGCCGGCCGCATCGCGCTGATGGACATCACCAAGATCGACAATGCCGTGTTCGACGGCACGCTGCGACGCAACGGCGTCATCGGCGAGGTCGTCAAGAAGGCGCGCGAGAAGGCCGGGCGCTTGCACCTGCTCGGCCTTGTCAGCGACGGCGGGGTCCACTCCTCCATCGGGCACCTCGCGGCGCTCGTCGACGTGGCCGCCGGCTCTCGCGTGCCCGTCGTCGTCCACGCGTTCTTGGACGGCCGGGATGTCATGCCGGGCACGGCGCCCCGGTACATCGCCGAGGTGGAGCGCATGCTCGCCGCGGGCGCGGGCAAGATCGGCACCGTCGCAGGCCGCTACTGGGGCATGGACCGAGACAACCGCTGGGACCGCGTGCAAAGGAGCTACGAGGCCATCGTCCACGCCGCGGGGCCGCGAGTCGGAGCCGCAGGACTTGGGATCGAGAGCAGCTACGCCGCCGGCAAGACCGACGAGTTCGTCGAGCCGTTCGTCGTCGGAGACTACGCCGGCGTGGCCCCGATCGACGCAGCGCTGCACTTCAACTTCCGCCCCGACCGCGCCCGCGAGCTGACGCGCGCCCTCGCCGCTCCGGCTTTCGATGGCTTCCCCCGGCAGGGCGGGCTGGCCCCGTTCGATGGTCGCTACGCCTGCATGACGACGTACGATTCTACGCTCGAGCTGCCCGTGGCCTTCCCGAAGGAAACCTACCCGAACATCCTGCCCGAGCTCGTCGCGCGCCTCGGCCTCCGCCAGTTTCGGTGCGCCGAGACCGAGAAGTACGC
>PLYU01000098.1 GCA_003153495.1 Myxococcales bacterium
CGCTGCGTGGTCACTGCGCCGGCGTCGCGCAGATGCACCCGATGATCTCGTTCGCCTCGACGCGCAAGGCGCCGGGCCTGGCGCGGGGCAACGTGCACGTGCAGGGCGATGGGCCCGCGGTGGCCGTCGCAAGACGCGTCGCGCGCCTGCTCGGCATGACCCCGCGCACCGTGCCGGGCCTCGACGCGATCGCGTACCACGCAGCTGCAGGCTTGGTCGCCAACGGCGCGGCGGCCCTCGCAGCAGTCGGGGCGGAGCTGCTGGTGCGAGCCGGCGTCGCGGGCGCCGACGCGCCACGGATGCTGGGACCCCTGCTCCGGAGCGTCGCCGACAACGTGGAGACGCTGGGATTTCCCGACGCTCTCACGGGGCCTGTGCGACGAGGCGACGCGGCAGGCATCGAGAAGCACCTCGCGACGCTGCGGGCGAAGCTCCCCGAGGCCGTCGCCCTCTACCTCGCGGCCGCTGCCGCGCAGCTGCCACTGGCCAGAGCCATCGGCGACGCGACTCCCGCGAGCCTGGATGCCGTCGAGGCTGTCATCCGCGACGCCGTGCGCCATCGCTCCAGTCCTTGACGGGCTGCCGTGCGTTCCTTGACGGTCCGCCGCACGGCTGAGCAAAGCCGTGACCTTTCCAACCCTTGCCTTCACCCCGGTCGAGGCACGCGGGCTGCACTGACCCGCCAGGCCCGGCCGCATGGTGCGGTGTCACTCGGGTGGGAATGTTGCACAGGTGGCGGAGCCCGGTTTTTCCCGAGGAATCGCGCACTTCGAGTCTTGACGGAGGCCTTGCCGAAGGTACTGTCCATGACCCTCGTGGCTTACCCGCTTTCTTCGCCGCGCGTGCAGACCGCGGCCCCTGCTTCGCAGCCCGCTGCAGCCGGCGGCCCTGCTCGCGGCTTCGTCGAGCTCGACGATCGCGTGGCGGCCGGCATCGCCGGGATGGTCGTGGTGCGTGGCCCCTCGCTCGAGGCGGCCGACGCGATCGGCGCGCACGTCGCGCGGCGCGCGAGCCCCACCGGTGCGTTCATCATCCAGGCCCGCGCGCGCGACGGAGCACCGCTCTGGCGCGAGGTGGCGTCCAGGCTCGGCGTCACGGTGCTGCCGGGCGATCCGGTGTCCGCCGCAGAGGCCATCGCCCGCGCTGCCGCGATGAGGCGAGCGATCACTGTGGCCCCGCTGCCGACGGTAGGCACGTGGGATCGCGCCGTCGCGGCCGAGCTGTCGTCGCTCGCGGCGCCCGCAGCGATCGTGCTCCTGACCAGCGACGCGCAGTCGACCGATGATCTCGGCGTCGACGTGTACGAGATCGGCGCGACGCTCGAGGCGGGCGACCGGCAGAGGTGGTGGACGGCGCTCGCCGAGTCGGCCGCCGCCGAAGTGACCACGGATTCGCTCTCGGCGCTCGATGCCTGGTGGGACGGCGCGCGCAGGTGCCCCGCGGCCCGCGCGACGACGCCGGGCGAGGCGGCGCTCGAGCCGGCGGCGCGAAGGCTCCAGGCGATGCTGGCGCTCGCCGCGAGGGCCTGGCCGGTTGCAGACGTGGCGCTGCTCGGTGCCGACGAAGCAGCGGCGCACGTCCTCGAGCGCGCAGGCGCGGCGAGGGTGACGGACGGCTGGATCGCGCTCGAGCCGGCGTGGGATGCGCGGGCCGAGATGGTCGCCGACAGCATGTCGCACGAGGCCGTGGAGGCCGTGGCGCGCGCTCTCGCTGTGCGCTTCGAGCAGGACCCCTGGGCCATGGCGCGCGCGGCCGAGCTGCTCCTGCGCGCCGGAGCCGCGCAGGACGCCGACGCTGCGCACACACGGGCCCTGGCCCTCGCCGACGACTCCATTGCGCGCCGCGAGTTCGTCACGCGCTGGATGAACGCAGTGCTCGAGCTGCCGCGCGGCGACCAGCTCACACTGCGCGTTCGGGCGACCGAGCGCGCGCTGGCGGTGGGTCAGGCCGAGGAGGCGTTCCGCTGGGCGCAGTCGGCAGCGATGCTCGCGCCGAACGATCCGGCGCTCGGTCTGCTGTTCGGGCGGGCGGCGGTTGCGCTGGGCGACCTGGTCGCGGCCAAGGTGGCGCTCGATCGCGCGGCCGAGCACGCGACCGACGCCGAGGGCAGGGCGGTCGTGGCCGCCGAGCTGGCCGAGGTGGCGTATCTCGGTGGCGATCTGGCGGCCGCGACGAGCGAGGCGCAGCGGGCGCTGTCCCTCGACCGCACGCCCGCGACGCGCCTGAAGGCCCGGAACACCCTGGGCAAGCTCCTGCTCGCCGAGTCGCGGTGGGACGAGGCCGACATCCACTTCGCGCAAGACGCGTGGACTGCCGCGGCGGCCGGGCTGCAGACCGAAGCGCTCCGCGCGCGCCTCAATCGCGGCATCGCGCTGCTGTCCAAGGGGTTCACCGATGAGGCGCGCGCGATCTTCGAGGCCGTGCTCGTCGAGGGCGAGCGCGCGGGCGACGCCCGGGCGTGCGCCTTCGCGGTCGAGAACATGGCCGTCGTCGCCACGCTGCGACACGACTACGCGCAGTCGCTCGCGCTGACCGAGCGCACGCTCAAGCTGCGCGAGAGGATCGGCGACCGGCTCAAGACGGCGCTCGTGCTGAGCAACCTCGCCGAGCTGCGGCGCAGGCTCGGCCTGCTGGACCACGCCGAGCACGCGGTGGCCTTCGGCAGGCGCACGCTCGGCCCCGGCATGCCGCCGGCGCACTCGGCTTTCTTCTCCCTGCAGGCTGCGCGCACCTCCCTCATGCGCGGCAACACGGTCGAGGCGCGTCGCGAGGCGACCCGGGCGCTCGCCGAGAGCGAGGCGGCGGGCCTGCGTAACTACGTCAGCGAGGCGTGCTGCGTCGGCACTCGCGTCGCGCTTGAGGACGGAGACCTCGCGCGGGCCGCAGAGCTGCTCGAACGCGCGAGGGCCGAGGCGACCACCGACGAGCTGCGCGCCGACGCGACCATCGCCGCGGCCAGGTACGCCCGGGCCTGCGGCGACGAGAGCGACGGACTGGCCCTCGAGGCGCTCGCGTCTGCGCGGGCGAGCGGCAAGGAAGACCTCGTCGTCGAGGCACACGCGCTGCTCGCCGAGATTCACCGCGCCGCCGGCAGGCCCGAGACCGCGCGCGCCCACGTCGACGGCGCCGTGGCCCTGCGCGACCAGATCGCCTCGGCGCTACCGGGCGGTGATGGCGGGCTGCGGTCGGCCTTCCTGTCGCGACCGGACCTGGTCGCCCTGAGCAAGCTGCACGCGGCCCTGTCCGAGCCCGCCTCGCAGAACGAGCAGAACGATCTGCTGCCTGCGTCGCAACCGAGCGTACGCTCGAGCTCGCGTCCGCCGTTCTCGGCCCTCGCCGGGCAGGCGTCCCCCCCGCGCGAGATGGTGGGCGACGACCCCGCCGTGCGCGGCCTGCTCGCCGCCGTGCGCAAGGTCGCGCGGTCCAGCAGCACGGTGCTCGTGCGCGGCGAGAGCGGCACGGGCAAGGAGCTCGTCGCCGAGGCCATCCACCGGGTGAGCGACCGGTCCGGCGGCCCGATGGTCACCGTCAACTGCGCTGCCCTCGTCGAGACGCTGCTGCTGAGCGAGCTATTCGGGCACGAGAAGGGCGCATTCACCGGGGCCATTGCGCGCCGGCGTGGCCGCTTCGAGATGGCCGAAGGCGGCACGCTGTTCCTCGANNTCGAGCGCGTCGGCGGGACGGCGCCCATTCGCGCGAACGTGCGCATCATCTGCGCCACCCATCGCGATCTGAAGGCGATGGTCGAGCACGGCGAGTTCCGCGAGGACCTGTATTACCGGCTGCGCGGCATCACGCTCGAGGTGCCGCCGCTGCGCGCCCGCATGGGCGACCTGCCGCGCATCAGCGACCACCTGCTCGCGCGCATCGCGCTCGAGCGGGGCGAGGTCAAGAAGTCCCTCGGCGCCGACGCGCTGGATCTGCTCGGCAGGCACCGCTGGCCCGGCAACATCCGCGAGCTCGAGAACGCGCTGCGGGCGGCGTCGCTGTTCGCAGAGGGCGACACCATCACCGCGTCCACCCTCATCGACAACGTGGACGACCTGCGCGCGGCGGCCCACTCGTTCCGCGCGCGGTCATCGGCCACCGCTAGCGCTAGCCACGTTAGCCTCGTCGCGAGCGCGCCCACCGACGAGAGCGTGACGGGCGACGAAGAGGTCGACAGTCTCGGTCTCGATGAGCCACCTCTGCCTTCGTCGGAGGCGAACGCCACGGCGGTCGCCTACTCGCAGGTGCGCGCGGGCGCGACGTCGCTGCCCGACATCAAGCGCCAGATCGAGCGCGACTGCATCGCGCGCGCCCTGGCAGAGACCAAGGGAAATATCACTCGAGCGGCGGCGCTCCTCGGTATGAAGCGCCCCCGCCTCTCGCAGCTCGTAAAGCAGTACGGCCTCGCGGCCGTCTCGTCGGAGGGTACGTAGATGAAGCTCGTAGGAATCGCTCTACTCGGAGCCCTGCTCCTGCCGTGCGCGGGGTGTGCTCTCCAGACCGGTGACCCCACCGCGGAGGAGAACCAGCACCCCAACGAGCTGGTGGCCGCACCCGGCGGCCAGTCGGATACCGTACGACCGGTGACGGCCAACGTGGCCGAGGGCGCCCAGGAGCCGATCACGCCCGGCGCGGGTGGCCCCAGGGCGACCCGAGGCAGCTCGCCCACCGCCCCCGCGGGCGCGGGCGGCGTCGCGCCCGGCGGCTCCAAGGACAACCCCAACCCCTCCCCGTGGGGCGACGGCGTCGGCGGCATCGGGCCGATGCCCGCCGGAAACAACGGCAACTGACGACGGTCTAGCAGCGGCGCTTTGCGCGCATGGCCCGCCGGGGCGACACTGTGCCCCGTGCAGGACCTGCGGCCGAAGACCATCCTGTTCTGCGCCGTCCTGGCGCTCGCCATCGCGCTGAGCGTCCTGCTCCGCGGGCGGCGGGCGGTGCACTGGCTCTTCGCCGCGTTCGCAGCCGACATCGCCCTCTGGTACGCGAGCCAGTCGTTCGCGGGCTTCTTCCGGCCGGACCTGTGGGAGCGGGTCACCGGCGTGCTCACCGTGCTCTTGCCCCAGTTCGCGATCCACCTGTTCCAGAGCGTCGTCCCGCTCGAAGTGCGCAGCACCCGGACGCGCCTGGCGAGGTTCGCCGCGATCGTTGGCATCCCGGTGCTCGCGCTGTCGGTGTCGCCGTACCACGACCGGTCGTTCGCGCTGGGCGCCGTCTACACGTACGTCTTCGGCTTGCTCGCGGCGGCGCTCATCACCCTCGCGCGGCGCGGGCAGGCGAGCCCCTCGCGCGCCGTTCGCGATCGCGTCCGGTTTCTGGTCGTCGTCGGCGCGGCGGCGACCACGTTCTCGCTCGCCGACTTCCTGTCGTACCTGGGCGTGCACCTGCCGCCCATCGGCGCCGTGCTCGCCATCGTGTTCCTCTTCGTGCTCGCCGAGTCTCTCACGCGCCCGCGGCTTGCCGACATCTACGAGCTCGCGGGACGCCTGCTGGTGTCCACGGCGCTCGCGTTCTGCCTCGCCGGCATCTTCTACCTGTTCGTGATGGTCATCGGCGGCTTCGACACGATGTACCTGAACGCAGTGCTCGCGGCGATCGTGTTCCTCGTGCTCTTCGAGCCGCTGCAAAGCGAGGTCGAGACGCGCATCCACCAGTTCTTCTTCCGCGAGCGCTACGACCTGGAGACCAGCGTGGCCGACCTGCGCAGGCGCCTCGCGCACGTGCTCGAGGTCGACGAGATGGTGGGCACGCTCATGCAGGGCCTCGAGCGCTCGCGGCGCGTGACGACGGCTGCCCTCTTCCTCCGTGACCAGGACGGCGACGGGTTCGACCTCGTCGGATCCATCGGCGCCGCAGTGCCCAAGCGCGTCGAGGCGCTCGGCGCGCGGCCGATGCTCGACCGCCTCGAGAAGCACGCCTCGATCTCGCTCGAGGAGCTGGCCCGCGAGGGAGGCGATGGCGCGGGGCCCGTGCTCTCGGCCGCCGCGACCCTGGGGGCGCTGCAGAGCGCGGTCGTCCTGGCGGTGCGCGGCGACGACGAGCCGTGCGTGGGCCTGCTCTTCACGGTCGACGATCGCGTGAGGGACGCGTTCACGCCCGAGGAGGTCTCGCTGCTCGAGACGGTTGCCGCGCAGATCGGCGTCGTGGTCACCAACAGTCGCCTCTACTCGCGCATGAAGGAGCGCGACCGCCTCGCGGCCCTCGGATCGATGGCCGCCGGTCTCGCACACGAGGTCAAGAACCCGCTCGGGGCCATCAAGGGCGCCGCGCAGCTGCTCGAGGAGGTCGGCGCCGGCGGCGTCGAGGACCCCACCTCGCGCGAGTTCGTCGGGATCATCATCGAGGAGGTCAACCGCCTCGACCGCGTCGTCGGCAGCTTCCTCGACTACGCGCGCCCCAACGCCGGCAACCCCATCCCGCTGGACCTCAACGCGGCCGTGCGCCGCACCGTGCAGATCGTCCAGAGCCAGATCACCGACGGCGCCATCGACGTGCAGCTCGAGCTCGGCGAGCCCCTGCCGCGCGCCCGCATGGACCCCGAGAAGTTCCGCCAGGTGCTCATCAACCTGTTGCAGAACGCCAGCCAGGCCATGGACGGCCAGGGCAAGATCACCGTAAGCACGCAGCTCGGGCGCGCCCGTGGCGGACGGGTGCCCCCGCTCGACGGGAGCATCCCCTCGTCGCGACGCTCGCTCACTGACGAGGTCGAGCCGCAGGTCGAGGTGAGCGTGCGAGACACCGGCCCCGGCATCCAGCCCAAGGTGCTGCGCAACCTCTTCGTCCCCTTCTTCACCACCAAGACCCAGGGCACGGGCCTCGGCCTCGCGATCAGCCAGAGCATCGTCCAGAACGCCGGCGGCACGATCGAAGTCCACTCGCAGCCCGGCGCCGGGACGACGTTCACCATCGTACTGCCGGCCGCCGACGACGCCCTGGTCACGCCGTCGCCCAGCGAGGGGCTGAGCGACGTAGCGGCCCGCAAGAAGAGCGAACCGCCGCCCTCGTCGCGTCCTCCGCAGCCGCGCTAGGCGCGCGCCTAGGGCGCGTGAATCACGCGCCACAGCCTCCCGAAGGTCGGCCTAGCCGTACCGCTTCTCGAAGAGCGCGCGCACGGCGGGCATGTCGCGGAGCATCGCGAGCGTGTGCTCGGCGTGGCCGCGGGCGTAGCCGTTGCCGATGAACAGGTCGACGTCCTTGCCCACGCCCTCCGCGCCGAGCGCCGCCTTGGTGAAGCTCGTCGACATCGCGAAGAAGTAGACGATCCCTCGGTCGCGCGTGGCCAGGATGGCGCCCAGCTCGGCGTCCGGCACGTTGACGCACGAGAAGGCGACGTCGGCCTCGCGCCCGCCCGTGGCGGCCAGCACGGCGCCGCGGACGGCGACCGGATCCCGCGCATCGGCCGCTACTACGGCGTCGCAGAGCCCCAGCCCCCGCAGCTCCCCCGCCGCACACTCGCTCGCCTCGAGCCCCACGATGCGCGCCCCCGGCCCCCCGACCCGGCGCGCCTCGGCCACGCACAGGATGCCGCTCTTGCCCCCCGCCCCCAGGACCACCACCACGTCGTCCCGTTTCACGAGCCGCGCCACCTGCGGCGCCGCGCCCGCGACGTCGAGGGCAGCCAGCGCGAGCCGCTCGGGCATGTCCGCCGGCAGCTTCGCGTAGGCCCCGCTGGCGAACAGGACCGCCTCCCCCTCGACGTCCACCTGGGCGCTCGCCGGCCGCACGGCCGCGATCCGGTCGATCCGCAGCGGGGTCAGCGACAGCGAGACCAGGGTCGCGATGCGGTCGCCCACGGCCAGCTGCTCCCCGGCGGGCCGCCCAGGCGCCAGCTGCACCACGCGCCCCAGCAGCATCCCGCCCGAGCCCGTCACGGGGTTGTGCTGCTTGCCCCGATCGGCGACCGTCCGTAGGACGATGTGCGCTGGATCGCCTTCTTTCTCCATCTGGGTGAAGCTGGCGGCGTCGACGTTGAGAGTCTCGACCGCCAGCAGGACTTCGCCCTCGAACAGCCGCGAGAAGTCGTTGTCCACGCGCTGCGCAGGCTGCGGAAGGCCTCCCCGGGGCTCGAGGACGCGGTGGGTGCCGTACGGTGTTCCTCCCGGAACTATGGGCCGCTCGCTCATGCCCCACTATAAGCGCGACCTCGACTTGACCGCTCTCTACGCTACCCTCTAACCTTTTTTTGCCAGCGTTTTCCGCATGGACCGAGACGTAGCTGCCGGACGAGATATGGCTGACCCTTCCCCCAAGGCGCCCACCGCGCCGGCTCCCAAGCCGGGGGCGCGCTCATACGTTCTGCGCTTCATCAGCGGCAAGTACCAGGGCGGCGAATTTCCCGTCGCCTCGGAGAAGCAGATCCTCATCGGGCGCTCCAGTGATCTCGACATGGTCCTGGTCGAAGACATGGTGTCGCGCAAGCACGCGCGCATCGCCATGCAAGCTGACCAGATCTGGATCGAGGACCTGGGCTCGACCAACGGCACGTTCGTCAACGGCGAGAAGATCAAGCGGGCCCGCCTCAAGGAGGGGGACCGCGTGCTCATCGGCACGAGCATCCTCAAGCTCATGGCCGCGGACGGGGCGCGCGCGCCCTCCGCCGACGCCAAGCGTGAGCTGGAGAGCGTGGCGCAGGCCAGGCGCGGCAGCCAGCAGCGCACGATGAGCGGGAGCATCGAAGAGGTCCCCCTCCCGGACCTGCTCCAGCTGTTCGGGACTTCAAAGAAGAGCGGAGTCCTCGTGGTGCGCACGGACCAGCACGTGGGGCGCATCTACCTGAAGAAGGGGAACATCTCGTTCGCGATCATCGACGAGCTCGACGGCGTGCACCCGACGAAGAGCCTCTACCGGATGCTCACCTGGCCGCAGGGCCTGTTCGACCTGGAGCCCGCCGAAGAGCGTGACGGCGCCGAAGACATGAACATGTCGGTGCAGGAGCTGCTCATCGAGGGGATGCGGCAGCTCGACGAGTACAACCGTATCCGCGACGAGCTGCCCGAGCTGGACGGGCAGCTGACGCTCGCCTCGCCGATGGCGGCGCAGCTGCGCGACCTCAAGCCCGAGGAGCTGGACGTCCTGCAGCTCGTCCACAACCATGGCGTGTTCGAAACGGTCCTCAACAAGAGCAAGGCGACGGACCTGCAGACCGCCGAGGTGATCCTGAAGCTGGTCAAGGCGCAGTACGTCGGCGTCGGGTGAGCGCCGTGAGCGGTACGGTCGTGGTGACTGGCGCGTCGAGCGGCATCGGCAGAGCGCTGGCGCGGGCCTGGGCGCGTCGAGGTTCGACCCTCGTCCTGAGCGGGCGTGACCAGGTCTCGCTGGCGCGCGTGGCCCGCGAGGTGGAGGGCGACGGCGGCAAGGCCGTGGTGATCGCGGCGGACGTCACCCGCGAGGAGGATCGCAAGCGGCTGATCGAGGGCGCCCTCGCCAGGACCGGACGACTGGACGTCCTCGTCAACAACGCCGGCCGCGGCTACTACGGCAGCGCGGCGGGGATCGATCTGGGCGAGCTGGAGGCGCTCTTCGCGCTGAACGTCTTCGCGCCGCTACGGCTCGTCCAGCTGGGGCTCGACGCGCTGACCCGCAGCGGCGGGACGATCGTGATGCTCTCGTCGGTCGCCGGCGTGGTGGCCGCGCCCCGCATGGGCGCCTACGCCGCGAGCAAGTTCGCGCTCGAGGCTCTCTCGATGGCGCTCCGGGCGGAGCTTGTCGGCGCGGGGGTGCGTGTGGTCGTGGTGCGGCCCGGCCCGGTGGCCACTCGCTTCCGCGAGAACTCGATCTCTCGCGAGGGGCGGGCCGGCGTGCGACCGCCGGGCGCGCGCGTGCAGACGGCCGAGGAGGTCGCGGCGCAGACCGTCCGCGCCGTGGACGCCCGGCGCGCCGTGGTCGAGACGACGGCCTTCGCGCGCGCCGCCTCCGCCACGGCGAGGATGGCGCCGGGGGCGATGCGGTGGATCAGCGCGGTGATGGCGGCGCGGGCGCGCAGCTGAGGCTCATCTGCAGGTCGTGCTCGCGCCGCACGTGCACTGATCCACCCTGACCCCGTTCGCGGTCCCGGCGACGACGACGGCGCTCAGCCCCGTCCCCCCGATGTCGCGCGCCCCCCCCGCGCAGGGGCGGCTCGACCCCGAGACGGCGCTCTCGGTGAGCGCACCCGCGGCGCTCGAGCAGTCCACCGCGGCGCCTCCGCTCACCCACGTGTTGCCGCGCGCGTCGAGCGTCTGGCTCCTGCCGAGCGCGATGTTGAGGCACAGACCCGCGAGGTTGTTGGGCAGCGTGGTGCTCTGCAGGACGTTGTGCCCCGCATTGCCTCCGTTGCCGGTGCCGAGATCGATGCCGCTGACGTCGTTCTCGGCGGCCGAGGCCCCGAGGTTGGCGATCTCCACGCCACTATTCCCGTTGCCGACGAACACGCTCGCTCGAACGGTCGCCGCCGACCCGCCCCAGATGAGCGCGCCGTCCTGTGTATTGCTCGCGGCGACCAGGCCCGTCAGGCTGCACGCTGGCGCTCCGCTGCCCACCACCTGGGCGATCTCGATGCCGTTGTACGTGTTGTTGTTCGCCACCACGCTTCCGGTCGCCCCGGCGCCCGGCGCACCGGTGATCGTCACGGAGCCCTGAACGTCCACCAGGATCCCGTCCTGGCCGTTGTTGCTGAACTGGATGGGATCGGCGCCGCCGACGATGTCGGCGTGGCCCGTGCCGGTGACGCGCAAGCCGCTGAGCTGATTGCCCGTCAGGCCGTTGTCGTGGATGTTGGTCCCGGAGTTGATCGTCAACCTCCCGGTGCCCTGCACTCGAATGCCGGCCTGGGTGAAGTTCCGGATCTCGACGTGGTCGACGCTCGTGGTCGACGTCGTGCCGCCGCGAACGAGGACGCCGTGCACGGCGACGCTCGCGCCGTCGATGATCAAGCCCGAGAGGACCGACCCTCCCGAGGAGAGGACGAACCCGTCCCCGGCGCTCGTTCCGGCGTCGGAAGGGGCCTGCACGTCGACGGTCACAGCGCCGACTCCCAGGATGGTCACCTGCGCCGGCACGACAATCGGGAAGGTCTCGCCGTTGGCCGAAGCGCTGATCGTCGAACCCATGACGTGCACGGCGGTCGCCGCGCCCATGTGACCGAGCGCGTAGGTGATCGTCTTGAACGCGCAGGCACCGGCCGGCTGGCCCCCCGCGCTGTCGCTTCCGCCGGTCGCGGTGTCGACGCCGTCGACGGGATCGACGACGACGAACGCGCCGTTGGGCGCGTCGCAGGGGGGCGCGGCGTCGCCGCCGTCGCCGCCGTCGCCACCCGCGGCGTCCGGCGCCGGTCCGCCGTCGGCCCCCGTGGCGCCGTCAGCCGCGGCCTCGAGCGCGCTGTCGACTCCGGAATCGGACGCGTCCGCAACCCCGGAGTCCGCCGTGGCCGAGTCGCCAGCGGTCGCGTCGAGGGCAGTCGCGTCGCCGGGAGTCGAGTCGAGCGAGACTACGTCGCCCGACGAGAGGGCGTCCGAAGCCGAGTCCTTCACGGTCGCGTCGACCGTCGACGAGTCGTTCGCGGCGGGCCCGTCACCGCTTGCCCCATCCGGGGTGCTCGAGCCCCCGGAGTCTTGTCCGCCATCGTCGCCGGGGGCGAACACCGTCGAGCTTGCGCCGCCGCAGCCGCTCGCGTCGGTCAGCAGGCCGGCGCCGGTCAGGATAGCGAGCGCGAGCCACGGCCGCCCCAGACCATATGTGCGCATGAGACCCTCCCTGAAGCCGAAGGCGACGCAGGAGCGCCGCTCACCATTTCTCACTTTACATCAAGTGCGCCCCGACAGCGAATCCGGAGCGCTATAACGTGGACCCACACCCGTGAACCCCCGGAGGCTGCGCGAAGCGCTCAGGCGCGCCTATCTGACGGTCGACGGCCGCAGCCTGGCGCTTCTGCGCGTGATGCTCGCCTCGGTGCTGATCGTCGACGCCCTCCGGCGCGTGCGCTGGCTCCGCGATCTGTACTCGAACGCGGGGCTCCTCCCGAATCACACGATGCTCTGGCGCCCGCCCGCGCCACGCGTGTTCTCGCTCTTCTTCATGGCGTCGCGGGTCGACGAGGCCGCGGTCCTGCTCGCCCTGTGCCTGGTGTGCTTCTTCTTTCTGCTCGTCGGATGGCGGACGCGCCTCTTCCACGTCCTGTCGTTCGCCATGACGACGAGTCTGCACAGCCGCGTGATCTTCGCGGAGAACGCGAGCGCGGTCGCGCTGGCCGTCCTGATGTTCTGGACGGCGTTCCTGCCGCTGGGGCGCCGCTACTCGGTCGACGCGCTGCTGGCGAGCCTGCGCGCCGGCAAGGCCGAGGAGCCCGAGGATCTGGCCGCCAGGCACCTCCCGCCTCCGGACACCCGCCCGGCCGTCTCCCTCGCCGTGCTCGGCTTCCTGCTCCAGCTGGCTGCCATCTACTGGTTCAACTACGCGCACAAGAGCGGGACGACGTGGCGGGAAGGCACCGCCGTGCACTACGTGCTCCACCAGGAGCGCATCGTGACGTGGCTCGGCGTCCTGGCGAGGGAGCACCTGCCCTTCGCCGCGACCCGGGCGGCGACGTACGGGACGCTGGTCATCGAGGCCGCAGCGCCGCTTCTCCTGCTGACGCCCGTCCTGTGGCGATACACGCGCGCGCTGGCGGTCGTCCTTCTCACCGGGCTGCACGGCGCGATCGCGCTCATGGCCAACCTGGGGATCTTCTCGCCGGTGATGATCTGTTTTTACCCGCTGCTCGTCGACGGGAAGTACTGGGACTGGCTCGGGCGGAGGCGCCGAGCGGCCGAGCCGCGCCTCGTCGTCTTCTACGACGCCGGGTGCGGCGTCTGTTTCCAGGTCGTGCGCGTGCTCGCCCGTCTCGACGCCCTCGAGCGGATCGCGTGGCGCTCGAACCGAGACTCCGGGGCGCTCCCGGCCGACGTGGACCCCGCGCTGCTCGAGCGGACGGTGCTCGCGGTGGACAGCCACTCGGGCCGCCGCTGGACGCGCTCGGACGCTTTCGCGCGCGTCCTCGGGGCGCTCCCGCTGGGCTTCTTGCTGGCCTGGCCCTTCTACGTCCCGGGTCCGAGGTGGCTGGCCGGGCTCGCGTACGACGCGTTCGCTCGCCGGCGCGCGACGATCTCGGTCTGGCTGGGGCTCGCGGCCTGCGCCATTCCCGAGCCGGGACGGCGCCACCCTGCCGGAGCCGTGCGCTCCGAGTGGGAGACGCCGGCGTCGACGCCGCTGCGCGCGTGGGCGCGCCGGGCCCTGCCCTGGCTCCGGGAGGGCGCCGTGGCCTTCGGTCTGTTCGTCCTCGGCGCAGACCTCTCCGTGACCAACCTGGCCATGCCGCAGGCCCTCGTGTGGCACGGCCGCCCGGAGTGGATGGCCGAGGCTGTGATGTACCCGCGGCTCTACGAGAACTGGGGGATGTTCTCGCCCGACGGGCCCCGCTTCGACGAAATGATGGTCGTCGACGCTGTGACCGAGGACGGCCGTCACGTGGACCCGTACGCCGACCGTCTTGTACTGCGGTCGATCGGCGACGAAGGCCCCCTCCCCGAGCGCTACTATCGCGTCAAGCAGGCCAGGGAAGAAGCGATCCAGGCAGCGCTTCTGACGCGGATCGAGAGGCATTCGAGCGCAACGCGCCAGATCTGTACCCCGTACCCCACAAAAGCGGAAGGGCCGCTCTCGGCGGCCCCTTGCTCCTGCTTCTCCTCGATCGGTGGCTGTGGTGGCCCGTCCCAACTCTCCTCGTTCAGCCAGTCGAGGTAGCTGCTGTACAGGTCGTGCCAGTCCGCCACCAGCGAGGTCTCGACCAAATCACCCTTCTGTGCGAGGGCGATTAGCTCTCGTCGGGGATGTCGGCCCAAGCCCAGCTGGATCGCAAGCTTGCGCTCGATATCCTCAAGGCGCTCCGCCGTGTCCTCGAAGGTCTGGATACAATCCAGCTCGTCGTCGGACGCAACGTACGAGCCCCTCGCGTCTCCCACTGCCTCTGCGGGCGTCATCATTGATGATTTAGACGCAACATCCAGGCCCGCGGTTGCGACGGGCGCCTCGCTGCGGCTGACGCAGAAGATAGGAGCGGGCGTCGATCTTGTCAAAAGGAAAGGAGGCACGGGTCCAGCGAACTTCCGATGGAAGATCAAGCATTTGGCGATTCACCGCCCATTCGTCAAGTGCGCGATCCGAGGAGCCCTACACGCCCTTTCAGTCTCTGATGAGGGCCCTAAGTCCGCCCGTCGCGCGACATTTCTGAGCCGGCCCGGGCCACAGGGAGCGGCGGTCGTTGACGCGGGTCGGCCCACGGGCTGCGATCCGACGTCGCTGCGCCGCGTGCGCCTTCGACCTCGGCAGGACGATGGCGACGGAAGCCGGGGATCGGCTTCGCGCGTCAGGTCGCGCCGGAGGCGCCGGACGCCCGACGACTGGCACCGGCCGAAGACGCTGCGCCACGAGCCCGGTCACAGCCGCCACCGTCGCGGCCCGAGCAGATCGCAGCGCACTGAGCTAATGGCCCTGTTCGCCGCCGCAGAGAGGGTGCAGGCGACCCGTCGCTCTTCCGCGCGGGCCTTCGCTTCGGCACTTGCGGTTCTCGCGCTCGGCGCGGCGCAGGTCAGCCTGGTTCCTTGCACGCGGAGCCCGCACTAGCGTCCAGGTCTCCTCCGCACCCGCTCGTACTCGAGCCTCACCCCACCCGCGCCCGCTTGGCGCAGCTCGACGAGCTCGGCGCGAAGTGCTCGGCGCTCGTCAACCAGGGCGGCGATCGTGTCGTCGGCGGCCGTCGTCAGCGCGACCGTGAGCCGCGCGATCGCCCGTTCGATCACGCCCTCGTCGAGGATGGTGCAAACGGAGGTGCAAACGGACGCCGTTCCCCTCGCATCGTCGACGCCACGTACGCCCGACTTGCTCAATGATTCCCCTTGCACGCCCGGCAGGACTCGCCCGGCCCTTCCCCTCCGCCACCTTCCCCGCCTTGTTCGCGCGCTCCCTCGCCCCCCTCCTCCTCTTGACCGCCTCGGCCTGCGACCGAGGCACGCCCCTCCGCGATCACCCGGCACCACACGCAGATCCCGCCCTCCTCCCTTGCGCATCCGTCCCCTCGGTCCCGCCACCCGTCGCCTTCATTCTCTATGCGAGCCCCGTCCCTCCCGATCCCGACCCGTTCCCTCGCGCACCCCGCCGCTCCCCTCTCTCTCCCGACGACCTCGCCCGCATCGTCCGCGACCGCTTCCACCGACCCACCTTCCTTTATCCCGAGCCCGACGGCTTCACTCTCGTCATCGTCGGCTCCACACCGCTGCTCGATCCAGCCGACCGCCCGACCCGTCAGGCGCTGTCCGCGCACCACGCGGGCCGCTTCGCGAGGGACCCGCTCCGTCCGGTGACCCTGCTGCTCTTCTCGTCGCGGGGAGACTACGACTCGCGGACCCGCGAGCGTTATGGCCCGAGCGGAGCGGACCTCTCCGGCTTCCATCACCCCGGGCGGCCCGAGGTCGTCATCGACGGCTCGGGGGGAGCGGTGTACCTGCCGACCCGACGCACGAGATCGTGCACCCCATCGTCCAGACCGACTTCACCGACGCCCCGAAGTGGCTGGACGAGGGCCTGGGCACGCTCTTGGAGGCGCCGACCGCGCGCATCGACGCGCTCTTCGGGCGCGAATCACCCCGGACCGAGCGCCCGGAGGGTGAGCATCTCCGGAGGGGGCGAGCTCGTAGCGCCCCGACTGGACGGCACGGACAGCACGCGCCGTCCGAGCCCCCGAGGAGATGCTCACCCTCCGGGCGCGTGCGCTTCGCGGCGCAACGATCGGACGAAAGACACCATCTTGTCTACGGCCCGCTGCTCGCACCGCTCACGCTGCTCAGCGGTCCGTACCCGAAGAAGTAGGTGAGCTGCCTCACGACGTCGACGTTCGCCGTGAAGTCCCGCAGCATCGTGGCGGCGTCCTGCGCCTGCGGAGCCGCGCTGGGGACCGGGTTGCCCTGCGCGTCGGTCGCGTAGGTGAGCTCACCGGTCACCAGGTCCGTCGCCGTCACCTGGAAGGCCGCCTGCGCGAGGGAGTTCGCGTACCCGAGCATCCGCGCGCCGATGGTCTTGGCCACGGGCTGCCCCACGGCCGGGTTCACCGACTCGGTGCCGTAGTTGCGCGCGGCGTACTCGATCCCGGTCGCCGGATCGCGGTAGCGCACCTGCTGGCCGGCCGCGATGGCCAGGCTGGCCGCGTCGCCCGGCGAGAAGATGCGGATCTGGTCGACGAAGTCCATCGTCTGCGTCGTCCTGCCGAAGCGGAACTCGAGGAGCAGCGCGCGGTACTGCTGCTCCCAGCCGAGGAGGGGGTCGAGCAGCACGGCCCCGGCCGGATAGGCGAGGGCGGTCGTCGCCGCGTCGGTGGGATCGTACCTGTCCCACGGCAGATACTGCACGGGGACCGGGCTCGCCGTGGACGCGGCCGGAGGCGTCACGTACGGGGCGATCGTGAAGATCTGGGCGGCGGTCCACTGGCTCACCACCTGCGTGGGGCTCTGCGCCACGGCGACGTTCGCGAGCAGGCGGCGGACCTGGTTCGGGTAGATCGTCGCGTAGTTGAGGTTCTTGTAGCGCCCGTCGACGTAGTCGTCCTTCGCGTTGGAGACGAAGTTGTTGTAGGCCTCGAGCAGGTAGTGCACCGCCAGGGACTTCTCGTAAGAGCTGCCCACCTGGGTCTGGTACTGCGACCACCAGTAGCCCTTGGTGTAGTCGTAGTCGTTGTGCAGGTAGCGCCCCTCGCCGTCGCCCAGAGCGACCGTGACGTTCGTCGTGGGAGGTCCGCCGGGTGACCCCGGGTCGCCGAGCTGCCACGCGCGCCCCCAAGTGTTCGGCACGCCGTCGGCGGGCGACGCCGGCACGACGACGTAAGGGCCGGGCGCGGGCCGGGTGATCGCGCGCACGAACATCGCGAGCCCGTCGGCCGACCCCAGCGCCACCGGCATCAGCGACGCCGGGTCCTTGGTCGGGTCGTTACCGGGCTGCGTCAGCAGCTCGACGCCGAGCGCCAGGCTCTTGGTGATCGCCTGGATCTTGTCCCAGTACCGGTCCTCTAGCCGATCGACCGCCGAGCTCGTGTTGAAGGTGACCCGGTTGCGGCGGAAGTCGTCGAAGATGTACCGGTTCTCGTAGGTCGAGACGAGAAACTGCATCTGCTCGTACGAGTCGGCGCCCGCGTCGAAGCGGAACACCGGGATGTTGCCGACGTCGGCGAACTCGTCGCCGCCGAACATGTAGGGGTGCCGCACGCGGCCCTTCGGGTCGACGGCGAAGCTCGCGACCAGATCCGGCCGCGCCTGCGTGATGGCCGAGGAGAACTGGTCGACCGGGAGCATGTCGCGCACGGCGAAGTAGTCCAGATCCGGCCCGGGACACTGCTTCTCGAGCGGGTCGCCGGGATCGCCGGTCCAGCCGGGCCGATCGGCGCAAGTGCCGAGCAGCGCGTACTTGTCGGCGTACTGGCTGTAGTGATTGCCGCCGATCGAGTTGCCCCAGATCCCCCCGAACCCGTCGAGCGCCTGGATGTAGTCCATGCCGCTGCCGGAGGCCGAGCCGCTCGACGTGGCCACGGTGAGCTTGTTCTCGACGTCGACGATGTCGGCGTAGCCGAAGCGCATCGCCGCCTTGTCGTAGTTGCCGATGTCGTTCATGTCCTGAGTCTGGTCGCCCGGGTAGTCCATCACGCTGGTCGACGCCCACTTCCAGATGAGGCCATTCTGTTCCTGGTCGGTCACCGGATCGACCCAGCGCGGGCCGACGCAGTCGGTGCCGTCGGTGTGCGGCGTCAGGGCGTCGAGGGCGCCGCCCGCGGTCGGGCTGCAGTAGTGCTCCTGGCCGTTGCGCGTGCGAAGCTGCCAGTACTCGGTGTGGTAGTTGAGCGCGTCGAAGCTCCCGGCGAAGTTGTGGCGGAGCCCCATCGAGTGCCCCATCTCGTGCGCGATGACCGACGCGTGGAACTGCTCGCGGATCCACTGGTGGAGGGCCCGGTCGCGGCGGAACTTCCTGGCGGGGTAGCTCGGATCCGTCGTCGGCGGGAGAGGGAACAGCCTCGCCGCCTCGCGCGCCAGCCCCACCAGGCCGTCCGGCTCCGGCTGCTGGTCGAGCACGCACATGTTCTTGTTGACGAGCGCCGTCGTGCGCGCCCGGCTCGCCCACCTCCGGAAGGACGGGTCGAGAGCGCGGATGGGTGACGCCCGCGAGAGGGTCGTCGGGTCGCCGGCGAACGGCTGCTGCGGATTGAAGCCGGCCATCTGAAGCGTGTCCGGCGTCACGAGCTTCGCCTCCCACTGGCTGCCGAGGAGCTTCTGGCGAGTGGCCTCGAAGTCGGCGTCGAGCGACGGCCCGAGGGCGGTCGCGAGGTTCTGCGCCGCGACCTTCGACGCGATCACCGGCGCCATCTTGGGGCCGGCCGGCAGCCCGTTGAGGCGAGCGGAGCTCCTGTCGATCGAGCCGAGGCGCGACTGGATCTCGCGCGACGAGAGCACGCTGGGGGCGTACTGCGACGCGCCGAGCTTGGTGGCCGCGAGCCACTCCTTCATGTACTGCCCGCCGGCGATCTGGGCGTCGGTGATCTCGCCGTTGATCCAGCGCAGGATGTCCTCGGTGGTCTGCGACGCGATGTCGAGCACGTACGCCCACTCGTTGATGCTCGCCTGCACCTTCTCGCCGGTCACCGGGTCGTTGAAGTCCGACATGATGCCCCAGGCCGAGGGGTCCTGCGGGGACTGGATGACGTCGACGACGCTGTAGCGCAGGTCGCCCAGGCGCACCTTCAGCCCCGCGGCCCCGCAAGCGGCGGCGTCGCCCTGGATGACGGGGTTGTGGCAGAGGACGAAGACGTCGGGCACGGTCTTGCCGCCGTCGGCGAGCAGATCGGCCTCGGTGGTCTGCTGCGTCCCGATGTCGACGTGCGCGCGCTTCGCCTCGACGACCTTGCCCAGCTGCACGGCCCTCTTGACCGCCAGGTTCCACGACGACAGCGCGTGGGCCGTGGACGCGAACAGGTCGGGGGGGGCGGTCGGCCCGTAGTAGAGCGGCGTCGTCTTGGTCTGCCGGAGGTAAAGGGGGAGGTCGCACTTGCTGGTGAACTCGTCGCAGCGCGACCCGGGCGTCACGACCTGGCCCTGCGCGTCGACGAACTGGCACTCGTCCTCGGTCCCGTCGTGGTCCAGGTCGCGATGGACGTCCTGCCCGGGCGCGCTCCTGGTGAAGGGCTGTCCGTTCGGGTCCGCGACCGGCAGCCCCGAGGTCGGGTCGACCGCCGTCTGGCCGGAGGCGTCGACCGCGTACTTCTGCACGTTGCCGGCGGCGTCGCGCCACGCGTCGACGGCGCACTGCGTCCCGTCGATGTGGCTCTTCTGCCAGATGTTGAACTTCGCCGCGAACCGGTGCCACTTCTGGTCGACGACGCCGTAGTTGCGCTCGTAGCCGAAGCGGTCGACGCCGAACCACCCGAACGCGTCCATCTTGTGGCCGTCCCAGTCCTCCGGCTCGTAGTCGTCGTCGACCACCTTCTTGAACGAGAGGCGGACCTTCACCTCGGCGGGGTTGCACGTGTCCACCGGGGAGGTGCCGCCGCTGGCCTCGGCCGCGAACAGCATGCACGCCGGGTAGGCGCCGTACGGAGTGCTGATGGTCTGCGGGGTCGCGAAGATCTTCGTGGTCACGTCGAAGTAGCCGTCCGGGTCGCTGAAGACCGGGGCGTCCGGGTCGCTCGGATCCTCGACGAAGTAGCTCAGCGGGTCGTACTTCACCCCGGCCGAGGCCCCCTGCGCGAACATGTCGAAGTCGTACGCGTCGGTGACGAGGTTGGTCGACCAGTCGACGCGGAAGTACTCCCGCTCGTACCAGGGGCGGTCGGTCGTGTTCTCGACGACGACGTTGAGCTGCTCGCCGGTCTGGAGGTTGTAGTCGTGGATGATGTCGAAGTGACTGGTGATGTTGAACATCGCCACGACCTGGCCGCTGTTGGTCGCCCGCGAGCCGTGGTGATCGCTGTCCTGGATGCGCTCGTAGGTCAGGCGCGCGACGAGCTTGTCTTCCTGGATCTCCCACTTGATGCGCGCGACCGACCCGATCGACTGGAACATCCAGAAGCCCTGGCCCACGCCGTACGGCTCGTCGACGATCCGGTTGCCCATGTAGAACTCGGGGTCGTCCGACGGGTCGCTCAGGCTGGGGCCGACGAAGAAGTGCTTCGACAGCGCGTTCGCCTGGACGCGGTTGATCGGGTCGCGCTGCTGCGCGCACCCGACCGGGAGGGCGAGGACGACGCACGCCAGAGCCGCAAGGCCGACCCTCCGGCAGGGCTTCGTGAACATGCGGCCAAGTTCTCGGACAAGCCCGGCCCTGCGTCAACAGCGCTCGCCCGGCGTGATACAAGGAGGAGCCATGAGAACGATGCCCGAGCTCGAGGCGCCGCGCGCGCCGCGGTCGATCCCCGTCCGCCGTCCGGTGTTCGATTTCACGCGCGTGGCCTCTCGGCACTGGTTCGGCGGCGATCCGTTCCTGACGCACCTGGCTCACGGGCTCTCGGTGACGTTCCCCGAGGGCGAGCGGTTCTTCATGGACTCGGTGCGCCACTACGAGAAGCGGATCGAGTCACCCGCCCTCAGGCAGGAGATCGCGCGGTTCCTGGCGCAGGAGGGGATCCACGCCCGCGCGCACACCGCTTTCAACGAGTGGATCGGCACCCTGGGGCTCGACACGCGCTCTCTCGAGCGGGACGTCGAGGAGGGCCTCGCCGAGGCGCGTCGCCGCCGCAGGCCCATCGAGCAGCTCGCGATGACCTGCGCGCTGGAGCACTTCACCGCGATGATGGCCGAGCTTCTCCTGGAGCACGACGAGCTGCGCGAGCTGATGGACCCGGAGGCGCGGCGGCTCTGGGTCTGGCACGCGATCGAGGAGACCGAGCACAAGGCGGTGGCCTTCGACACTTACGTGGCCGTCGGGGGGACGTACCGGATGCGCGTCATCACGATGCTGGTCACCACGTGCTTCTTCACGGTGACCGCAGCGCTGCACCAGGCGAGGCTGATGAACCAGGACCCCGACGCGGGCGGGGCGCTGACGCGGCTGCGGGGCTTCTTCCGGCTGTGGGTGTCTCCGGGCTGGTTCCGCGGGATGATCCCGTCGTACCTCGACTACTTCCGGCGCGACTTCCACCCCTGGCAGAGGCAGCCGAAGGTCAGCCTCGACGCGTTCCGCGCGCAGATGGATTCGGCGGTCGTGAAGGGCATGGCGTAAGGCTGGCGCTGATACGCGACGTGTAGGTGACGGGGCGACCCCGAAGTGGCCATTGCACGTGAGAAAGGCCGCCGCCGTGGTATCTTTAGGGTCGGGGGCTTTCCTTCTCTCATGCTTGTCGCCGCCCCATTGCGGAAATGAAAGACACTCCACCTCGCAGCTCGATACGGCCGCTCACGTCACGCATTCCGCCGCCGCCCGGCGAGCGCGTGGTGAACCGCTACGTCGTCAAGGAGGAGCTGGCGACGGGCGGGATGGGAGTCGTCTCTCGCGTCTTCGACCGCTCGACCGGAGAAGACCGCGCGCTGAAGCGACTCACCGCGGAGGCCGCGACGCACGCGTTCCAAGTCGAGGCTCTCGAGCGCGAGTACCAGGTGCTCGCGGGGCTGGACCATCCCCGGATCATCCGCGTGTTCGACTACGGCGTCGACGAGTTCGGCCCGTACTACACGATGGAGCTGCTCGAGGGGCAGGACATGCGCAAGGCGGCGCCCCTGCCCTACCGCGAGGCGTGCCGCTACCTGCGCGACGTGGCCACGTCGCTCGCGCTCCTGCACGCGCGAAGGCTGATCCACCGCGACCTCAGCCCGTCGAACGTGAAGATGACGGCGGACGGCCACTGCAAGCTGATCGACTTCGGCGCGCTCGCGGCTTTCGGCAACTCGCGCCTGGTCGTCGGAACCCCGCCCGCGATCCCCCCCGAGGCCGTCGCCGGCGCGCCCCTCGATCAGCGCGCGGACCTCTACGCGCTGGGCGCGCTGGCCTTCTGGATGCTCACCGGACGCCACGCCTTCCCCGCGAAGCAGATCGAGCAGCTGCCCGAGCTGTGGAAGGAGGCCCCGCCGCCGCCGAGCTCGATGGTCGAGGACGTTCCCAGGGAGCTGGACGCCCTCGTGCTGTCGCTCCTGCGCCCCGACTCGCTCGCCCGCCCGACGAGCGCCGCGGAGGTCATCGCCCGGCTGAACGTCATCGCCGATCTGCCACGGGAGGACGAGGGAGAGGCCGAGCGCCTCGCCGAGAGCTTCCTGCTCAGCCCCCGGTTCGCCGGACGGACCGCCAAGCTGGAGCAGCTCGAGGAGCGCATCGACTCCGCCATCCACGGCCGCGGCGACGCCGTGCGCGTCGAGGCGGTGGCCGGCATGGGGCGCACGCGCCTCCTGGAGGAGATCGGCGTGCGCGCGCAGATCGCCGGCGCGGGCGTCCTGCGCGTGGACGCCAGCATGTACCGGGACGCTCACGGCACGGCGCGCGCCCTCGTGCTGCGCCTGCTCGACGCGCTCCCGAGCATCGCGCGCGACTGCGCGGTCGGCTACGGCCCCGCGTTCGCCGCGCTCGGACCGGAGGTCCAGAGCAGGCTCGCCGCCCGCCCCTCGACCAGGCCCTCCGCCGGGCCCGAGGCGCGGGTCTCGATCGCTCCCGGCACCGGCCTCGAGTCGTGGTTCGCCGACGTGAGCAGGGTCGAGCCGCTGGTCATCGAGGTCGACAACGTCGACGACGCCGACGACGCGAGCCTCGGCCTGCTCGTCGCGCTCGCCCGGCTCTCGCCCGACAACCCGCTTCTGCTCGTGGTGACCGAGCGCATCCGGCGCGACCCGCGCACGTCTGCCGGCCTGGTGACGCTGCGCAGCCAGTGCGTGCAGGTCTCGCTCTCGGGCCTCTCCCCCGCCGAGACGCTCGACCTCACGCGGTCGCTCTTCGGCGACGCCCCCAACGTCGAGCGCTTCGCGGAGTGGCTCTACGGTCGCACGGCCGGCGGCCCGCTGCACTGCGTGGAGCTCTGCCGGCAGCTGGTGGCCCGGAAGGTCATCCGCCACGTCGGCGGCATGTGGACGCTGCCGGTGGACCGGCCGGACGCGGAGCTGCCCGCCGCGCTCGAGGACGCGCTGCAGCTCCGGGTCGCCTCGCTGAGCGAGCCCGCGCGCGAGCTCGCGGAGTGCCTCAGCCTCCAGCGCGAGCGACCGACCTTGGAGCTCTGCCGGCTGCTGTTCGACGCGGCGGACGAGCGCAAGGTGCTCCAGTGGCTCGACGAGCTGGCCAGGAACGACGTGCTCTACGCGGACCAGGACGGCTACCGCTTCAGCAGCATGGCGCTGCGCGAGGCGTTGCTGAACGGCATGCCCGGCCGCCGGCGCGAGAAGAACCACCGGCGCCTGGGCGAGGCGTTCGCGCACCTGGCGGGGACCGACAACCACCAGCTTCGCATGGAGGCCGGCTGGCACCTGATCCGGGGCGAGGACGACATCCGCGGCGCCGAGATGATCGCCGAGATCACCTGCGACAGCGTCATCGTCCGCCGGCTGGTCGCCAACCTGTACCACGCGGGCAAGCCGATCGAGGCCGCGCTCCAGGTGTTCAGGCGCCACCGCCGCTCGATGTACGAGCGCATGCCGCTGCTCGCGGCCCTCTCGCACGCCGGCTACTACGAGGACCGCTACTGGGGCGAGCAGTACGGCGACGATGCGCTCGACGCCTGCGAGGACCTCACTGGGGTGAGGTCGGCGCGCACGTTCCGGCGCTTCTTCGGGCAGTGGCTCGGGATGATCTTCGGGCTCGCCCTGGCGTTCGTGCGGTTTCACCTCGCGCCGAAGCGCGAGAGAAACTACGGATTCCACGACATGCTCGTCCAGCTCTTCGGGGCCGTGACGACGCTGACCGGTCTGGCGTCGCTGTCGCTGGACGTGGAGCGGGCGACGCGCGTGACCGAGGTGCTCGGCGTGTTCTCGATGCTCCCGTCGCGCCTGGCCGCCGTCGGGATCTACGAGTTCTGTCGCGGGCTCCGCGAGATCGGGCGGGAGCAGCAGACGGTGGCGTACGAGTCGTTCGACACGCTGCGCCGCCGCTTCGAGGACCCCCGGTGGTACCCGGGCCTCCCCGCCGACGCGCGCGTCTTCTACATCGCGGGCGCGCACTTCGCCCGTGGCTCGTTCGCGGTCTTCCGCGCAGACGGGCGCGCGGCGCTCGAGAGCGCGGACGCGCTCGACGCGTCGGGCCTGAAGATGTACGCGCCGATCGCCAGCCAGCTGCGCTTCCTCTACTACGCGAACCGCGGCGAGTTCGCGAAGGCGGCCAGGCACCGCGAGCAGGTGGAGCTGCACGCCGCCCACGTCGGCTCCGCGTGGCAGGTCGAGACCTGGGAGCCGGCCGCGCTGATCCCGGTCTACACCCTCTTGTCCGACGTCGTGAACACGACGCGAGTCGCCGAGCGCCTGGAGCTCATGAGCAAGTCGATCCCGTCGCTCAAGCTCTACCGCCGGTGGTCCCAGGTGTCGCTCATGTACGTCCGTGGGGAATCGCTGGAGGAGGCCGAGCTCCTGGTGAGGTCGGAGGTCTTGAACCGACCTCCGCGGAGCTTCATCGGCTGGGCGGCGATTCTCGGGTACACGGCGCGCGCCTTGAACGACACGGGTAGGTACGCGGACGCGAAGGCCACGTGCGAGGAGGTGCTCGAGCACATCACCGACGCCGACCGCGAGTCCGTGAGCTTCTTCATGAACGTCGACATCCAGATGGCGATCGCGGAGGCCGGCCTCGGTCAGATCGACGCGGGGCTGGCGCGCCTCGACGGGCTGCTCGAGCGATTCCGCGACTGCGACCACCCGCTGGTCAAGGGCCTCCTGCACGAGGGGCGCGCGCGCATCTCCTGGATGGGAGGGAAGCTCGACGACTACCACCACAGCCTGGCGCTGATGGACCACTGGGTGCGGCCGACCGGCACGCCCGCGCTCATCGCGAAGTGGGAGCGCCTCGCCGAGCTGGAGGGCGGTCCCGCCACGCGACGCGCGGCGCCTCTGTCGGACCAGGGGCTCGCGTCCGACGCGGTGACCGCCGGCCAGGAGCACCCGACCACCGCGAACACCGGCGCGGGCGACGCGCGGACGGTCGCGCTGGATCCCCGCCGCCGCGAGAGCGCGTAGCCCCCCCCCCGCCGTCGTCATCCCGAGCGAAGCGAGGGACCCCCCGGATGTCTCCCGCGCGAGCCGGGCTCGCGTGGCGCGTGGCTCTCGGACGCGACGAACCAGCCACTCCCGAACTGCGCGCGCGGGAGGCCTCTGGGGGGTCCTTCGCTTCGCTCAGGATGACACGGGGGTCCTCGCCTCGACCGCGCGCGCGTGGGCCTCGAGGCCCTCGAGGCGGGCGAGGGCGCACACGGCTCTCTGGTGGCGCGCGAGGGCCTCTGGCGAGTAGCGGATGATCGACGTGCGCGTCACGAAGTCGTAGACGCCCAGCGGCGAGCCGAACCGCACTGCGCCGCCGGTCGGCAGGACGTGCGACGGGCCCGCGAGGTAGTCGCCCATCGCTTCGGGCGTGGACGAGCCCACGAACGCGGCGCCCGCCCTGCGGATCCCCGCGAGCATCGCCTCCGGGTCGACGACGTGCAGCGCGAGGTGCTCGCCGGCGAGCCGGTCCGCGATGGCCGCCATCCTCGCGCGCGACGCCGCCACGAACGCAGCGCCGTTCGCCAGCGCCGCGCGCGCGATCGCCGCCTTGGGGAGCGTCTCGACCTGACGCGCCAGCTCCCGGCCGACCGCCTTCGCCAGCGCGTCGGACGCGCACACGAGCAGCGGGTACGCCGCCTCGTCGTGCTCGGCCTGGGACAGCAGATCGGCCGCGATGACCCGAGGGTCCGCGTCGTCGTCGGCGACGACCACGATCTCGCTCGGGCCCGCGATGCCGTCGATGTCGACGGCGCCGAAGACCAGCCGCTTGGCGCACGCCACGTACAGGTTGCCCGGCCCCACGATCTTGTCGACCCGCGGGACGCTCTCGGTGCCGTAGGCGAGCGCCGCGATGGCCTGGGCGCCCCCGGCGTCGACGATGGCCGCGACGCCCGACAGGTGGGCGGCGGCGTAGATGGGGTCGTCGCTCGCGTCGCCCGCGAGCGGCGTGGCGAGCACGATCTCGGGGACGCCGGCGACCTGCGCCGGGACGGCCGACATGATCACGCTCGACGGGTAGCGCGCCTTGCCTCCGGGCGCGTACACGCCCGCGCGCGCGACCGGCAGGACGCGCACGCCGAGAGTGATCCCCTCCTCTTCGTAGCGGAACCCCGCGTCACGCTCGTGCTCGTGGAAGGCCCGGACGCGCGCCGCGGCGAGCTCGAGCCCCGAGCGCGCGTCCGCGGGCAACCGCGCCAGCGCGGCGGCGCCCGGGAAGTCGCGCACCACGAGCTGCGGGGCTCTCCGGCCGAAGCGCTCGCTGTAGCGCTGGACGGCGGCGTCCCCCTCTCTCTTCACGGCGGCGAGGATCTCGCGCACGACCGGCTCGACCCGGGCGAAGTCGCTCTCGCCGCGCGACTCGAGCCTCGTGAGGGCGGCCTCGAGCTCCGGCGTACCGTCCATGAACGTCGCGAGCATGGGGCCGAATCTGTAGCATCGCGCGCGATGGGATGCTTGCGGTGGCCGCTCGCGCTCGCGGCGTCGCTCGTCTCGGCGGGGTGCGCCGCGCGTCCCCGGTGCGACGGGGTCACGTGCGCGCCCGCGTGCCCTCGCGACGCC
>PLYU01000097.1 GCA_003153495.1 Myxococcales bacterium
CGGGCGGGGCGCTGCTCGCCGCGGGCGTCGTGCTCTACCTGACGGCCCCGTCGGAGAAGCGGCCGACGGCCGGCCGCCTCGGGCTGGCGCCCGTCGCCGGAGCCGGGACGTGCGGCGGCGCCGTGCTGCAGGGGACGTGGTGATGCGCGCGCCCTGGATCACCGCCTCGGGCCTCGCCGCGCTCGCCGCCGCCGTCGGGTGCGCGTCACTCCTGAGCATCCCGGACCGCACGGCCGAGTGGTGCCTGCGGCCCGAGCAGAGCGCGCACGCCTTCTGCGAGGACTTCGACCGCGCCGACGCGGAGAGCGCGTGGAGCATCGGGACGCCGCCGGCCCCGGGCGTCCGTCGGACCTATCCGCCGTCGGGGGACACTCCCCCCAGCGCGCTCGACCTGGCGGTCGATCCGCTCGACAGCGGCTTGCAGGCGGTCACGGCGATCGAGAAGGACTTCTCGCCGCGGTCGTTCGGTCATGTGCACGTCGAGCTGGACGTGCGCTTCGTCCAGGGCGGGCTCCAGACGGTCAACGGGGTCTCGACGGGCCTGGGCTTTCTGCTGCTCGAGCTCAAGCCGTCGGTGTGCATCGGCGTGGGGCTGTCGCCGCCGGGCATCGGCGTGATCGTGGTCACGAACAGCCTGGACTGCAGCACGGCGGGCAACGCGACCCCCGACTCGGGGTTCACCGCCGGCGCCGTCACGCTGGACGACGGCGCGACGTCGCACAGCACGGCCACGATCGTGGCGCCGACGCCGATCTACGGCGCGTGGCTTCACATCACACTCGACGTGAAGCGGGGGGCCGACGGGAGCGGCACCCTGGGGTTCGACTTCACGGGCGCCGGCGCCGGCTCGCCTCCTCCGATCCCGCCGGGCTCCATCCCGCTCAGCGGGGTGCCCGCGATCGCGCTCGCCGCGAGCGTGATGGGCCCGTCGGGACCGGTGGATATCCAGTTCGACAACGTGGCCGTGGACTTCCCCGCAGATTGAGAGCCGCCTACCGCGACTCGTACACGTGCATCGCCGGCAGCTCGATGGCGGTGAGAAACCCGCCCTTCCCTGCTCCGGTGTCGAGCCCCACGCAGCAGGGCCCCGCCCAGATGTCCATCGGGTCCTCGGGCGTGTACGTGCTCAGCTCGGGCGGCAGGAAGGCGGTCGCCGTGTGGCCGAACACGACGAGCTTGCCGCGGTAGTTGCGGAAGAAGTCCTCGTCGCGCAGCCAGAGCAGCGCGGCCGGGGCGGGTGCCTTCGACGGATGGTAGAAGCCGTCCGGCCCGCGCGGCAGGCCCGCGTGCACGTAGATGGCGTGCTCGTCCTCGTACCAGAACGGCAGCCGGCGAATCCACTCGACCACGTCCTTCGGGAAGAACCGGCCGCTCAGGAGCATCTCGCGCTCCTCCGGCGCCGGCTCTGCCTCCGGCGCCGGGACCGGGCCCCCCGTGAACGAGCGCATCGCCGCGAGGCAGCCGTTGCCAGGTGGCAGCACGTACTCGGGCCATCCGATGTCGACGACGCGGAGCCACGCGTCCTCGTGGTTTCCCCGCAGCGCGACGACCTTGGCCTTCACCTTCTTCTCGAGCCCGCGGACGCGCTCGATGACCTGCGCCGATTTCGGGCCGCGGTCGAGGTAATCGCCCACGAAGACGAGCGTGTCGGTGGGCTCGAGCACGGGCAGGCGCGCGAGGACGGTCTCGAGCGCCTCGAGATCACCGTGGATGTCGCCGAAGACGAACGTTCGGATCACTTGCCGATGGTAGCGGCTCGGTGGGCCGCCGGGTCAACTTGCCGTCGGCGGCGATGCCCGAAGCCGCTTGACCACCTCGAGCGCCTCGTCCACGTGCTTGCCGAAGCGCAGCTGCGACACGAACACGTGCGCCACCTGCCCGCTCCGGTCGACGACGAACGTCGCCCGTCCGGGGAAGAGGCCCAGGGGCGACTTGACGCCGTAGAGGGCGCGCACCTTGCCGTCCGAGTCACTCAGGAGCTTCATCGGAAGGCTGTGCTTCTCGATGAATCGCTCGTGCGACGAGACCGAGTCCGAGCTGATGCCGACGACCTCGGCCCCTGCCTGGATGAACGTGTCGTACTGGTCGCGGAAGCCGCAGGCCTCGACGGTGCAGCCGGGGGTCTCGTCCTTCGGGTAGAAGAAGATCACCACCGCTCGCTGCCCCAGGAGGGCCGAGAGGGTGACGGGCTCGCCGGTCGACGACGGGAGCGTGAAATCGGGGGCCTTCTCACCGACGGCGACGGTCATTGGGTGCTCCGGTATCGGATGACGCGGGCGACGGGTCGGTCGCGGGGGGATCGAAGCTGTAGCCGAGGATGGCCTTGAAGACGAGCCCCGCGCTGGCGGCGGTCAGCCCCTCGCCGACGCCGACGCTACACTCGAAGCGATCGAGGGAGAGAAGGTCGAGCACCTCGTAGACGTAGTGCTCCTCCTCGCGCAGCGGAAGCGGCGACGCGAGCGGCCCCAGCGTGCCGTAGTACTCGAGCCCCAGGGCGAAGGCCCCGAGCGAGCGAGAGGCCTTCACGGCGGGCTGGAACGACGGACCGTCCGACGCCCCGGCCCCGGCGAGCGGCTGGTCGAGGATGGGGTTCACCGCGAAGAGCCAGCCGTCGCCGTGCCAGGCGGCGATGGGTCGCAGCTCCGCCCCCCAGCGATCGCGGTCGTAAGCCTCGGGCAGCGCCGCGACCTCGACGTTGACGCCCAGGCGCCAGGCACGGCTGAAGGAGGGGGGCGTCACCAGCTTGGAGCGGAGCTTGGCGCCGGCCCAGGCGACGGTGCCGTCGTCGCGCACCACCCCCTGCAGGTAAGCCCCCACCTCCCAGGATGGGAGCAGCCCCAGCGACGGCTCGAGCGTCGCGTGAAACTGCCCGTGGAGGGGCAGCTCGGGCGGGGCCGCGTCGCGGTGGCCGGTCGCCCAGTCGTTGAGGTGGAGCTCGAGGGCGGGCACGCCCGGAGCATTGGCCGTCCCGTCGTAGACCTGGAGCTCGAACGGGTCGCCCGCGCGCGCGACGCCCCCGTACGCGAGGACGGACAGGAGCACGAGGGCCGTGAGACATCGTTGCATCGAATGGGTGCGCGGCGACGCCCGACCGTAGTAGGTAAGGGCGTATCATGGAGCTACGCGCCGACGCCCGCATCCCTTTTCCGCGTGAGACCGTGTTCGCCGCATACAGGGACGACATCACCAAGCTCCTGCCCTACCTGCCGAACGTGCGCAGCATCGAGGTCACGTCCCGCGAGGACAGGGGGGCGGTCGTGGAGATGGTCAACGAGTGGCGCGGCGGGGGCGACGTCCCGGCGGCCATCCGCGCGGTGCTGAGCGAGTCGGTGCTCGCGTGGACCGACTACGCCACGTGGAACGCGGACGACCTGAGCTGCACGTGGCGCACGGTGACCCACGCCTTCGCCGACGCGATGAAGTGCGCGGGCCGCAACGTGTTCCGGGACGACGGGCCGGGCAAGACGGTGCTCGAGATCCGCGGCTCGCTCGAGATCGACGCGAAGAAGATCCGCGGCGTGCCGGGGTTCCTCGCGGGGAAGATCGGCGGGGCGATCGAGGAGTTCCTGGTGACCAAGATCCAGGCGAACCTCGTGGAGACGGCGAAGGGGCTGACGCGGTACCTCGAGGAGAGGAAGTAAGGTTCTCCTACAGATTCAGGGGAAGCGGATGGGGATCTTGCTTCGGGCATGAGCACGCTGTTCGAGGTACGTGCACGGGCGCGACCAGGAGGACGAGCACGGGGGCGGGCACGAGGCGGCGTCAGGGACGGGGATCCGGCCGTTACCCAGAGGCCCCGGCCGTACCACCAAGGCCTGGTCAGGCCTGACCTCCATGCTCGGGTGCCTTGACCACCGCCCTGGTCAGGCCTGACCTCCATGCTCGGGTGCCTTGACCACCGCCCTGGTCAGGCCTGACCTCCATGCTCGGGTGCCTTGACCACTGCCCTGGTCAGGCCTGACCTCCATGCTCGGGTGCCTTGACCACTGCCCTGGTCAGGCCTGACCTACTATCCGTTGAAGGCATACCACCCCGTCGACGGCGGCACCTGACGGTGCTGGTCAGCTTGGACCGCCCTGGTGGCGTGGAGTGACCAAGGCGTCGGTCTGACGGGCGGGGTGTCCCCGCCCCAATGCCCAATTCAGCGCAGGATGGCGCCGACCGCGACGGCGACGTCGGGGAACGCTTCGGGGCGAAGCGTCTCCCCCACGCCGTGGCGCGTGATGCTGGCCCACCCGTCCGGAGAAGGTCCTCGGTGGACCTCGACCACCTTCGCTCGCACGTTCACCAGCCAGTACTCCCGGAAGCCCGAGCGAGCGTACAGCGGTGCCTTGACCAGCCGATCCTTGCGCAGCGAAGAATCTGCCACCTCGACGACGAGGTGCGCGGAGGCCGGGTGCTCGCGCGAATAGTCCCCGACCGGAACGACCGCCACGTCCGGCTCCGGTTCCGACTCGTCGACCGCGATGAGCCCGAGCTGAACGCGGACCCTTGCGCGGCCCACGACCGCAGGCGTCAGGATCTCGTTGAGCAGATCCACCGGCGAGGCATGCGGCGGATCGTTCGGGCTCATGGCAACGATCACCCCCTCGAGCAGCTCGACCCGCTCGTCGTCGAAGACGCCCGCCGCGACGATCGCATCGTACTCGACCCGCTTGAGGCGCCGGGGCTTCTCCGGGGCGATCAGGTCGAGGTCGAGCACGCACGAGAGTCTACCATGCCGCGGATCACTCGACACGGCCGTCGAGCGGTCTGCGGGGCACGAGGGCCGGCGGAGCGCGCCGCAAGCTGTCGCCGTCGGAGCTGCTCCAGGAAGCGGTCCGGAACGAAGTCGAGCGGCTCGACAAGCTCGCGGACCATGCGCGCTACGTGGCCGAGCTGGCTCGCGAGACGGGGAAGTCCTCCGAGGCGGACAGGGCGTGGGCAAAGCGGGTCGCCGGGCGCATCAAGCGCCGCGTCGAGCGGGGCGCGCTGAAGCGCGCAGGCTGACGGCGTGCCGCTCGTCCTCGACAGCGGAGGAGTGAGCCGCCTCGCCGAGCGCTCGACACGCGCGAAGGAGCTGCACGCTGCGCTGAGCGCGGCGGGCGTCTGGCCACCGCTCGTTCCCTCGGTCGTTCTCGTCGAGTGTCTGACGGGCCACCCCGGAAAGGACGCCGGCGTTCATCGATTGCTGAAGACGTGCCGGGTCGTGACGACGCTCTCGGAGGAGAGCTACGCCGTCGTCGCGGGGGAGGAGGAGCTCGCCAAGGAGTCCCCGCTGATGCCACGCGATCCTGCCCTGCGCGCGCAGACGATGCTCTACGAGGAGCTCGCGATGCGGTGAGACGTCAGAAAATCTGAACGGTCCCGCCGTCCCCGATCGAGCAGGCGCCGCCGGTCGAGGCATTGCCCGATACCCGCAGGACGTCTGCCGTGTCCGGCCCCACGTAGGTGCCCGAGAGCTCCATGCCGACGACGCGCACGATCGCCTTCTCGAGCCGGGTCACGAAGTAGCACGGGATCTCCGGGACCTTGTGCGGGTCGCCGACACCCGAGTCGTTGGTCAGAAACAGGTAGCGCCCTCCGGTGATCTCGGCGGCCGAGCGCATCGTGAGCTCGAGCAGGTCGTCGGTGCCGCTCGCCGACACGGGGTAGAGGTGAATCCCCGCGGCGTGGACGTCGACGATCGCCTTCTTCATCGCCGCCGCGCGGTAGTCGTGGTGGGGGGCGTCCCCGATCCAGAACGCGAGCTTCGCGACCGACGGGTCCGAGCGCCACGCGAGCTGCGTGAGCTGCTCGAGCCCGAGCTCGGGGGACTCGGGGTAGTCGCCGCCGCCTCCGGCCGACTGCGCACCGACGGTGGCCGCGAAGGTCTGCGCGCTGGTGGTGAAATCGAACGACCGGACGACGTACTCGTCGCCCTGGTCGGTGTCGGGCGTGTCGCGATACACGACGAGCGCCCAGCGCTGGTCGGCGTTCGGGAACGCCGCGCCGATGCTCGACGAGATTCCGGCGAACTCCGCGGTCAAGTACGCGATCTCGTCTCCCATGCTGCCCGTCGTGTCCATCACCAGCGCGACGTCGACCACGGAGCGCGCCGTTCGCCGGGCGAACTCGGTATGGGCCGCGTCGTAGTCCGCCATCGCAAAGCCCGGGGCGCCCGGGATCTGCGCGTGCGACGCGAGGTAGTGGCCGAAGAAGTCGTAGTTCAGGCTGTCGTCCCATATCCCGGCTGTGAGAATGCCTGTCCCGACCTGCTGGACCGGACCTGCATCGCTCGCGGCGGCCATCGTTCCGGCCGTCGTTCCGGTCGACGTGCCAGCGGAAGCTCCTCCTCCCGCGAAGGCGCCGACGGGGGCGCCGGCGGAGCCGCTGCTCGACCCGCCGCCGAATCCCCCGCCCGAGCTGCTGCCGGAGCTCCCGCTGGAGGTGTCCCCCCCGGGCCCGGCCGGGGTGAACCCGCCACCGCCCGGAGCCCCCGGGCCGCCGTTCGTAGACAGGCCCGACGACGTGCCGCTGCTGCACGCGCAGAGCCCGAGAGAGAGCGCCAGTCCGATCCAGGTCTTGGTCATGGCGCTGGCAAAAGCACCATCCGTGCCCGCGCCAATGCCCGGAAGATGACGTGACACCGCGAAAGAACGGCTCGACGAGGCGTGTGCCAGGATGACGCATGCGAGGCAGCGCGATCATGCAACGGCCGGCACACGGCTAGAGGGGGCGCTCGTGAGAGGCACGACGCCATGCTCGCGGACGCGGAGCACCGGCGCGGCCCGGGCCTTGCTGGGAGGGTCGTCATGTCGCCTCCGTCGCGCGCGTTCTCCCTGGTGGCAGCCTGGGGGGCCCTGGCCGTCGCCTGCGGCGCGCGGACGGGCCTCGAGCTCGACGACGTCGCGGCCAGCACGTCGGATGCCGGGCGCACCCGGCATCCCGACGAGGGCGGCGACGCCGCCGATGCGGCGAGGGGCGCCGACGGAGCCGACGGGTCAGGCGACGCCGCGCCGCGCTGCGTCGCGCGAGAGATACCGATCCAGCTCGACGCGCCGAACCTGTACTTCGTGCTCGATCACTCGACCAGCATGGTCGCGATGTCGAAGTGGGCGAACGTGCGTCAGGTCGTCGCGCAGCTCATGACGCAGGTCGGCCCGGGGGCGCGGTTCGGCGCGGCGATGTACCCCGGCGTCGGCGGCAGGAATTCATGCACCGCCGGCGTCGAGGTCATGTCTCTCCGACAGGGCGACGCGGCAGGCACGGCCGCGAGCGCATTCCTCGCCGCTACCGGGGCGCCTCCGGACGGGGCCACGCCGACGGCAGCGACGCTCGAGGCGCTCGCGCCCGCGCTGGCCACCCTTCCGGGGTCCACGTTCGTCGTGCTCGCGACCGACGGGGGCCCCAACTGCAACGCGGCGCTGTCGTGCGCCGTCGAGGAGTGCACCCCGAACGTCGACAGCGTGCCCGGCTGCCAGCCGGGCGGCCCCCCGAACTGCTGCGACCCGTCGAGCGTCAACGGGCTCGGGTGCCTCGACGGCGCGAGCGCTGCGCAGGCTGCGGCCGACCTGAAGGGCGCGGGCGTGCCGACCTTCGTTCTGGGCATCCCCGGCAGCGCACCGTACGCCGACGTCCTCGACGCAATCGCCGTCGCGGGCGGGACGGCGCGGCCCGACGAGCCCCGTTACTACCGCGTCGACTCCGCGGACACCGCGGCGCTCTCGGCCGCGCTCGACCCGATCGCCGAGCGCGCTGGAGCGGGGTGCGCATTCGCCCTCCCCAGCATCCCGACCGACCGGGGCTCCCTCGGCGTGAGCGTGAGCGGGTCGCCGTCCGCGGGCGCCGGTCCAGACGGGTGGTCGCTCAGCGGCACGACGTTGACGCTCCTCGGCGCGACCTGCAAGGCCGCGCGCGACGCCGGGGCCGCGTCGGTTCGCGTCGTCGGATGCTAGGAGCGAGCGCCCTCCCTCGACGCCAGCAGCTCAGTCCTTCATCTGCTCCAGCGCGAACGCGTACTCGTCCGCGACTTTCTCCACCGACGCCTTCACGAGGTCCGCCCCGCCGTGCCCCGAGTGCTTCTCGATCCGCAGCAGCACCGGCCCGCCCGTCGACGCCCACTGCAGCTCCGCGGCGAACTTGCGCGCGTGCATCGGGTCCACGCGGTCGTCGCTGTCGGCGCTCAGCACCAGCGTCGCCGGGTACGCCGCGCCATACGTCACGCGGTGGTACGGCGAGTACGCGTAGAGCGCCGCGAAGTCCGCCGCGTCGTCGGGCGAGCCGTACTCCTCGATCCACGTCTTGCCGCTGCCGAACAGGTGATACCGGACCATGTCGAGCAGCGGCACCCCGCACAGAACCACCTTGAACAGGTCCGGCCGCTGCGTCAGCGCTGCCCCCACCAAGAGCCCCCCGTTGGAGCCCCCCATCGCCGCCAGCTTCGCGGGGCGCGTGTACCCCCGCTTGACGAGCTCCTCGGCCACCGCGACGTAGTCGTCGAACACGTGCTGCTTCTCGTGCAGCATCCCGTGGCGGTGCCACTCCTCGCCGTACTCGCTGCCTCCGCGCAGGTTGGCCACCGCCCAGATGCCCCCCCGCTCGAGCCATGGGTAGATCGACGACGAGAAGAACGGCGCCTGCGCCGACTGAAAGCCCCCGTACCCGTAGAGGATGGTCGGCGTCGCCCCCGACGGCACCAGCCCCTTGCTGCGCACCACGAAGAACGGCACGCGCGTCCCGTCCTTGCTCGTCGCGAACAGCTGCTCGACGACGTACGCCGACGGGTCGACGGGGACCTTCAGCTGGTAGAACGTCGACGTCGCGCCGCCCGAGACGCTCGTCTCGAAGATTTCGGTCGGGTGCGTGAACGACTGGAACGAGTAGTACGCGAGGTCGTCGTCGGTCTCGCCGCTCAGCACCGAGGCCGACCCGAGCCCCGGCAGCTCGACGTTTCTCACCAGCTTGCCGTCCAGCTCGCGCACCTCGATCTGGCTGACGACGTCCTTCAGGTACGACAGCGAGAGGCGGTGCCCGACGACGCTCACCGCCTCGAGCGTCGCGTCGGCGCGCTCCGGCACGATCTCGGTCCACCGGTCGCGCTCGGGATGCGTCGGGTCGACGCGGAACACCCGGTACTTCGGCGCGCCCTCGTTGGTCCAGACCAAGAACTGGTCGCGGTCGACGCTCACGTCGTAGCGAGCGTCCTGGCCGACGACGAGCGGCCGCCATGCCGGCGCGTGCGAACGCAGGTCCTGGAAGTACACGTCGCTGCGGGTCCAGCCGTGCTCGACGGTCGCCACCAGCCAGCGGCCGTCCTTGCCGACGCCCGCGTTGACGAAGCTCCGGGGGTCCCCGGTTCGCTCGCGCACCAGCCGGTCCTTCGCGGGGTCGGTGCCCAGCTTGTGGAAGCGGACCTCGGCGTACCCCGAGCGCTCGGCGACCGGAACGCTGCCGGCCGGGGGCAGCCATGTGTAGTAGAAGCCGTCGCCCGACGGCGTCCACGACGGCCACGCGTACTTGGCCCCTTCGATGACGTCGACGTCGCTCTTCTTGCCGGTGGCGACGTCCATGACGTAGAGCGTCGCCTCGTCGGAGTTGTTGCCCTTGACGGTGTAGGCGACCCTCTTGCCGTCGTACGAGACGTTCCACACGCCGAGCGAGGCGCTCCCGTCGGCGGACCACGTGTTCGGGTCGAGCAGGACGCGCTCCGTCCCGGCCTTCCCCTCGCGCCAGTAGACCGCGGACTTCTCTTTGCCCGCGTCGCGCCGGGGGTAGAACCAGCGGCCGCCGACGTGCCGGGGCGTCCCGACGCTCTCCACGTAGAACAGCTCCTTGAGCCGCGCCGCGAGCGCGTCGCGTCCGGGGAGCGCGGAGAGCCGGGCGCGCGCGAAGGCGTCCTCCGCGCCCGCCCAGGTCTTCACCTCGTCGCTCGCGGCGTCCTCCAGCCAGCGGTACGGATCGGCGACGGGGACCCCGTGGAGGACGTCGACCTGCTCGACGCGGCGAGTCGCCGGGTAAGGGGCCGGAGGACGGGGGGGCACCGGGATGTGCGCGGCGGGGGCAGCGGAGGGTGGAGGAGGAGGAGGAGGAGCCTGCAGGGGCGGTGGAGGGACCGCGGGCGCACACGAGGCGAGCAGCGCGGCCAGGGCGAGGAGCCGTTTCACGCGATCATCCACGATAGGCAAAGGTACCGCCAAGTCGAGCTCGAAGGGCAGCGCGTTGTAGACTGGCCGCCGAGCCTTGCAGCCCCCCTCGAACATGAAGCTCGGCAGCGAGCCGCCGCCCGGCATCGGCGGCGACGGCGCCGCCCCGAGGCCGTCGCGCTTCGGGCGCTTCCTGGCCGAGCACGGGCGCAAGCTCTGGTGGCTGCACTCGGCCTACGCCCTGGCGATCGGCGCGGGCGTCGTCGCCTTCGCGCGGACGGGGTTCCAGCACGCGCGCTGGCTGGCGGTCTCGCTGGGGATGGCCTGGCTGCTGATGGCCCTGCTCTTCCGCCTCTTCGGCTCCGGCGGCGCGCAGCGGGTGTTCGACGCGGCGGACACGAAGCGGCGCAACCGCTTCTACGTGATGACCTACGCGCTGAAGAACCTGTACCAGGGGATGCTCTTCTTCCTCCTGCCCTTCTACTGGAAGTCGACGACGATAGGCGCCGCCAACGGATGGTTCGTGGTGCTCCTGGCCACGTGCGCGGTGCTCTCCACGCTCGACGTCGTGTTCGATCGCGTCCTGATGCGCTGGCGGTCGCTCGCTTCGCTCTTCCACGGCATCGCGCTCTTCGCGTGCCTGAACCTCGTCATCCCGGCCCTCTTCCCGGACACTCGCACCCTCTGGTCGCTCCTGGCGGCCGCGGGCATGGCCGTGGTCAGCTTCTGGACGCTGCACGTCACGACGCGCCAGCTCAAGAAGCGGCTCTACGTCGCCGCCTTCGTCCTCAGCCTCGGCGCCGGCATGGGCGTCGCGTACGCCGCGCGCGCGGCGATCCCGCCCGTGCCGATGTACATCTCGTCGGCCGCCGTGGGCCCCAAGCAGCTCCCCGACGGCCGCCTCGCCATGGAAGTGAAGACGCTGCACCCCTCGGTGATCCAGGAGCTCATCGCCGTGACCGACGTCGTGGTCCCCGGCGGCAAGGGCGACCGGCTGCGCCACGTGTGGCGGCTCGAGGGGCGCGAGGTCCACCGGTCCAGCGAGGAGACGTCGCGCATCGCGGGGCCGAAGGGGGCCGTCCGGCTTCGCTCCTCGCTGATCGAGCGGGACCTGCCGCTCGACCTGGTGGGAACCTGGGCGGTGGACGTCGAGACGGAGGACGGGCAGCTCGTCGGCCGCACGCAGTTCGAGGTGCGAGAGTGACCCAGCCGGCCTCGGTCGTGACGCACCGCCGCGTGTCGGTCGGGCGATGGCGCTTCCTGCGCGCCTACGCCACGACGTTCCTGGTCATCGCGAGCTACCTCTGGCTCGGGCTACGCGCGCGATACAACGGACGAGCGTGGCGCGACGAGCGCATCGACGGGGTGCACACGCGCAACGCGCGGCGGGTGTACGCGACGATCCTGCAGCTGCAGGGCCTGTTCATCAAGGTGGGGCAGCTCCTTTCCATCATGGCGAACTTCCTCCCGCCAGCGTTCCGCGGAGAGCTGGAGACGCTGCAGGACCAGGTGCCGCCGCGGCCCTACGCCGAGATCGCCGAGCGCCTGAGGATGGAGCTGGGGGCCCGCATGGACCAGCTCGCGACGCTCGAGCGCGACCCGATCGCGAGCGCGTCGCTCGGCCAGGTGCACGTCGCGACCCTGACCGACGGGCGGCGGGTGTGCGTGAAGGTGCAACACCGCGACATCGACCGCATCGTCAAGCTGGACCTGCGGACGATCCGCCGCATCATGGGCATCGTCCAGTGGTTCGTCCCGGTGCAGGGGCTGGACGCGTACTACCACCAGATCAAAGAGCTACTGTCTCAGGAGCTCGACTTCGCCCTGGAGGCGGACAACATCGAGCGCATCGCGAAGAACTTCGCGGCGGACGAGCGCGTCGTGTTCCCGAAGCCGGTGCGCGAGCTCTCGACGCGGCGCGTGCTGACGACCACCTTCGTCGAGGGCGTGAAGCTGAGCGACGTGGCGGCGCTCGACGCGCTAGGCGTGGACAAGAAGGACGTCGCGCGGCGGCTGGTGCGCCTGTACTGCCAGATGATCTTCGTCGACGGCGTCTACCACGCCGATCCGCACCCCGGGAACGTGCTCGTCCAGAAGGGCGGCGCGATCGTGCTGCTCGACTTCGGCGCTGTCGCGCAGCTCAGCCCGATGATGCGCGAGGGGATCCCGGAGTTCCTCGAGGGCGTCCTTCGCCGGGACACCGACCGGCTCGTCAAGTCGATGCGCAAGATGGGCTTCATCTCGCGCACGAGCGACGAGGCGGTCACCGAGAAGATCATCGAGTACTTCCACCGTCGCTTCCAGGAAGAGGTCCGGCTCGACAGCTTCAACCTGAAGGACATCCGCATCGACCCGCAGCGAGGGCTGCAGAACCTGCTGGACCTGCGGCAGATGAACATCGGGCTGCGCGAGCTGTCGGGCGCGTTCCACATTCCGAAGGACTGGGTGCTGCTCGAGCGGACGCTCTTGCTCATCTACGGGAGCTGCTCGCTGCTGGATCCGGAGCTGAGCCCGGTGGCGATCATCCAGCCGTACCTGCAGGACTTCGTGCTCGGCAACCGGGACTTCGCGCAGATCGCGATGGAGGCGATCCGCGACATGGCGATGAGCGCGGTGACGCTGCCGGAGGACATGCGCCGGTACCTCGCCAAGGCGAACCGCGGCGAGCTCGAGGTGCGCGTGCGCGGGCTGCCGGAGGGGGCGCAGGCGGTGTACGCGGCCGCGCGGCAGCTGATCTACGTTGCGGTCGCGCTGGTGGCGGGGCACGAGGCGCTCGTGTCGTGGCGGCGGGGGGAGGCCGCGATGGCGCAGGGCCTGGCGACGACGGCCGCCGTGGCCGCGGCGCTGTTCCTGCTGTCGAGCCTCTTCGCGCGGCCCAAGCGGCGGTGACGTCACGGGCGCCGGGGCGCTGGCCGGGCCGCGAGTGAGCTATCGTGGGGGAGGATGTCCGCCTCGTCTCCCCCGCCGGCCCGTCGTTCGTCGCTGCCGTCCCTCACGGCGCGCGTCCGGGGCCGGTACATGAAGACGTTCGCGGAGCACGTCGAGCGGCTGCCGGAGCTCGATCGCAGGCACGTCTCGGCGGAGGTACCGACGGCGTTCTTCCGGGAGATCGCGGAGTCGGGGACGTTCGCCTGGCTGCCTTTCGAGTACAACCTCGTGCTCACGCGGGCGGTGGCCGCGGCGCTCGGGACGCGACGGACGCACGAGTTCTTCGTCTCCCTGATGCGCGCGTCGTTCGAGACCCCCCTCCTCAAGGGTCTCGTCGAGGCCGTCCTTCGTCTGAAGGGCAACGACCCGAGCGTGATGCTGCAGTGGGTCTCCAGGGGATTCGAGCTGATGTTCAAGGACGCCGGCGCCTGGAGCGTCGTGGAGCGGAAGGTCGGGGCGGCCTCGATGGAGGTGTCGGGGCTGCCGGCCGCCGCCGTGCGGGACCGCGTCTGGCTCGAGTCGGTCGCGAGCGCGCTCTCCGCGCTCTACTTGCTGGCGCACGTCCGCGGAGTGACCGTCATCCGCGACGTCGACGTCGAGCGGGGGAGAGCCGAGTTTCGCCTGCGCTGGGCGTGACCCTCTTGACGCCCGGGCCGGACCTTCCGAGCATTGCGGCCCCATGCCCAAGCACCTGCTCGCGATCGACCAGGGAACGACGGGCTCGACGGCGCTCGTCGTCGAGGTGGACGCCTCGACGTCGACGGCCGGCTCGGGCCGCACCATCGGCCGGTGTACGACCGAGTTCCCGCAGCACTTCCCGAAGCCCGGGTGGGTCTCGCACGACGTGCGCGAGATCTGGGCGAGCGTCGAGACGAGCGTCAAGGGCGCCCTGAACGCGGCGGGCGTGGCGGGCAACGACCTCGCCGCGATCGGCATCACCAACCAGCGCGAGACGACCGTCGTGTGGGACCGGGGCACGCGCCGCCCCATCGATCTGGCCATCGTCTGGCAGTGCCGGCGCACGGCGGACGTGTGCGACGAGCTGAAGAAGGACCCGGCCACGGTGGCGCGCGTGCGCGAGAAGACCGGGCTGGTCATCGACGCCTACTTCAGCGCGACCAAGGTCGCCTGGCTCCTCGACCACGTCAGCGGCGCCCGGGCGCGCGCAGAGAAGAGCGAGCTCGCGTTCGGGACGATCGACTGTTTCCTGGTGAGCGAGCTGACGGGAGGCGAGGTCCACGCGACCGACGTGACCAACGCGTCGCGCACGCTACTGATGAACCTCGCGCGCGCCGAGTGGGACCCGGAGCTATTGCGCGTCTTCCACGTGCCCGCAAGCGTGCTGCCGAAGATCGTCGGGAGCGCCGAGGTCGTCGGGCGGACGCGCGGGGTAGGCTTCCTGCCGGACGGCCTCCCCATCGCCGGCATCGCGGGCGACCAGCAGGCGGCGCTCTTCGGTCAGGCGTGCTTCGGCGAGGGCGACGCGAAGTGCACCTACGGCACGGGCGCGTTCGCGCTGGTGAACATCGGCGACCGCCCGATCCTGAGCGAGCACGGGCTGGTGACCACGGCGGCGTGGCGGGTCCAGGGGCGGACGACGTACGCCCTCGAGGGCAGCTCCTTCGTGGCGGGCGCCGCGGTGCAGTGGCTGCGCGACGGCCTCGGCATCATCAAGAGCGCGAAGGACGTCGAGGCGCTCGCGCGCAAGGTGCCCTCGAGCGACGGCGTGGTCTTCGTCCCGGCGCTCGCCGGCCTCGGCGCGCCGCACTGGGACCAGGACGCGCGCGGCACCATCACCGGGCTCACGCGCGGCACGACGGCGGCGCACATCGCGCGGGCGACGCTGGAGGGGATCGCCTTCCAGGTGCGCGACTTGCTCGACGCGATGTCGAAGGACGCGAAGCGCCCTCTGGCACGGCTGCGCGTCGACGGCGGGGCGGCGGCGAACGACCTGCTGATGCAGTTCCAGGCGGACGTGGCCGACGTCGTGGTCGAGCGCCCCGCGGACGTCGAGTCGACGGGACGGGGCGCGGCGATGCTCGCGGGGATCGGCGCGGGCCTGTACCGGGGCCTCGACGAGGTGGCGCGCATGGCGCCGGTGGAGACGCGGTTCGAGCCGAAGATGAGCGCGGAGGACCGGGCGGCGCACCTGAAGCGGTGGGAGGACGCGGTCGGGAGGACGAGGTCGAGGAGGTAGGGGGCGGGCGCGGGGCGCGATGCGCGCGTGGCCCCCCAAGAAGTGTTGGATTCGAGCTACAGTGGGGGAAGCCGTGCGTCTCAGCCCAGACGCCCGGCCTTGTGAGCGAGCTTTTTTGGAAGGAAGGGAGCCATGAACAGCATCAACGCCGGCGATCGTCCGGGTGGAGGACCCACGCCCGGGCCGCTCCGCGACGTGCCCGTCGACTGGGAGGCGCTCGAGGACGCCTTCGAGAACAACGCGCCCGAGGTCCACAGCTACCTGCACCTGACCACCGGAGAGGTCCTCCGCGTGGTCGACGGGGTGGCCGACCCCCAGATGCACGTGCGCATCGCGGCGGACGGCAACTACCTCAGGATCGACCCGGTCAGCTCGCGCGAGCAGTACCGGTGGATGGAGCGGTTCATCCCGATGGTCGACGAGCCGGAGCTGCGCCGCAAGCTCACCCAGGCCATCGACGGCAAGGGAGCCTTCCGGCGCTTCAAGGACGCGCTCATGACCTTCGCGCCCGATCGCGAGCGCTGGTTCGCTTTCCGGAGCGAGCGCCTGCGGGCCTTCATGGAAGCCTGGCTGAACGCCCACGCGATCGCGCCGGTCGCCCGCCCGGTCTGGGCGGAGGTCCCGCCCGCTCCGGAGAGCGAGACCGCGGTCGAGGCGACCGAGGAGGCGCCGAGGTCCCAGGGCGGGCGGCGCACCCGCAACGCGGAGACACTGCGCCAGCAGCTGAAGGAAGTCGCGGAGACCGTCGGTCCGCGCGACCTGGAGACCATCGTGGCCTTCGCGGAATTCCTGAAGGTCCGGCGAGCCGCCCGGGGGTTCGCCCACCATCACGAGCACATGATGCAGGAGCGCGGCACGCAGCCGAGCGGGACGACGCTGCCCAAGAGCGAAGAAGAGGCCTCGACGTGAGAAGGCCCCGCGCGGCTCGCGCGGGGGCAGCGCTCGTGGTCGGCGTCTCGGCGCTCCTGCTGGCGCGCGCGAGCTCCGGCGAGCCGCCCTCGGCTGGCCTGGTCGTCGACCGGGCGGCCGTGCGCTTCTATGCGCCGGAGACGGGCGGCCCGTCGCACCCGCGGTTCGTGGGCGAGCGGACCCTCGCCTTCGAGGCGCGGCTCGCGGCGATGGCCGAGGCAGCCGACGGGCTCGGCGACGGGTACCAGGAGCGGCACGTGCGCGAGGCGGTGGAGCACCACGTCGCCGAGGCCATGCTCGCGAGCCTCGCGCGCAAGCTGGTGGCGGGAGCGACGCCCGGCAAGCGGCCTAGCGACGCCGAGCTGGCCGCCGTCGAGCAGGATCTCGGCGCTGCGTTCCTCGAGCGCCTCGGCGGGCGCGCGAGGGTCGAGGCGGCCGCCGCCGCCGAACAGATCGGCGCCGACGAGGTCGACGTCATCCTCCGCCGGCAGGCGATGGCGGCGTGGTACATCGACCGCGCCGTCCTGCCCGTGCTCGCGCCGACCGACGAGCAGCTGCGCGAGGTGTTCCGGACCACGGCGAACCCGTTCCGCGGCCAGCCCTTCGACCGGGCCCGGACGCCGCTCCAGCGGTGGTACGTCGTCGAGCGCGTGCGCGCGGCGGAGAGCTCGTTCCTGCAGGCGGCACGCTCGCGCGTCGTCGTCATCGTCACGCGGTAGCGGTCGATGAACGCCGACGGCCGCAAGGTGGTCCTGGCTGCGCTCGCGGGGAACGTCGCGATCGCGGCCTGCAAGCTCGGCGCCGCCGTGCTGTCGCACTCGACGGCGACGCTGGCCGAGGCGGTGCATTCGATGGCCGACACCGGCAACCAGGTGCTGCTCCTCGTCGGGATGAGCCTCGCGGCGCGCCCCCCCACGGCGCGGTTCCAGTTCGGGCGGGCGAGCGAGCGCTACTTCTGGCCGTTCGTCGTCGCTCTCTTGCTCTTCAGCGCGGGCGGGGCGTTCGCGATCTTCGACGGCGTCGCGCACCTGGTGCAGCCTCGAGGCGAGGTCCCGGTACGCTCCTACAGCTACGCCGTGCTCGGCGTGTCGCTCGCGATCGAAGCCGCGAGCTTCCGCGTCGCGCTTCGCGAGCTGCGCAAGCTAACCGCCGGGCGCTCCCTGCGGCGTACCCTGCTCGAGGCTCGTGACCCGACCATCCCCCTGGTCCTCGCCGAGGACGCGACGGCGATCGCAGGGCTCCTCCTCGCGCTCGCCAGCGTCGGCGCGAGCCAGCTGACGGGGAAGGACTACTACGACCCCATCGGGAGCGTCGTCATCGGCGTCCTCCTGTGCACCGTCGCGCTGATCATCGCGAGGATCACCCACGGCCTCATCATCGGCGAGAGCGCGACGCCCGAGGATCAGGCGCGGCTGGTCGACCTCGCGGCCGGCGTGAAGGGCGTACAGCGGGTCGTCGAGCTCTTGACCCTGCACCTGGGCCCGGACGACGTCCTGGTAGCGATGAAGATCGCCTTCGCGCCGGCGCTCACGGTGCGAGACGTCGAGGCCGTGACCAACGCCGTCGAGGCCCGGGTCCGGGCGGAGATGCCGCGGATGCGGCGGATCTTCATCGAGGCAGACTCGCAGGGAGACGCGCCCTAGGAGCCCGGTGTTTCTCGCCGATCCCATCGCGCTGGCGTCGTCGGGCTCGCTCGAGCTACGCGTAGTAGCCCTCGCTCGCCCTCCTAGCCATCGCTCGGTCTCGACGAAAACCACCTGGGGCTCCTGCGCGGCGAGGAGACTGGCGATTCGCACGCGTCCTACGTACGCGCGCGTGAATGACTCGGCGGGGACAAACCACCGAGCAGGGGCATGAGCCTTGGCCTCACGCCTCCGCAGCATCCGGCTGCATCCCAAGCACGCCGTGCTCGATGCTGCGCGCAAGCGGCAACACGACCCCGCCTGGCGCGTGCGCCATCGCGCCACCCGCCCGAAGGTCGAGCGCAAGATCGCGCACCTGATGCGACGCAAACACGGCGGGCGCCGCGCACGCATGCGCGGCCGGCTGCGCTTCGGGCACGACTTCGCCCTGCTCGCGGCCGCGGTCAACCTGGCGCGCCTGGCGATGCTCGCGGTGCACCTGCGACCCGCGCAGACCGGCTGAGGGCACCGAGACCACCCCATCGCGCCCCGCGGCACCTCCCCGCGCAGGAGACCGGTGTATTTCGGCCGAGACCAAGCGATGGCTAGCCCTACTTTCGCAAAGAG